>CALUGY010000044.1 GCA_944320295.1 uncultured Bacteroides sp.
CCGGTTCTTCCGCCCCGGGTAGTGCGCCGACCGTGCGCGTGCGTGGTTTCTCCTCCAACCAGGCATCCGACCCGCTGTATGTAGTGGATGGTGTCCGTCTGGAAGACATCAGCGGTATCGACCCCAACGACATTGCCTCCATGGAAGTGTTGAAGGATGCCGCATCGGCTGCCATCTACGGTGCCGAGGCAGGTAATGGCGTTATCCTGATCACTACGAAGAAGGGCCAGGTAGGTACGGGCAAGATTACCTACGACTTCCAGTATGTGGCCCAATCGCTGGCCCGCACACCGAAGTTGCTGAACGGTGAGGAATACATCAATTACCAGTCGGAATTGGGCGTGGATCGTGCCGGTTTGGAAGCTTCCTGGAATGGCGTCAGCACAGACTGGCTGGACGCTGCATTCGGGCATAGCTCCATGCAGAAGCACAACTTCTCTTTCTCCGGCGGTAGCGAGCAGGGCAATTACTATTTGTCTCTGACTTATTTGGATAACGACGGTATCGTGCGCGGCGATGCGGATAGCTACCAGCGTATGACGGCTACCATCAACTCCGAGTACAACATCAAGCCTTGGCTGAAAGTGGGTACGACCAACCAGATAGAGAAATACAACACGCGCAGCGTATCTGCACAGAACGAATATGGCAGCTTGATTTCCGGTGTGATGATGATGGATCCTATCACGGCTGTAACGTACAGCCCGGATGAATTGCCTGAGCATATGCAGAATGCCATGAACCAGGGCTATCATTTGATGCAGGATGAGAACGGCAATTATTATGGTGCCTCCCAGTGGTATGCCGGTGAGAATGTGAACCCGTTGATTATGCGCGACAGAACGATTGCCAAGAACAGTGGTTTCAATGTCAACGGTTCTATCTATGCCGACCTTAAGCCTTTCGACGGGTTTACGTTCACTTCCCGTTTCGGTTACCGTTTGTCGGGTACCCGTTCGGCAACGACCAACCTGCCTTTCTACGGCAATGCCACTCAACATAAGGAATATGTGGACTTGAGCAGCAACTCATCGACCAGTATTTACTACCAGTGGGAAAACTTCGCCAACTATGTGAAGACTTTCAAAGACGCCCACACGTTGACCGCCATGCTCGGTATGTCGTTCCAGGAATCTACTTACGACTATGTAAACGGTAGTCTGACGGCTAATGGTGAAGATGCCGTGACGATGAACAGCCCGTTGTTCTACTACTTGAACTATGCTACGGCATCCTCTACCAAAGGGGTGCAAGGTGAAAAGACACGCACCGCCAAGATGTCTTACTTTGGTCGTGTGGGCTATGACTACATGGGTCGCTACATGGTGCAGGCCTCGTTGCGTGCCGATGCTGCCGACCTGTCGCAACTGCCGTTGACTAACCGTTGGGGTTACTTCCCTGCCGTATCTGCCGGTTGGACGGTTTCGGAAGAAAGCTTCTTTGAACCTATCAAGAACTATGTGCCCAGCCTGAAGATTCGTGGCAGCTGGGGTCAAAACGGTAGTTTGTCTGCTTTGAGTGGCTACTCTTATGCGTATGAAATTGTGAATAGCGGATTTTATCCGTTCACCTATCCTTTTGGTTCTCCTTCTTATACAGCTGGAGCAGGACCTTCTTATATGGGTAATGACAAGCTGAAATGGGAAACTTCCGAGCAGTTCAACATTGGTTTTGATGCCCGCTTCCTGCGTGACCGCCTGACGTTTAGCATGGATTACTACAACAAGAAGACTAAAGACTTGTTGATTTGGGGTACCACTCCGTCCTTGGCTTCCGGTGGAACCATGTCTCCTATTAACGCCGGTAATGTAACCAACAAGGGCTTTGAGTTCGAACTGGGCTGGCGAGACAATATTAAGGATTTCAGCTATAGCGTACGTGCTAACTTGGCTACGCTAAAGAACGAGGTGACTTACCTGGATCCCTCGGTAGAGCGTATTGCTGGCTCCAATTATCATACGTACACCATCAGCTACTTCGAAGAGGGCTATCCGGTGTACTACTTCCGCGGCTATAAGTTCACCGGCGTAGACCCGGAAACCGGCGACCCGACGTTTGCCGACCTGGACGGTGACGGACAGATTGCCGATGGCGACCGTACCTACATTGGCGATGCTATTCCCGACTTTACGTATGGTATCACGCTGACGGCTGCTTACAAGGGCCTCGACTTGACTGTCTTCGGCACGGGTTCGGTAGGAAACGACATTTTCCACTGCTCTTACCGTCCGGACTTCACCAGCGCCAACATGTATAAGGAAATCTTCTATGACAACCGTTGGACGGCCGACAACCATGCCGGTACCGTACCCCGCGCAGGTGCCAACAACATGGACAAGTACATCACTTCGGATGCCATGATTTACGACGGTTCTTACTTCAAGATCAAGCAAATTCAGTTGGGATATACGTTGCCGAAGAACCTGCTGAAGAAAGTCTACATCAACAACCTGCGCCTGTTCTGCTCGTTGGAAGACTTCATTACCATATCCAGCTATCCCGGCTTCGACCCCGAGGCTTCTGCCAATGCCACTACCGGTATGGGTATAGACAAGGGCGGCTATCCTTCCATGAAGAAGGTGGTATTCGGTCTTAACGTTGAGTTTTAACCCTTAAAAAGAATCATTACAATGAAAGCAAAAAAATATATCTATACTTTACTTGTCGCAGCAGCCACCTTGGGTACTACCAGTGGTTGCGTAGACCGCTTGGATATTCCGAAACACGGCAGTTTTGGTCTTCCCGATGAATATTACAAAACGGATGCTGAAACGATGGCAGGTGTTTCCTCCATGTACACCACATGGCGCAGCCAGTATTACAATTGGTATATGACCTTGAACTCCCTGGCCGATGATACGTGGACGGGTGGAGGTTCACGCGGTGACAACTCCGACATGGAGAAACTGAATGAGTACACTTTTGACTCCAGCAACGGCATGATTTCAGGCCTGTATTCTGGCTTGTACAGCCTGATTTATAAGGCTAACCTACTGCTTGAATATGTGCCGGGCACTACGGACGTGATGAAACAAGCCATTGCAGAAGCCAAGGTAGTACGTGCATGGAGCCATTTCTATTTGGTATCGTTGTGGGGCACGGCTCCTGTTATCGACCATCTGTTGGACGATAGCGAATACCACCAGCCTAATGGAACGCCGGAAGGCACGTATGCCGCGATCGAAAAAGATTTGACGGAGGCCATTGAATCCGGAGCACTTCCTTCGAAAACGAGCCTGAATGATCAGGAAACCGGTATTCGTATCACATTGGAGGCTGCCAAGGCTTTCTTGGGCAAGGCTTATCTGTTCCAAGGGAAATATCCGGAAGCGGCAGAGATTTTGGACGAGGTAATCGATACGCATTTGTATGGCCTGTATCCTGATTTTGAGAACTTGCTTCATGTTCCGGCAGACAATTGCGAGGAATCGATCTTTGAGCTCCAGATGGCCAATGACCCCAATCAGGTGTGGAACCAAATGAGCATGGTGGGCATCATGCAGGGTTGGCGCTTTGGTTTGTTGACTTTACAGCCTCAGGCCTATGCCACTTTTGCTACAGGTACTTATGGCTTCTTTAATCCCCGCAAAGACTTGTATGATGCTTTTGTGGAATGGGAGGGACCGGACGGCTACCGCCTGAACAGTTCTGTGCGCACCTATGAACAGATTCAGGCTGAAGGTGTCAGCGTGATGAACGGTGCCCAGTTGCCGGGTCATGAGAGCTACTTTATGTGGAAAAACCGTTCACTGAACAGTGACCTCGTTTACCCGAATCCGGGCTTCCAAATCGCTCAGCATTACAATTTGCGTATTATGCGTTATGCCGAAGTACTCCTGATGGCTGCCGAAGCCCACGTGATGAGTACAGACCCTGAGGGCAGGGCGTTGAGATACATCAACGAGGTGCGCCAGCGTGCCCAGTTGGATCCGCTGCCTGCCGTAACGCTGGAAGACATCCAGAAAGAAAAGCGCCTGGAACTTTGCCTGGAGTGCGTGCGCTACCAAGACTTGGTACGCTGGGGCTTGGCTGAAGAGGTAATGGGCGAACAAGGCAAGGAAATTCCTTCTTTCAATTCTATTCTCCAGCCTGATGGGGAAACGTACGAGGTATCTGTAACATGGCCTTATAGCAACAAAGAGTACGGCTTCAAGGCTCGCAACAAGTACTTGCCTATTCCGTTGAAAGAGTTGGAAGTAAACTCCAGTATGGATCAGAATACAGACTGGTAATCATACATTAAGCATTGTTTTGGGTTAAAAAACCACATTTTTTTTCGAATACAACATTTAAAAAAGAATTGCTTACTGTGTGTGGGGCATTCAAGGGCGACCTTGGATGCCCCTTGTCTTTGCCGGGACGGGAAGCCCCGGCAGAGGCATTTCCGCCTACTTTTCAGGGCTGGTACAAACGACCGAATGAAAACGCGCCACTACTTTTCAGGGCTGGTACAAATGACCGAACAAAATACGGCCAAACGACCGAATGAAATTGCGCCAAACGACCGAACGGAAATGCGCCAAATGACCGAATAGCTGCTGTAATATTTGGTTAATCAAAAGATTAGAGATTAAAGAATAGGCAAGCAAAATAGCTGTCGGAAGCATGGTATTAATCACTCATCACTAACCGCTAATCACTCTTTTAAGCGTGCTGGCCGGTGTCCGGATGTGAGGGGAAGGGAGGTAATTAAACAAATAGGCAAGCGTTTTGAACATACAGAACAATGGAAGAGGCATATTCTTGCTAACATTGCACGGAATAAACCATAAAACAACAATAGCATGA
>CALUGY010000045.1 GCA_944320295.1 uncultured Bacteroides sp.
ATAGGTAAACACAAATATGCCGTTAAGGCTTATGACGACAGGTTCTACGGTAATATCGTGTGGATGGACGAGTACGAGCTTGGCCAATACGATGTAGTAAGGCTCGGAGAATACGTCAAACCTTAATTTTGTTGCTATAAGAAACTATTAGAGATGTCCAGGAAAGAAACAGGAAATACATTTGAGAAGGGTCTCGTGATGGACTTCAACCCCATATCGACGCCCAATAACGTGATGACGAGCGCGCTTAATGGCACCATCATCACGTTCAACGGCAATGAGTACATCCTACAGACGGATATGGGCAACGGTCGCGTGGAGACCGCCTACCTACCTGCTGGATACGTTCCCGTGGGTATGGTGGAGTTCGGAGGAGTGATTTATGTGGCCTCGTACAGTCCGTTCCTAAATCGTGGGCAGATGGGTTCATTCCCTTCCCCTGAACGCAACATATCCACAGACGAGCTTTCGGATATATTGGTCGCATTGACAAACAAGGACTTTGACTTCAATAATGCTAACGAAGGTGCGTCCGTTTTGTACGTGCAGAAGACGCTCTACTCGGAAAAGTTATCACCGGGTGACAAGTTTCTCGCCTATGTGGCAAAGGGACAGATCACCACGAACCATGCCGGGAACTGCCTGTATGACTGTTACACCAATGAACCGAATTATTATGGACGTAACGGCGGGGACGCTGCGCCGTATGACACCAAGGCCGTAGAGATATACTTCGCTACCATTACTGACGAAGGAAAGATAGCCCGTCTTGGACGTCTGCGCGATTACCAAATAGAAGGGGAAGGTGAGAATTATATCATTCCAGAGATGGAAAAGAAAGCGGACGGGACAGCAGATGTGGACAGTTACCGCAGCTTGGTGGAATCTCCGTACAATATCTTCAACTCGAAAGTGTCAGGCCAGCTGCTGCTTATTGCTGAACTTGTTACTGTGGACAATTTCTCCGTTTCCATCGTCTGCGAGTTCAACGAAAAGGAAGGCGATACGGGAAGCAGCCTGCGTGACGTGAAGATAACGGCGCAGATGTACTACGAATCCGATAATAACGTGTTTCTATACGCTGTCATGGCCTCTATTGGAGACAGCCTTACGCCGGACGCTGAAACCGCCAAGCATGTTATGTGGGAAGCTGATACGCCCGAAGAAGCAGACCAGGTAGCTTCTAACCGCGAACTTGAAGCCGTGATGACGACCATCGAGGGATACGACATCGAAGCCAGGGAAGAACGTACGATAAGTTACACACTAACGCCTTGCATGACCTGGGGTCCTATTACTTATCTGGCCAAATCCGGAACCATACAGCTGGACAAGATAGGTTCAGGCTATATCGAGTTATACGAGTGGCGTTATTTCCGAAACTCAGATAGCATGTTGCTTGGCTGGGCATTGCAGGCTTATCCAGAAGAGGGTTATAGCATAGCAGGCGTACGCTTTATCATGTCTTGTCTGGCCAGGGACGGAAAGGTACAGACTATCATATACAACGTGTCTAAGAAGAATTCCTATTCGGGTTCGTTTAATGAGACCATACCGCTTGGATCGGAATATTTCAAGATAGAAGCTGTCAACGGCGATGCTATGCTACTGCCTGACCGTCTGTATTATGTCACCATTGAGGTGCAGTACTGCAAAGGCGGAGACACGTCTGACACGAGTAAGTTCCAATACTTCTACCGTTGGCTATATACTACTGATGTTTTCAATGCGGAATACCGTGAAGGCAAAATAGTCGATTTTAGACCACTTCAACCGTCGGTCGAGTTCGGCATCAGCTCTTCGCTCGAAGCTAATGAAGCAGAGGCGGAAACGGTTACAACTTATTCTGAAACCATGTTGTCTACGAGTGGAGAGTTGTCGCAATACCAATATTCACTGAAGCAATATGTGAATAAGTATAATATCACAGGTAGTGCTGAGCTTGCAATTACCAACATGGAGGGCTTGCTTAAACTTTCCGAAGGTTCCTGTAAGATGTCGGCTTCCGTCACCAATGAGGACATGGCCAAGACTATTTCTACACAGGATGTGGGAACGCTTGGCGATGGAGTAGCATTCGGTTTGGAAGAAAAAGCAACCATCAGAATACGAGAAAACAGCGAACGTGACCCGTTCATACCAGTATTGCCACCGGAAGGAGAGAAGCCCACAGAAGGCGAATTGCCGGAAGAATGGGATTTTTCAAGCGACTTGTATCAAAATGATATGCGCTTGATTACTCCTGAAGATGGATTCACCAAAGAGGGTACCACAACCATTGAGATAACCGAAGGCGAACTTGTTGTAGAGACGCTTGAATACGCCAAGTTAGTTGCCTATATGGCAGAGAACCAATCTGTGCAGTACCAATGTTTAGTTGAGCCTTGCTGCGTTACAGAGGACGATTATTTGAATTACACATTAAAATTCAATTCTGCAACAAAGAAATTCAATGGGACCATTCTTCCTGGTATGAACGATGTGGATTTTGGTGGTGGCGGCGTTGGAGGAGAACCCCAGTTGTCATGGACATTAATACCGGAAAATGGAAACAATGGAGAAGCTGTTAGAAACCGTTCTGGGGACCATGACGGCGATCAAATGTCATTCGTAACAAAAGACCGTCTTTCGTTCTATAATGAAACGATATATTCAAAAGATAGAGGGCAGGCGTTTGCGGTATTATTAAAATATCCAATGTTTGCACTTGCCATTTGCGCTGCCGGAGATCCTGATAAAAAAAATCAAGGAGATATAGGCATGAATGTTGTTCCTAACACAGGTGTCATGTTTCACGAATCATCCGTATATAGGGATTTGAATTGGTGGATAGATAAGACTGGAAAACAACCTCTTGCCAATACAGCGGGCGAAGGAAATC
>CALUGY010000046.1 GCA_944320295.1 uncultured Bacteroides sp.
GGCAAACCTGCGCAAGGTCCCCAAGGCGACGATGGCGAAAAGGGCGAGGACGGCGATGATGGTGAAAAAGGCGACGAAGGAGAGAAAGGCGAGCCGGGTGAAACAGGGTCTGCCGGGCAAAGTGCTTACGAACTCTGGGTAGAAGAAGTGGAAGCCGGCCGTGCATATAAGAATGGCGAGCTGTGGCCGAAAAACAGGACGTCGGTTCAAGACTTCTGGGACTTCTTGCGCGGCGAAGACGGTCAGGACGGCAAGCCGGGACAAGACGGCCAGGATGGCGCAACGATAATCTTTGGCAGCCCGAACGTGATTATCCAGTATTATGGAGACCCGGACATCGAAGAATATGTGGATTGGGCAGATGGCTCTGTGACATATAAGGTATATGATTCGAAAGGAAAAGTCGCATCCGCCGGAACGATAGTAAAAGGAATCCCCGACTCCCAAAGCGAATATACGGTAGACGGCGAAGGCTTTATCGAAGTGCCCGCAACGGACTTGCCTGTAAACCGGTCTTATGAGAACATCGAGGTCGATGTGAAGATAGCCGGGGAATCCGCTTTCGAGAAATCGGCAAACAACACGATTGTGCCGGCCAGGATGCAAGTACGCTTGGTGGTTAATGAAAGCAAGATTCCGACTGTGGGATTGTTCGGCGTCGGTGATGACCAAGCAAAACCATGCGTGAACCTCTGGTTCAAGGTGCAGCGTAAGAAATTGGATGCTGACGGTTCCGGTGAATGGGAAGGTATTCCTGCAGCATTGGGGAATACACAGAAAACGGTGGAGATCTATGAGTATAAGGACGGAGTGCAGTCCGATCCTACAGTTGTGGAGACACGCACGCAAATAGAAGTGGCTGCCGATGAAACAGGAGTCAATTATAATAACTGTAGAGTACAAATCAAGCGAAAGTTCATCTATACGGCATTGAAATATCTGGATAAGGATAAAGTCGCTGCAGACGCCGATTATTGGGGAGACTATAGCGACGGCGATTACCGCTATGCCCGTATCGGTATAAAAGGGTGCTATGGGGACAACCTTATGCTTGGCGCATACATTAAGCTCCTGCCTGCCCAGTTTACTCCGACAATCGTTGAGATGACTCGTGGCGAATTCTTTGGTTCGGGAGGTTCACAAAACTTGGTATCGCTTACCGGCAAGTTGGATGTGGAGAATATGGAAGAAAGCCTCTATTTGCAAACAAACTACGAGAAAGCTGACCAGCAAGAAGGCGGGCTGGATGTTTATGTTCCGGTACAAGGGAATATAGACGCCGAAGCGGAGATATTTAAGATAAGCTTTGCAAGCTCGGACGTTTCTACCAATATCATTACGTCGAAGGTGAAGAAGGACGGTACTTTTGTAGCAAACAATGTCGGTATCCATTCTACTGTCGATTTGACCAATAACCAGATGGCCAACTTCTACAATTTGAAATTGGGAAATACTGGAACAGGGAGCGGAAAACTTTACTTGAGGATAAACGGGGACTATGTGACGGCTCCTGAAGGGACAGGCAAGGACGGCATTGAGATTGGGTTAAAAGATGCCGCTATTTCTTCTAACGAATAAATTCATGGGTATGAAACTAAAGTCGTATATCTGCATATTGCTTTCTTTCGGTGTGTTGTCTGTCTATGCGCAAGACTCCACAACCGGGGAAAAGGAAAAGAAAGCTTGGGAAATAGGTCTTGGCGGTACTGTCTTTCAGTTCAGTCGCATAGGCTTCAGCAATTTCAGTACATTGGAGAGCGGTTATGCTTTCGACCTTGACTTGAACCACGCCGTGTGGGGTGGAGGCATTTACGCCGCCCGTGAGTTGAATAAGCACTTCTATCTTGATTTGCAGGGTAACCTCGGTTTGACCAATAAGGCAATAGAGGGGAAACATAAACTGATGGCCATGGCGGGCGTGGGCTTGCAATGGAGGTTAGGTGAATACTTCAATTCCCGCTATGTAGACCCTTATTTACGTGCCGGGGTCAATTACATGTATAAGGACTTTCAAATCCTGTATAACGGTAGCGAAGGCTTGGCTCCGGACGACATGTCGTGGGTTCTCAGCAACTACGGCAATAAGGAAGGGCGCGACCGTAAACATCTGGTGCCTGTTTCATTGGGTGGTGGTATCAACTTCTGGTTGAACGATCGCTTGGGGATAGGTTTGCAGGCTGATTATCTGTTGATGCCGTATAAGAATGTGGCTAACTCCTTGCAAGGTTCGGCGCGTGTCATCTGGCGTTTTGGTGGCAAAACGAAGAAACCTGCCCCGGTAGTACAATATGTGGAGAAACTGGTGGAAAGGCCGGTGGAGAGGATTGTAGAGAAGGAAGTCATCGTAGAGAAAGAAGTACCTGTTGTGCTGGAGGACTTCTTGGATCAGATTTACTTTGATTTCGATAGTGCAATACTTGCTGCTGAGTCGCAGGAAGCGTTGGACAAGATTGCAGCCATACTGAAACGTGACACTTCCCGCCGCTACCTTGTTACGGGTTGTACGGATGCCCGTGGTTCGGTATCTTACAATGAACGCTTGTCTTGCGCTCGTGCTCGTGCTGTGGTGGAAGCACTACAAGAACGTGGGGTTCCTGCTGAAATGTTGAAATGGCGTGGTGTGGGGAAACGGGTGGCAATCATGCCTTCTGCACAATCCGACCATGTACGTCGTGGCGACAGGAAGACCATAATCGAACTGGTGACGAATATGGATTATTGGAATGAGATACCGTGATTTGTTGTCCGTGACGTTTGTCCTGAAGATGCCGTGGTGTTTTCCCACGGCATCTTTATGTTTTTAGAGGGTTGCGCTTCGCTTGTTTTTTTGCTTGTCCTAAACAGATTCGGTATTTCCTATCCGAAAGCAAGGCAGATTGAGGATTTATGCTTACTTTTGTCCCGATAAATTAGTGTAATATCCGAACAATTACCTGTAAACGTATCTGATAGATGAGAAAATGGCGTATTGAAGACTCGGAAGAGCTTTACAACATTACTGGTTGGGGTACTTCCTACTTTGGTATCAACGACAAAGGGCATGTGGTGGTCACTCCCCGCAAGGACGGTGTAGCCGTAGACCTTAAGGAAGTGGTAGACGAACTACAGCTGCGCGACATCACAGCCCCCATGCTGCTGCGTTTCCCCGACATCCTGGACAACCGCATTGAGAAAATCTCCTGCTGCTTCAAGCAGGCCGCCGAGGAGTACGGCTACAAGGGAGAGAATTTCATCATTTATCCCATCAAGGCAAACCAAATGCGTCCGGTTGTGGAAGAGATGATAACCCACGGCAAGAAGTTCAACCTGGGTCTGGAGGCAGGCTCCAAGCCGGAGCTGCACGCCGTCATAGGCATCAACACCGACCCCGACTCGCTCGTGGTGTGTAATGGCTATAAAGACGAGAGCTTCATTGAGCTTGCCTTGCTGACGCAAAAGATGGGCAAACGCATCTTTCTCGTGGTGGAGAAGCTTAACGAGCTGAATCTCATTGCGCGCATAGCCCGGCAACTCAAGGTACGCCCCAACATCGGCATCCGCATCAAGTTGGCCTCCAGTGGCAGCGGCAAGTGGGAAGAGAGCGGGGGCGACGCCAGTAAGTTCGGCCTTACCTCCAGCGAACTGCTCGAAGCCTTGGACTTCCTGGAGAAGAAGGATATGAAAGACTGCCTGAAGCTCATCCACTTCCACATCGGTAGTCAAATCACCAAGATACGACGCATCAAGAATGCCCTGCGTGAAGCCTCGCAATTCTATGTGCAGCTGAACAAGATGGGCTTCAACTTGGAGTTCGTCGACACGGGCGGCGGCATGGGTGTGGACTATGACGGTACACGCTCCAGCAGCAGCGAGAGTTCGGTGAACTACTCCATACAAGAGTACGTCAACGACGTGGTATCCACCTTTGTCGATGCGGCTGACAAACACGGATTCCCACACCCCAACATCATTACCGAGACGGGGCGCAGCCTTACGGCCCATCACTCCGTGCTCGTGTTCGAGGTACTGGAGACGGCTTCCCTCCCCGCGATGGACGACAATTGGGAGCCTGACGAAAACGCGCACGAACTGGTAAAGGAACTCTATCAGATATGGGACAACCTGAACCAGCGTAGCATGCTGGAGCCTTGGCATGACGCGCAGCAAATCCGTGAAGAGGCACTCGACCTCTTCAGCCACGGCATTGTAGACCTGAACACGCGCGCCCAGGTGGAGAAGCTCTATTGGAGCATTTGCCGGGAGATAAATGCCATAGCCAGCAACATGAAGCATTGCCCGGAGGAATTCCGCAAGCTGAGCAAACTTTTGGCGGATAAATACTTCTGCAACTTCTCTTTGTTCCAGTCGCTGCCCGACTCGTGGGCGGTAGACCAGATGTTCCCTATCATGTCCATTCAACGTTTGGACGAAAAACCCGACCGGGAGGCTACCCTTCAGGACATGACGTGTGACTCCGACGGAAAGATTGCGAACTTCGTCACCTCGCGACCCGATGCCAGTACCCTGCCGGTACACTCCTTACGCGACAAGGAGCCTTACTATCTGGCTGTGTTCCTCGTGGGAGCCTACCAGGAGATACTCGGCGACATGCACAACCTCTTCGGCGACACCAACGCCGTGCATATCTCGGTCAACAGCAAGGGCTACACCATAGACCAGCAGATTGACGGGGAAACGGTGGCCGAAGTGCTGGACTACGTGCAGTACAGCCCCAAGAAGCTGGTTAGCAAACTGGAGACGTGGGTGAGCCAGTCTGTCAAAGAGGGCCGGATTACGTTGGAAGAAGGCAAAGAGTTCCTTACCAACTATCGTTCGGGACTTTATGGCTATACATATTTGGAATAAACAAGGGAGACACGCAATGGATAAACTGACGCTCATCAAGGTAGGCGGGAAGATTGTGGAGGAGGAAGATTCCTTGTACAGGCTTCTTGCCGATTTCGCTGCCATCGAAGGCTACAAAGTATTGGTACATGGCGGAGGCCGCTCTGCCACAAAGCTGGCCGGGCAGCTGGGCATAGAAAGCCGCATGGTGAACGGGCGCCGCATTACCGACGAGGATATGTTGCGCGTGGTCACCATGGTCTACGGGGGACTGGTGAACAAGAACATCGTGGCCGGGTTGCAGGCACGGGGTGTAAACGCATTGGGCTTGACCGGTGCGGACATGAACGTGATACGTTCCGTCAAACGCCCTGTGAAAGACGTGGATTACGGTTTCGTAGGTGATGTGCAATGCGTGGACGGTGCTTTGTTGGCAGACCTGATTCGTAAAGGCCTTGTACCCGTCATGGCTCCGTTAACCCATGACGGCAAGGGGAGTATGCTGAACACCAACGCCGACACCATAGCCGGGGAAACGGCCAAGGCTTTGGCCGTACATTTCGATGTGACGTTGGTCTATTGTTTCGAGAAGCGGGGAGTGCTCCGTGACGAAGCTGACGAAAACAGCGTGATACCCGTCATTACTCCCGCCGACTTCCGCCATTATGTGGATGAAGGTGTGATACAGGGCGGCATGATACCCAAGCTGGAAAATTCCTTCGAAGCCATTGCAGCAGGCGTGCGTGAGGTGATTATCACTTCGGCTTCTGCCATAGACGGTCGTGGCGGCACGGTGGTGCGTGCTACTGCGGATTGAGGCATATCTAAAGTAGTATCCCTTTTCCGCCGAATGACCGTGGGCCGGGGTGCAGAAAGCATTGTCCGCCACTTTAATGGATTTTCCGATAAGATTTTTGATGTCTATTGTAACTTTTCCCATACTTAACCGTCATTCCTTATAGAGATGCGAGAAATCAGCTTCCGTGAAGATGTGCTTCCGTTGAAGGACAAGCTCTTCAGGCTTGCCTTGCGGATAACGTCCGACCGGATGGAGGCTGAGGATATCGTGCAAGATACCTTGATTCGGGTTTGGAACAAACGCGATGAATGGGCCGGTATGGAATCGATAGAAGCCTACTGCCTTGCGGTGGCCCGCAACTTGGCCATAGACCGTAGCGAGAAGAAGGTGGCGCAAACCGTGGAACTTGCTCCCGATATGGAGTATACGGCTGAGGCTACAGGACCGCACGAGCATCTGGAACAAACGGAACGCATGTCCATTCTGCACCGATTGATAAACGGCCTGCCTGAGAAGCAGCGCACCATAATGCAGCTGCGCGACGTGGAGGGGATGGAGTACAAAGAGATAGCCCGCGTGCTGGGTATCACCGAAGAGCAGGTGAAGGTCACCCTTTTCAGGGCGAGGCAGAAAGTGAGACAGCGATATTGTGAAATAGATGGTTATGGATTATAAGGAAATAGAACAACTGTTGCAACGCTACTGGGCGTGCGAGACTTCGCTGGAGGAGGAAGCACGCCTGCGCTCGTTCTTCAATGGGAACGAGGTGCCGCGGCATTTGCTTCGCTACAAAGACTTGTTTGCTTACCAGGAACAACAGGGGACAGAGAGCCTCGGCCCTGCCTTTGACGAGCGGCTGCTTTCCATGCTCGATGAGCCGCGTGTGGTGAAAGCCCGCCGCATGACGTTGGCTTCACGCTTTGCCCCATTGCTAAAGGCTGCCGCAGTAGTGGCTCTAATAGCAGGCTTGGGCGGCACGCTACAACGTTCGTTCTTCGGCGACATGCAGGAGGTGGTGGAAGGCGACACCATAGGCGAGCAGATTACCGCTCCCTCGGTGGCAAAGTCCGATGAGGCGCTTCCCGATGTGGCGGCGGGCGAAGCCCGGTGCGACAGCTTGTCGCAATCCGAACCGATGAAAAGGCCGTCCGAACGCTTGAGGTGACGCGGCTGCAAGGTATGACATTTTCATTTGCTTTAAATTTTATATAGTTAGTGTGCTTTATTAAGACAAGATGCGGAACGGTTGTGTTCCGACTCTGAATGTCTGACATTTGGAAACAAAAGGGATGCCGCGTGACGCAGCGTCCCTTTTATTTTGCCTGCCTTGTGGCGGGGGAATACGGATAAGCCCCGTGCGCTTCCCTTTCATGATGGGAGAGCGGCACGGGGCTTGTCGTGCGGAGTGCCCCTTCCGGGGCTGTACCGTTGCAGGGAGAATTTATGCTATGTCAGAGTTTGTGGTATCCGCGTTTGGGCACGTCCAGCTTGGGGTCGCCTTTGTAACCCACGCTGCCACTGCCTGCGGTACGTACTTTCAGGTTGTCGGTGGCGTGGCACTCTATGTCGCCGGAACCGGCAATCTCGGCCGACACGTTTTGCGCCTTGAGGTCTTTGGCGTGGATGTCGCCCGAGCCGGCTACCGTATATAAGGCTTCCTTGGTTTCGCCATTGAGCTTCAATGTGCCCGACCCGGCAATCGAGGCCGTGGCCGATTCGGCTTTGACGTCTTTTATCACGAGGTCGCCGGAGCCGGCCACTTGGCTTTCCACGTTTCGGCAGGTCACATTGCCCAGCTCGATATCACCCGACCCGGCTATGGTCACCTTCAGGTCGCGGCACTCGATGCTTTGCCCGTCTATGTCGCCTGAGCCGTTCACTTGGATGTTCAGGTTGCCCGTCTTCAATCCGGAGTGCAGGTATATGCTGCCCGAACCGCCTACCCGTGCGTCCTGCAATTTCTCGGAAGATACGCGGATGTCCAGCTTGTTATAAGACACGCTAAGGTTCTTCTTGAAAGCGATGACAAGCTCGTTCCCTTTCACCCGGATGTCGAGGGCTTCCACGATGTTATCCGACCCGTAGACTTCCACGCTCGGCTTGCCTGTCTTCTGGATGTATGTCACATCCATGCTGCCGAGGACGCTTATCGCGTCGAAGTCGTCCACCTTAATCTGTTTCGTCACGTAGTTCTTGCTCTCTTTGATGGTCTTTCCTCCGAACCAGCTTTGCGCGCTTGTGCGGCAACTTGTCATTAGTGTGAGGATTGCGGCCAATGCCAATGTCAGTTTTCTCATATTCGTCTTCTCCTGTTTTTTAAAAGTTCTTTCTTGTATGTTAGACGGGGCGGGCGGGCGGAAAGTTGCACCGCGTGCGTTTTTTTCTTGCTTTTTTTCGCCCTGCTCCCTGCTTTCCCGGAGGGGAAATGCCTACCTTTGCGCGTGCTGGCCGCACGGGTGCGGCTTTTTCCTACACTATATAATATGAAAACGACTGCCGCATGGACATTGGACGACCGGGAGCTGGGCATCATCGACGTGCATCCCCACGTGCGTGCCCGGCGTATCACCTTCCGCGCGAAGGAGGGGGGAGTGCGCGCCACCGTGCCGTCCGGCGTCACGCCGGCCGAGGTGCGCAAGGCTGTGGACGAGCTGCGTCCCCGCCTGCTGCTTTTGCTCCGGAAGTCTCCACGCACCGTTATCGACTGGGACTACCGTCTTGACGGAGAGCTGTTTTCGCTTCGTCTGCTCCCAGGCCAGGACGGGCATTTCCTATCGCGCAACCTTGATGGCGAGGTGCAGATAATTTGTCCCAAGGAAACCGACTTTTCCACCGAAGCCACCCAGCAATGGCTGCGCCGGGTGGTGACGGAGGCCCTGCGCCGCCGGGCCAAGGTGTTGTTGCCGCTGCGCCTGAAGGCGTTGTCGGCGGCTCATGGGCTCCCGTTCCGTTCGGTGAAGGTCAACAGCAGCATGGGCCGCTGGGGCAGCTGCTCCGGCCGGGGAGACATCAACCTGTCGTGTCACCTGTTGAGGCTTCCCGCCCGTCTTGTGGACTATGTGTTGCTGCACGAGTTGGCCCATACCCGCGAGATGAACCACGGCCCGCGTTTCCATACCCTGCTGGACAGCCTGACCGGCGGGCGGGAGAAAGCCTTGCTTGCCGAACTGAAACGGTATAAACCTGAGATCTGACCGGGAGTGATGTAAAAGAAAATTCCATGCCCGCAGGCGCATGTTTCCCCGCAAGCATGGAATTTCGGTATTATGTATCAGGCATTTATACGCGACACGTTGCGGGCGTGCTCCGAACGTGTACGGAGCGCGCTCGCAACACGTTCGGAGCAGACTCGCAACGCGTTGCAAGCAAACTCGCAACACGTCGCGAATTCGTGTCAAATAAATTCGTCGGACGTGTAGCCTTTGGGCAGTTCACGGCAGTTGTAGGACGAGGCCATGATTTCGCCGTATGCCCCTGCCGAGCGCAGCGCGATGAAGTCGCCCCGTTTGGTGCCGTTGAGCGTCACGCCCTTGCCGAACACGTCGGACGACTCGCAGACGGGGCCCACCACGTCGTAGGTTTCTGTAGGGGCTTCGGAAGACAGGTTCTCTATTTTGTGCACGGCTTGATACAGGGCCGGGCGGATGAGGTCGGTCATGCCGGCATCCAGTATGGCAAACTGCTTGTTGACTCCCTGTTTGACGTAGAGCACGCGCGAGATGAGCGAGCCGCATTGGCCCACCACGCTGCGTCCCAGCTCGAAGTGGAGCGTCTGCCCCGGGCGCAACCTCAGGCGCGACGCGTAGGTGGCAAAGTACGTCTTGAAGTCGGGCACAGGTTGGCGGTTGGGGTGGCCGTAGTCGATGCCCAAGCCCCCGCCCACGTTGATGTGGCCGATGCGTATGTGGCGTGCCTCCAGGCGGTCTTGCAGTTCGTTGATGCGGTTGCACAGCGCCACAAAGTCGCCCATGTCCAATATCTGCGAGCCTATGTGGAAGTGTAAGCCGATGAACTGCACGTGTTCCATGCCCATGCAGCGGTCTATCACGCGGTCCATGTCCTGCATGCTGATGCCGAACTTGTTCTCGGCCAGTCCCGTGGTGATGTTTGCGTGCGTGTGTGCGCCTACGTCGGGATTGATGCGGAATGCCACGCGGGCCGTCTTGCCTTTTGCGGCGGCCAGTTGCTCGATGACCTCCAGCTCGGGCACGGACTCGACGTTGAAGCAGAAGATGTCGTAGTCCAGCGCAAGCTCAATCTCCCAGTCGGCCTTTCCCACGCCGGCGAACACGATTTTCCCGGCAGGGAAACCGGCCTTTACGGCAGCGCGGATTTCGCCCCCGCTCACGCAGTCGGCTCCCAGCCCGCTCTCGCGGATGATGGTCAGGAGCTTCGGGTTGGCGTTGGCCTTTACGGCGTAGTGCACGGCGTAGTTCTCGTAGCGCGACGCTTCGGTGCGTATGGTGTCGAGCGTTTGGCGCAACAACGCCGTGTCGTAGTAGTAGAATGGCGTGCGCAGCTTATGGAATTGTTGTAAGGGGAATGTTCCTTTCATAACGGTGCGGTGCTGTTTGTCATTCGTTGAACAACTTGTCGCTCAAAGCTTGCAGGGCTGCCCGCTTGTCGCACTCGCGGATGAGGAACGATATGTTGTAGTTGCTGCCTCCGTAGGAAATCATACGTACAGGAATGTCGCGCATGGCATCCAGCGCACGCGCTTCGAAGCCCACGTTCTCCCATTCAAGGTCGCCCACCACGCAGATGATACACATGTTGCGGTCCACGGTTACTGTGCCGTACTTCTTCAGGTCATCCAAGATTTCGTTCAGGTGCTTCACATTGTCTATGGAGACGGACACGCCGACTTCCGAAGTGCATATCATGTCGATGGAAGTCTGGTAGCTTTCGAATATCTCGAATACTTTGCGCAGGAACCCGTAAGCCAGCAACATGCGGCTCGACTTGATCTTGATGGCCGTAATGTTGTCCTTGGCGGCCACGGCTTTTATCCGGCCCTTCTCCGTATCATTGGAGATGAGCGTTCCCGGGGCGGAGGGGTCCATGGTGTTGAGCAGCCGCACGGGGATGTTGGCATATTTGGCCGGTTGCACGCACGTGGGATGCAATATCTTGGCACCGAAGTAGGCCAGTTCGGCAGCCTCTTCAAAATGCAGCTGGCGCACGGGCGAAGTCTTGTCCACTACGCGCGGGTCGTTGTTGTGCATGCCGTCGATGTCCGTCCAGATTTGAATTTCCGATGCCTTGATGGCTGCTCCCACCAGCGATGCGGTATAGTCGCTTCCGCCCCGTTGCAGGTTGTCTATTTCGCCGTAGGCATTGCGGCAGATGTATCCCTGTGTGATGTAAATATCCGCGTCGGGGTACAAGTCGAGCTGCACTTGCAGTTTCTCCTTTATGTAGGTCAGGTCCGGCTCGGCATTTTTGTCGGTACGCATGTATTCCAAGGCCGGCAGCAGGACAGACTTCACGCCGCATTCTTGCAGGTAGTAGTTCATCATGGCTGTGGAGATAAGCTCTCCCTGTGCCAGGATTACCTTCTCTTCAAAAAGCGTGAAGAGGTCTTTGGTGTAGGAACGGATATAGTCGAAGTGCGACTTGATAAGTTCCAGACCTTTTTCCTTGTATTCTTGCGTGTTGTATAGTTCGTTGATGTGGCGGCGGTATTGGGCCTCCAGCTTGTTTATTATTTCGTTTGCGCCTTCCGGGTTCTTCTTATACAAGTAGTCTGAGATTTCGACCAGCGTGTTCGTCGTACCCGACATGGCCGAGAGCACAACAATTTTGCGCTCGCCGTCGGCAATCAAGTTGGCAACTTCCTTCATTCGTTGAGCCGAACCGACTGAAGTGCCCCCGAATTTTAAAACCTTCATATCTTCTGTCTTTATTTAGTTTAAGTAATAGTCTTTGATATCGTGCGACTCTTCTGCAGCGGGCTTGAACTCGTCCGTGGCTTCCGTCAACTGATGGTTTTCACAGCGGAACACCTTACCCGGGAAGTCGCGCAACAAACGTAGGTTGTGGGTGGTCATTATTACGAGCGTCCCCGAACGGCAAATGTCGTGTAGCAGCTGCACGATGGCATTACCCGTTTCGACGTCCAGGTTGCCGGTAGGCTCGTCGGCCAGGATGACCTGCGGAGCATTGAGCACGGCGCGTGCAATGGCTATGCGTTGCTGTTCGCCACCCGAAAGCTCGTTGGGCAGCTTGTATCCTTTGCGTTCCATGCCCACCAATTTCAGTACCTCGGCAATGCGGTCGGCCATGTCGGCCTTGTTTTTCCAACCTGTGGCGCGGAGCACGAACTCGAGGTTGCTGTTCACCGTGCGGTCGGTAAGGAGCTGGAAGTCTTGGAATATGATGCCCAGTTTGCGTCGTAGCTGTGGGATATGCTTGCGCTTGATGTGCGACATGTCATGCCCCAACACCAAAGCTTCGCCATCCGTCACCTCCAGTTCGCCGTAGAATGTCTTGAGCAGGCTGGTCTTTCCGGAACCTACTTTGCCTATGAGGTAGACGAACTCGCCCTTGCCCAGTTCAAGGTCTACATGCTCGAGCACGCCCAGTTCTTGCTGGCGCACTTCCACATCCTTGTATGTTATCAACGCATCTTCCATTGTTTCCCTTGCAGCCGGGCTTTGTTGCCCTGTCCGTCTTAATGTTTCTTCCACGTGTCGCTATGCCGTTCTTCCAGTTCGCGTGCCAGGTCTTCTATGCGGTAGCCTTTGGCGGTAAGCAACACGATGAGGTGGTACAGCAGGTCGGCCCCTTCGTAGATGAGGCGTTCGTCGGAGCCGTTGCATGCTTCGATGACGGTTTCCACCGCTTCCTCGCCCACCTTTTGTGCCATCTTGTTGATGCCTGAATGGAACAGGCTGGTGGTGTACGAGCCTTCGGGCATTTCCTCGTGACGGCGGCAGATGAAGTCCTGCAGCGTCTTCAGGAACATTACCGGCTGTTCGTTCGTCTCGCCCCAGCAGGTGTCCGTGCCGGTGTGGCACACGGGCCCTTCGGGATGTGCCTGTATGAGCAACGTGTCGCCGTCGCAGTCGGCCTTGATGGACACCACATGCAGGAAGTGTCCGCTCTCCTCGCCCTTGGTCCAAAGCTTTTGCCTCGTACGGCTATAGAATGTCACTTTGCCGGTCTCCACGGTCTTGGCATACGCTTCCCGGTTCATAAAGCCGAGCATCAGCACCTTGGCTGTGCCCGCGTCTTGCACGATGGCCGGCAGCAGTCCGCCCATCTTGTCGAAATCCAGAGTCATTGTCATTATCGTATTATCAAAAATAGTAAAGTACGTGATGCGGCTTTTCACACTAAGCGTACCGGGATTCCTTGGGCGCAAAGATACGACTTTAAATCGGGAATCGCGATTTCTTTGAAGTGAAAAACGCTGGCAGCCAATGCGGCATCGGCTTTCCCTTTGAGGAACGCGTCGCGGAAATGCTCTTTCGTGCCGGCTCCTCCTGAGGCTATGACGGGAATGGACAGTTCGTCCGACAATCGTGCCAAGGCATCGTTGGCATAACCGTTCTTTACGCCGTCGTGGCCGATGCTGGTGAACAGTATCTCGCCTGCGCCCCGTTCCTGTCCCTCTTTCGCCCATGTGAAAAGTTCCTTTCCGGTGGGTATGCGTCCTCCGTTGAGGTAGCACATCCAGCCGTCGGGAGTTTCCAGCGCGTCGATGGCCAGCACGCAGACTTGCGAGCCGAAGCGGCTTGCTATCTCCTCTATAAGTTGTGGCGAGCGGATGGCGGCCGAGTTGACGGAAATCTTGTCGGCTCCCGCCGCGAGCAGCCGCTCCACGTCGGTCAGGCCGTGGATGCCTCCGCCCACGGTGAAGGGTATGTTGATGTTGGCGGCGATGCGCGTCACCAGTTCGGTAAAGGTGCTGCGCCGCTCGTGGCTTGCCGTGATGTCGAGAAACACCAGTTCGTCCGCGCCTTGGCGGCTGTACTCGCGGGCCAGTTCCACGGCATCGCCCGCCTGTTTCAGGTTCACGAAGTTGGTGCCTTTTACGGTCTGCCCGTCTTTCACGTCGAGGCAGGGTATGATTCTTTTTCCAAGCATGGCTGTCTGTGTTTAGGGGTTGCTGGTGGACTGTCCTGGGCTTGTTGCCAGGTAGTGTTCTATTTCTTCCATCGTAATCCGTCCTTCGTAGAGGGCTTTCCCGAAGATGACGGCGGGCACATCGGCCTGGGCCAATGCGCGGATATCGTCCATGTTACTCACTCCGCCGCTGGCTATGAGATACAGCTCCGGATACCGTTCCCTGATTTTGCGGTAGAGGGGCAGGGCGGGGCCTTGCAGCATGCCGTCGCGGCCTATGTCGGTGCAGACGGTTTTGCGCACGCCGCGCGACACGTGTTCGTCCAGGAAGGGGAATAGTTTCAGGCCGCTTTCTTCCTTCCAGCCGCTGACGGCGATGCATTCGTCCCGCACGTCGGCCCCCAGCATGATGCGGTCGGAGCCGTACGTTTGCAGCCATTCGTGGAAAGTTTCGGGGCTTTTCACGGCGATGCTGCCGCCTGTGGCCATTTGCGCCCCGCTGTCGAACACGGCCTTGAGATCGCTGTCGCTCTTGATGCCCCCGCCGAAGTCGATGACAAGCGAGGTGTGCGTGGCCACCCGTTCCAGCACGCGGAGGTTCACCACATGGTGTGCCGCCGCCCCGTCGAGGTCGACCATGTGGAGACGCGTCAAGCCGTGGTCTTCGAACATTTTGGCCGCTTCCAGCGGGTCTTCGTTATACACTTTCCGGCTTTCGTATTTGCCTTGCGAAAGGCGGACGCATTTGCCGTCGATAATGTCGATGGCCGGTATGAGTTCTATCATCATCTTCTGTCGTCGTTTTCGTTCTACATGCTCAGGAAGTTGCGCAGTATCTGCTCGCCCACGCCGCCGCTCTTTTCCGGGTGGAACTGCGTGGCGTAGAAGTTATCCTTGTGCAGGGCGGCGCTAAAAGGCAATATGTGGTTGGTGACGGCTGCCGTGGCCGGGTTGAGCGGCACGTAATAGCTGTGCACGAAGTATGCGTAGCTCTCTTCCGGCACACCCCCGAATAGTCCGCCTTTGAGCTGTGTCAAAGTATTCCAGCCCATGTGGGGAACCTTGTCTTCGTGCTGCCGGGGGATGAAACGCAACACGGGCACGGGGAATATGCCTAAGCCTTCGGCGTCGCCCTCTTCGGAATGGTTGCACATCAGTTGCATGCCCAGGCAGATGCCCAATACCGGTTGGCGCAGGTCGGCAATGAGCCGGTCCAGCCCTTTGGACTGTAGGTGGCGCATGGTGCTGGCTGCTTCGCCCACGCCGGGGAATATCACGCGGTCGGCCGCGCGCAGGGTCTCATGGTCGTCCGTCAATACAGGTTCCACGCCCAGTCGCTTCAAGGCGTATTCCACCGAGCAGACGTTGCCGGCATTGTATTTCACGATAGCTATGTTCATAACATTCTTCTTTTCTTATGGAAACGATATTCCTCATTGTCAATTAAATATGAGGCGTTTGTTCGCAACATGTCGCGCCTTTGCTCGCAACGTGTTGCGTCCGCGCTCCGAATATGTTGCGCCCGTGCTCCGAACGCGTTGCGCTCTTTCGCCTTACATGTCGCGTTCTGAAACATGGCACGGCGGGCAGGTGCAAAAATAACGATTTATTGCAAATTGAGGAATAATGCGAGCAAAAAGTTTATATATTGGCATGTAATACTTCTTCTTTGCTAAGTTTTTCTGGCTTTTTACTCGTTTTCGGCCTTGTAGCGTGTAATCCCTCGTTACCACCAGAGGGGATTGCCTTTCCAACCGCTTCCTTTTACAGAAGGATTAGGGGGAAAGCCATGCCCAAGTATCTTACCCATGTGACGGGAAAATATGAAATTCGAGGATTTCACCCTTTTTTCGCACATTTTTCGCAAGAACTCTTGCAGAATGGAAAAAACTATATATCTTTGCACCCGCAAACGAAAACGGCGACGGTGCCATAGCTCAGTTGGTAGAGCAAAGGACTGAAAATCCTTGTGTCCCCGGTTCGATTCCTGGTGGCACCACTTTGAAGAAAAGCAATTAACAGTAAACTCCTGATTTCCAAACGAAATCGGGAGTTTTTATTTTCCCGCAGAACGCAAAAAAGAGCGGAATATGTCCGCTTCCGGTGTTCCAAAAGGTGGAGCGGAAAAGGTGGAGCGAAAATCTCCACCGAACAAGATTCTTTTTCGCTGATTTGCAATGTTTTGCATATCAAGAAAACGTAAATGGTTTCCTACTTTTGTCCAACTAAAAATTGTAGGAAAAATGAAAAGAAACTCGTTCAATGTGCTTTTCTTCATCAAGAAAGCCAAACTGCTGAAAAACGGAGAAGCCTCCGTGTGTATGCGCATCACCGTGAACGGTGCGCGAGTGGAAACCAACATCCGC
>CALUGY010000047.1 GCA_944320295.1 uncultured Bacteroides sp.
GAATTTCATATCTTTTTTATCGAAAAACGATAAATATTTTCTGTTTTTCTTTGCCAGTTCAAAAAAAGTCGCTTCATTTGCATGTCGCAATTGCGATGAAAGGAAAAAACAGACCATTTAAAGATTCGGGTTATGAAAAGAGCATTTATGAGCATTACGCTGCTGGTGATGTCGCTGTCGCTGTTGAGCACGTTCCTCATCGGGGCGGCTTTTGCCGTGTGACGCGCCGCGCGTGTGGACAGGAGAATGGAAAACATGGTAACATTGATTTAAAAGGAGAAGAAAAATGAAGAATGCGTTTATCATCATATTGCTATACATAGCGGCACAGTTCATGGGTACGCTGGCGGCCCTGCCTTTTGCGCTTGTCTGGGAGTTTGCCACGACGGGCACCGTGAGCAACGCGGCGGTAGAGATGTGCGTCGTGCCGAGCATGTATCTCAGCGCGCTGTTCCTGGTGCTGCTCTTGTGGAAGCTCGGCTACCTGTCGGGCGACCGCCGGTTGTGGCAACCCGGCCCCGCGTCCTACCTGGGCTGGACGGTGCTGCTCTCGGCGGCGGCCATCGTGCTGTGCGACTTCCTGATATCGGTGTTCGACTTCCTGCCCAACTGGCTGGAGGGCGACTTGGACGACCTGATGTCGAGCTGGGCGGGCATCGTGGAGATTGCGCTCATTGCCCCCGTGGTGGAGGAGATATGCTTCCGTGGTGCCATTACCCGCGCCCTGTTGCGCAAGTATAAGCCCGGCTGGGCCATCGTGTTCTCCGCCCTGATATTCGGCATCATCCACTTCAACCCCGTGCAGACGGTGAACGCCTTTTTCGCGGGCCTGCTGCTGGGCTGGCTCTACTACCGTACGCGCAGCATCGTGCCCGGCATCGTGCTGCATGTGCTGAACAACAGCGTTTCCGTGTGGCTCACCCTGAGCTATCCGGATGCCATGTCCATCTCCGATGTGATGGACGTGCCTGCCTATTGCATTATTCTCGTGCTGGCCGGGCTGGCCCTGCTGCTGGCTTTCTGGCGCATGGAACGTTATCCGGTGGCACCGCCGCCCTGCCCGCCGGCCGCTCCTGCGAGCCCCCTCCCTCCTCCCCCCGAAGGGGGAGGCGACCATGCGAGGAACACGCCTGATGACGCAACCAATAATATAACTAACCATATAACCAACCGAATGCCCTGAGCCCCCTCTCCTTGGGAGAGGGTTGGGGAGAGGCCCTTTATTATGAAAAGAAGATTGAACTTGCTTTGCGCCGTCATCCTGCTGGTGTTGGGATGGTCGGTGGTCATGTCGGGGTATTACCTCTTCATGGGTGCGTCGCTGGGCGTGCGCGCCGGTTGGAACTATGCCGAGGCCATGCAGAATCCCGACTCCGTGCCTGCCGCGCACATGGAGGACGTGCTTGCCTTGAAGGATATGTCCTACGTGTCCCTCGTGCCCGATGCTTTTAGAGGTACGGGCAACGCCGCCACGCTGCTGCGCGATTCCGTCTACAACGAGCTGGAGGGCCGTTACGTGCCCGCCTGCTACGCCACCCTGCTGGTGAGCGTGGAGAAGCCGGAAGCTCCCTGGCAGGGTGTGGTGACCGGTTTGGCTTCGCTGGTGTCCACCGTGGCCATCGTGTGGGCTTTGGTGCTGTTCATCCGGCTCATCGTGGCCATCAACAAGTCGCAAATCTTCCTGTGGCGTAACATCCGCCGCCTCAGGGTACTGGGCTTCATGCTGCTGGCCTCGTTTGCCTGCTCGTGGCTGGCGGAGTACATCAACCTGTGCAACCTGCGGCAAGTGCTCTCCATACCCGGCTACGGCCTCGACTTGACCGATGCGACGAACGTCGGTGCCCTGCTGCTAGGCCTGTGCGCCCTCATTGTGGCCGAGGTGTTCGCCATAGGCCTGCGCATGAAGGAGGAACAGGATTTGACCATCTGATGGGAGGACGACTACGATGAAAGCTGAAACGAAACGCAAGTGGAAAGCCTCGCTGCTTTTGGCCTCCACCTTTGTCGCGGCAATGTGTGTGGCCGTGGTGGTGTTCATGTTGGGCATGTACTACCCCTTCTTGAAAGACAGCAGTTCCAGCTGGTGGGTGGTGCTGATGGTGGCGTGGGTGTTTTTCGT
The DNA here is from genome assembly GCA_944320295.1 of uncultured Bacteroides sp. Taxonomy (GTDB): domain Bacteria; phylum Bacteroidota; class Bacteroidia; order Bacteroidales; family Bacteroidaceae; genus Bacteroides. The sequence continues at coordinate 2,120 of CALUGY010000047.1, forward strand.
GCGGCGCGTGCACACCCGCCTCACCCGCCGCTACACCTCGTGGTGGGACGAGCTGGACGCGGAGCCGGAAGAAAACAAACGTAACGACATGAAAGGATAAAAGCGATATGCGAAAGAATACGGGTAATAGGGAAAAAGAGAAGCAGGAACTGGACTTCATCATGACGTGCCTGTTCGTGATATGCGGCAGTTGCGTGTTCATCGCGCTGCTGCGCGCCTTGCTGCTGGGCATGGGCGACACTTCCGCCCTCTGGCCGCGGCGGCTGCCCGACCTGGTGACGCTGGGCATCATGGCCGCCTGCTGCGTGGTGATATACAAGATGCTGGTCCATGTGCGCCGGGGCGAAGTGTTCAGCCGCCGCAACTCATCGCTGGTCATCGGCGTGGGCATGCTGGTGGAGGTGAACGGCATCTTCCAGCTGGTGTTCCAGTTCTTCGTGCCGGGCGACGGGGCGGTTTACCCGTCGTACATGATATATATTCTGCTGGGTGTGTTTTTCCTCTTCATAGGGTGCCTGTTCAGGCTGGCCGTGTACATCAAGGAAGAGCAGGAACTGACAATCTGACTTGCCTATGCCGATAGTAGTGAATCTGGATATTATGATGGCCCGCCGCAAGATGTCGCTCAACGAGCTTGCGGAGAAGATAGACATTACCCCCGCCAACCTCTCCATCTTGAAGACGGGCAAGGCCAAGGCCGTGCGCTTTTCCACCCTTGAGGCCATCTGCCATGTGTTGGACTGCCAGCCGGGGGACTTGCTGGAGTACCGGGAGGAATAAATATCCCTCCTGTGCTTGACAAACAGCAAACTATCCGTATATTTGCATTATGAAAGTCAGGGAAGAAATAGGGAAATGGATGATGGATGTGGCCAAATATGTGGCTACGGCCGTGCTGATAAGTTCTTTCTTAGGGGAATTTTCCGAGAAATGGATTGTTTATGCCATAGGCGTTGTTACTGTGGGCATTTGCCTTGCTTGGGGAATATGGTTTATACGTTCAACTGATAATGGTAAAAAGGAGGAATGATTATGGGTGCAATCGTTATGATGCTGTTCTTATGCCTGCTGGCTACTGGTTTGGGAATATTTGCCCATACGGAGAAAGGCAAACGTTTCTTTGCTAAGTAACGTTCCTGCCGAGAAAGGGAAACAGCCTGTCAAGCCCGTGATGCAACGAGTTTGACAGGCTGCTTTTTTATGTGTCCTGGTTATTTCCCTTCCTTCGCCTTGAAGGCCAGCGCGTACATGCGCATTTGCTTCACCATGGCGAGCAGACCGTTGCTGCGGGTGGGGGAGAGGTGCTCCTTGAGCCCGATGCGGTCGATGAAGTACAGGTCGGCGGAGAGAATCTCGTCGGGCGTGTGGCCCGACAGCACCTTGATGAGCAGGGCGATGATGCCCTTCACGATCAGCGCGTCGCTCTCGGCCTGGAAGCGGATGGCGCCGTCGGCCATGAGGTCGGCTTGCAGCCACACGCGGCTTTGGCAGCCCTCTATCAGGTTTTGGTCGGTCTTGTAAGCCTCGTCCAGCGGCGGCTGTTCGTTGCCGAGGTCTATGAGCAGTTGGTAGCGGTCCATCCAGTCGTCGAAGTCGCTGAATTCCGCGATGATTTCGTCTTGCGTTTCGTTGATGGTCATACTATTGTAAATTAAGGATGAAGAATCTTTGTCAATGAAGAATGATGAATGAAGGATGAAGAATTGGCGCGTGGCGTAGAAGGGCTTTCACTTGGCGCATGGTGTAGAAGAGTTCCTATAGAATTCTTCATTCTTCGTTTTTAGTTCTTCATTTAAACTTATTTCTCATTGTATATCACCTCGAGCACCGTCTGTCCCACGGCTTGCAGCGTGGCGCGGTCTATGATGTCCATGTTGTCCCCATGCGTGTGCCAGAAGTCGCCGAATCCGCTGCCGGACGCGGGGCTGTAGTTGATGATGTCCACGCAGGGTATCTGCCTTAGGTTGTAGACGTACACATGGTCGTCCGTCACCTCGGTGCCCGTGTCTTTGGGGAAGAAGGCTCCGTAGCCCAGGCGGTGCGCCGCGTCCCAAATCTTCTCCACCTGCCGGCCTGCCGTGCGTTTGGAAAACATTTCCTGGTAGAACGTGCCGCCGCGCCCGCCCACCATGTCGAGCAAGATGCCGTAACGGGCGTTGTAGTTCTGCACGTGGGGCACGCGCCCCCAGTATTGCGAGCCGAGGCACCAGGTGTCCGGCTTGTAGTCGCCCCGGTGGAATGTGGGCGTGCCGTAGTCTTCCGCGTCGAAGAAGATGATGTCTATGCCGATGGTCGGTTCCTGCTGTTGCAGTTGGCGGGCCACTTCGAGCAGCACGCCCACGCCGCTGGCCCCGTCGTTGGCGCCGGATATGGGCTGGCGTTGCGCTTTCTTGCTCTTCTCCTGGTCGGCATAGGGGCGGCTGTCCCAATGGGCGCAGAGCAGCACGCGCTTCTTCTTGTCGGGCGCGTAGGCCCCGATGATGTTGCGTGCCTTCAAGATGGTGTTGTCATAGGCCACGAGGTCGGCCTCCTGGGTGTATACCGTAGCGCCGAAACGGCGTAGCTGTCCTATCAGGTAGTCGCCGCAGGCCTTGTGCGCCGGGCTGTTGGGCACGCGCGGGCCGAAGTCGGTCTGTTGCTTAACGTAGAGGTATGCGCTGTCCGCGTTGAAGCGGGGTACGCTGGCAACACGTTGCGTGCCGGCTTCCGGGCTGTTGCCAGTCGCCTCGGAGGCTGTTCCGCTCTTGCTTCCGCAGGCCAGCGTGGCGGCCATGAGGAGCAACAGGGCGGGGATGAGGGTGCAGGTATGTTTCATAATGATATATGTTAATGAAGAATTAAGAATGACGAATGAAGAATTGACGCGTGGCGCGGAAACTGTTTCTACAGAATTCTTCATTCGTCATTCTTAATTCTTCATTTAGTTATAAAGTTTAGTTCCACTCCTTTCTTGGCCACGGAGAGCTGCACCTGCGCGCCGTTCACCAGCGGCAGGTTTATGGTGGTATGCCCCACGGGGAAGCCGAAGCACACGGGATAGTCGTATTCGGCCAGCAGTTGCGCCAGCGCGCCATACAGTTCCCGTCCCAGCTCCTTGTCTTCCTCGTACTCCGTGAACTGTCCGACGATGAGGCCCGACAACCGTTCCAGCACGCCGCCCAGCTTCAGGTTGTACATCATGCGCTCTACGGCGTGCGGCCGTTCGCCCACGTCTTCTATGAAGAGTATGGTGTCTTGGGGCGGGATGTCGTAGGGTGTGCCGCGCAGGCCGTAGAACACGGAGAGGTTACCACCGCGCAATGTGCCTTGGCAGGTGCCCGTGTGGTTCAGCTTGTGGGGCGCGCAGGTGTAGGCGGTGCCGTTGTCCTCTTGTGGTAGGCGGCCGAACAAGATGTCCCTGAGCCGCAGCGAGCAGGGGTCGTCCTCCGGCTCCACCGTGAGGTGGCGCGCCATGGGGGCGTGCAGCGAGGCGAATCCTTCATGCTGGACAACGTTGTGCAGGGCGGTGATGTCGCTGAATCCTATGAGCCACTTGGGGCTCTGGCGGAAGCGGGTGAAGTCCAGCTTGTCCACCAGGTGCACCGCGCCGTAGCCGCCCCGGCTGCACAATATGGCCCGTGCCCCGTCATCGTCCAAGGCTGCTTGCAGGTCGGCCAGACGGTGCTCCACGCTGCCGGCATACGTGCCGTGCGATGAAGCGGCATGGCGTGCCTTGACGGGCACCAGTCCCCACGACTTGAGCCGCCGGGCCGCGCCTTTCAGGAACGACTTGTCTATCTTGCTTGACGGGGAGACGATGACCACGCGGTCGCCCTCCTTCAGAAACGGTGGAAATTGCAGGCTGTTCATGCGGTTGCTGATGTCTATTTGCGGCAAATGTACATATTTTGGCACAGAACGGTGCAACGGGGCGGGGATTTTTTGTGTTCCCTTCCGGAGGTACGGGTGAGAAATCGGGGGCGTGTGCGGTTAATAAGCCGCAGGCTTTGCGTTTTATTCGTGGCAGCTACACCCTTGGAAGGCCGTGTGCAGGGCGTGTCTGCTCTAATATTCCATAGTCTCCCATCCCGCCTCGACCCGTTTAACGCAGGTTTGCCATATATAAAAAATGTTCCCGTTTCAAAATTTAAGTTCTCGCCAAAAATATTTCAAAAAAGCTTGCAGTATTTTAGAAATAAAAATTATATTTGCGGCGTCATTCAATGATAAGCAATTGGATTTTGTTAAAAAAGTTTTCCGGGGCAGTCCGGGCTATTAGGGAGAATGGTGCGTTCGGCCTTGGAAAACTTAAAACATCCAACGTAAGAAATGCTAATTACCTTAAACGATAATTTATAACCTTAAAATAAAAGTGAGTATGTAGAAAAAGAAAAGAAAGAGAATGCAGGGGAATCATGCTTTCCCGGAAATCAAAGAGAACTTTGACCTTAAAAACCATTTTTTAAAACAACCTATTAAAAGTCATTATGAAAGAAGATTGTAAAGAACGTAAAGCAACGAACACCAAGTTGCTTGCGGCCGCTGCAGTCGTCGCCCTGTTTTTGGGCGGTGGCCACGTGATGGCGGCAGAGAGCTCTTCGCCCAACACACAGGCCGTGCAGCAACAAGTGCAGGTCATCACCGGCACGGTGGTGGACACGCACGGCGAGCCTGTGATTGGCGCTAACGTAGTAGAAAAAGGTACCACCAACGGCGGACTGACCGACATCGACGGCAACTTCAGCCTGCGCGTGGCCCCGGGCACCACCATCCAGGTATCGTTCGTAGGCTACAAGACGGTAGAGGTAAAGGCCGCCCCCAACATGAAAGTGGTGCTGGCCGAAGACACCGAGCTGCTGGACGAAGTGGTCGTAGTGGGTTACGGCACGCAGACTAAGGCCAACCTGACCGGTTCCGTGGCTACCGTGGACGTGAACAAGACATTGGAAGGTCGCCCCATTGCCGATGTGGGTCGTGGCTTGCAGGGTACCACGCCGGGCCTCTCCATCGTGGTGCCGAACGGTGAGGTAGGTTCAGACCCGACCATTAAGATTCGTGGACAAATCGGCTCTATCGAAGGTAGTGCCACCCCGCTTATCCTGTTGGACAACGTGGAAATCCCGTCCATCCAGATGGTGAACCCCGACGACATCGAGAGCATCTCCGTGCTGAAGGATGCCGCCTCTGCATCCATCTACGGTGCCAAGGCCGCATTCGGCGTGGTATTGATTACCACCAAGAAAGGTGCCAAGACCGACCGCGTGAATGTGTCTTACCAAGGTAACGTGTCGTTCCAGAATACCTCCAAAAAGATGGAAATGGGACAACTCAATGCATTGGAGTATAGCGTGGAAGCCATGAAGCGTGCAGGAAATACGGTATCGGGAGCTTTTGTGTACATCACGGAAAGTGGCTTGGAACGTGCTCGCGAATGGCAGCAGAAATACGGCGGCAAGCTGGGCGTAAACGACCCGTACGTATACGGTCGCGACTGGTATGTGGACGAGAACGGCCGTAAGATCGGCTTGAGGACGTTCGACCCGTACGACTACATGGTTCGCGAGTGGGCGCCCACCAACCAGCACAACATCTCCGTCAACGGCAAGAGCGGAAAGACCACTTACAATATCGGCCTGGGCTACCTGCACCAAAACGGTATGATGAAGCCAGCCAAGCACGACGACTTTACCCGCTATAACGCGTCGCTGCGCTTGAGCACCGAGCTGAACAAATATGTGACGCTGCGCATGGGTTCCATCTTCTCGTCACGCAACAAACGGTATGCATACGTTACCGCCCCGTCGAACGCCGACCCGTGGTTGTATATGTACCGCTGGAGTCCCGCCATGCCCTTGGGTATGGACGAAAACGGGAACGAAATTCGTAGCCCGTGGTCGGAAACCAAGCAGGCCAACACGGCTTCCATCATGAATAACTACATGAACGTCAACATTGGTACCACAATACAAGTAACCAAGGACTGGAAGTTCGACTTCGACTACACGTATGCCAACGAAGAAAACATTACCAAACGTCCGGGTACGCGTTTCAGCGCAGCTGATTCGTGGATTGCCCCCATTCTGAAGACGGATGCCAACGGCAACCAGCTGTATGTGAACAGCGACGGGCAACCGGTTGCAGCAGGAGCCGCAGGAGCCATGCCGGCTTATCAGTTGAGCTATCATGAGTATACCGGTGCAGGTGCTACCCCGGACTACATGTATCGTATGTCCGAACACGCACGCCGCCATACATTCAATGCCACCACGGACTACAACTGGCAGGTAAACGACGACAACAACCTGAAGTTCTTGCTCGGTATGAACTTGGTAACATACGATTACGAGGACAACTGGTCGCAGATAGCCAACCTGACAGACATCTACAACCCGCAGTTCGACCTGGCTATTGGTAACCAGACCACCAGCGGTAACCAGAGTTGGGAGGGACAGATGGGTTTCTTCGGCCGTGTAAACTACGCGCTGAAAGACCGCTACCTGGCAGAGGTTAACCTGCGCTACGATGCCACTTCCAAGTTTCCTTCGGACATGCAATGGCGTTGGTTTCCCTCCTTCTCCTTGGGATGGCGCCTCAGCGAGGAAGCTTTCATGCAGTGGGCCAAACCGGCGTTAAGCTCGTTCAAGCTCCGTGGCTCTTGGGGTATCATCGGCGACCAGACCGTGCCCAATGACCTGTATGTTCCTGCATTGGGTACAGGCCAGGTAAGCTGGTTGGGAGCCGACGGGCAGAAGTTGTACTACCGTGGTACACCGGCTGCCGTAGCTGCCGAAATCACGTGGCAGGATATTGCCACCCTTGACTTGGGCTTCGATGCACGTTTCTTCAACAACGAGTTTGGTGTGACGTTCGACTGGTACCAACGCGACACGCGCAACATGATTGTACCGGGTGCAGCCGTGCCCGTGACATTCGGTACCGGTGCCCCGAAAGGCAACTACGGTTCCTTCCGCACGCGTGGCTGGGAAGTTTCTTTGGACTACAACCACCGCTTCAACAACGGCTTGGGCATCAACGCTATGTTCACCTTGTCCGATGCCTTGACCGAAGTGACAGAGTATGGCACGACCCGTCAGATAGCCGACTGGTATGTAGGCAAGAAGTACGGCGAGATCTGGGGCTACCGCACCGACCGCCTGTACCAGAAGGAAGACTTCGTGTATGATGCCAACGGCGAAATCGTGAAAGTATGGGCCTTGAACGGTAAGGAAGTGCCCGAAGGCACCGCAGGTGCCAAGCAGATGAACAAGCTGAGCGACCCGAACGGCGTGTACCAAGACCTCTTGCAGACAGGTAACTTCGTATTCGGTCCTGGTGACGTGAAGTATACAGACTTGAACGGCAACGGGCAGATAGATAACGGCGACGGAAGCAAAGAGAACCCGGGTGACAAGGAAGTCATCGGTAACTCTACCCCGCGTTTCGAATATGGTATCCGTTTGGGTGCGGACTACAAAGGCTTTGACCTCTCCATCTTCATGCAGGGCATCGGCAAACGCGAGGTTTGGGGCAATGGTTTCTTGGCCATACCGGGCTACAACACCGGCGACGGCGCCATGCCTAATACCTTTGCCAGCGATTACTGGACTGAGAGCAATACGGATGCATTCTATGCCCGTCCATACAACATGGCCGGTTCGAACAATGCATACAACTATTACACCCAGTCGCGTTATTTGCTGGATATGTCCTATTTCCGCATCAAGAACATTACGTTCGGCTATACCCTCCCCAAGGACATCATGAAGAAAGCCCACATCCAAAACGCACGCATCTACCTGGCCATGGAGAACTTCTTCACGTTCGACAACCTGAGAGGCCTCCCCATCGACCCGGAAACCGTTCAAGGCTACTCCATGTTCAACACCACGAACTACAACTCAGGCCGTACGGGTGTAGGTACCCCGACGTTCAAGAGCGTGTCCGTAGGTGTTCAGTTAAACTTTTAAATGATAGAACAACATGAAAAAATACATATTTACTTTGCTGTCGGCAGCCTCATTGACATTGGCCGGATGCGACGCGATTCTGGATCGCCCGGTCATGACCGCACCGACTGAAGAATCCTTCGGTGTTACCGACTTGGACTATCGCCTGTATGCGAACGAAGGATACCCTATTTATTTCGTAGGCTACAACAGCGGTTGGGGTGTTCCTTACGCACCCTTGCGCGGATACACATTCTCTGATGACAACAGCTCCAGCGGCAAGCAGTCTTCATTCGAAAACACCGTGCCTGCTGAAGGACGTTCCAGCACAAGTACTACGTCCGTAATGTGGCTGGATCAATATTGTGGCGCTACTTGGAACTTTGCCTGGGTGCGTAAGTGGAACAAGATGCTGGAATTTCTGGAGAAAAACCAAGCATCGCTTGATGAAGACACTTATGGCCACTGGACGGCAGTAGCCCGTTTTTTCCGTAGTATCGAGTATTGCCGTTTGGTGGAATCGTTCGGCGATGTGCCTTATTATGACAGGATAGTGGCTGACAACGAAAAAGACCTTTTGTATCAAGATCGCACGCCCCGTAATGAAGTGATGGGGCATATATACGATGACTTTGAGTATGTCTTGAGCAACATGCGTTTGGACGACGGCGACCAATACCTGAACCGCTACATCGCCGCAGGTTTCATCAGCCGCTACATGTTGTTTGAGGGCACTTGGCAGAAGTATCACAATGGTGATACAGAGCTTGCTAAGAAGTATCTGGAACAGGCTATGAAAGCAGGCGACCTTGTGCTGGGCAGCGGTCTATGGCAAATATCCAGCGACTTCAAGAGCTTGTTCGGCTCCATGGACTTGAAAGGCAACAAAGAAGTATTGATGTACAGGCACTATGATTCCGGCGTCAGCGTAACCCATTGCGTGGCTTCTTACTGCAACCTGGCAGAAAGCCAAGGTGGTGCCACGCTAGCCTTGGCCAAGGAATTCATCTGCAGCGACGGCAAGCCTTACCAGACATCTGCCGAAGCGAATGCCGACCAGCTGGATATCGCCACGATGATACAGACACGCGACCCGCGCTTCGAGGCCACCTTCTGGGATAAGCCCCGCGTGCAGGCCGGTACCTTGCTTTATAGCACGAAGTTTATCGACCGCGAAGGACCCACTTATTATGGAGCAGAAGGCGGATATCCTGCACAATACGGCAGCTACACCAACACGAACGACTACCCCGTGATGCGTCTGGCTGAAGTGATGCTGAACTGGCTGGAGGCCAAGGCCGAACTGGCCACCATGGGTGGAGAAGCCGTGACACAGGGCGACATAGACAATACTATCAACCAGATCCGTAACCGTCCGTTGGACGAGACTGCTATCAGTAAAGGCGTGCAGCAAACCGAACCCATGGATCTGGCAGACATTACGGACAGCTTCGACCCGAACCGAGACAAGGGTAATCCCGAAATAGCAGGCGACTATGCCGTTGATCCGCTAATTTGGGAAATCCGCCGCGAACGTCGCATGGAGTTCGTATACGAACACTCCCGCCTGCTCGACCTGAAACGCTGGAAGAAACTGCACTACATGGATAACGAGAAGTATCCCGACACCATGCTTGGCTTGTGGATAAACGTGGAGCAAGAGTTGCCGGAGAAGCTGACGGAAAACACGGTTGGCATTCTTACGGTAGCTGTCCCCGACGGTGCAGGTGGCTATACCAACATCGTTTACGATGGGACAAATGCTGCCGAAATGGTAGGCTTCTATGTGCCGGAAAGTGCACAGCCAAGAGACCCGTTTACCGACCGTTCTTATATGGCACCCATCAGCCAAGATATTATCAATACGTATAAAGATCTTGGCTACACAATAAGTCAAACCACAGGCTGGTAATCTAAACAAAGGAGTTCTTTGATACAAGGGCTAAGGAAATACGAAGTGTTTCCTTGGCCCTTTATTGTTTAATCTTTAAATATTTTAATGTTATGAAGAAAATCATTAGTTTAAGCAGCGTCCGAAAGGCCATGCTGGGCCTTGCCGCTGTCGTGTTGTGCTGCTCGGCACAAGTGTTGTTTGCAGGGAACAATCCCGCTACCGAAACAGAGCAGAAACCCGAAACCGAGGCTCCCGCAGCCCTTGACATCATCCAGCCGGAGGAATACACTATTACGGGGAATTATGGCTCAACTTATGGCATGTTTGAGTTATCTCCGAGAGATTACAATGCGACCAACTATAAATGGAGAATCGATAATGGCTGGGAACCTATAGTGGACAACACATTTTTCGGTCATTTTGAAGGTAATGAGTTTCATGGTACTTTCTATGTTACGGTAGATTTCATAGACGGTAACGGCCAACAGGTAACGGTTTACCGCCAGTTCACCGTTAACTAATTTACTGTCCCCCTTGGTTTCCTCAGTCCTTACAGGAAACCACGGGGGATTTATTATACCTTGCCATGCAGGGCCATGCGGAGAATCTCCCGCAAGCCCGTGGAAAGATGTTCGGCTTTGCATCGCCCGCCCGACATGGAAAAGGAAACAGCCTTTGACAGCCGCCGCCACACCATTGAGGAAATCAGCACCGTGACACGCTACCTGCAAGAGCAAGGTTACCTAAGCAAGGAGGATGTAGACTACTACACCACGCTGTACGACTACTGGCTGTACGGCGGCCTGCACCAACGCCTGTCCGGTTTCCAGACGGAGGTGGAGGTGCAACCAGGTTACGTGCGCGAAAAGACGAACACCGGCGGTGCCCCCGTGACAGATGCCTTCCGCCTGAACGCCAGGGTGGGCCTGCGCTACGAAAAGCCCATAGACCTATACAAGCAACATTCGGCGTCCGCCTCGTTCGACTACAGCTTCATGAAGTCGTTCTATTCCTATCCGGACGAAAAGTGGCGCGATAGCCGCAACAAGAATACGAACTTCAAGCACCTGAACCTGTCGTACTACTTCGGCTACTATCCCACCTCGCGCACGCACCTGCGCATCGGGCTGGAGGAGAACCTGCATCTGACGCACGATGGATGGAGCGACGAGAGCGACACTTATACGGACACTTCACTCAACCTCAAGGCTTACTATTACCTCTCCCCGCAGCTGCGCCTGGACCTCTCCGCCAACCTGAATTTCCAGAAGAACTCGGCCTGCTACTCCGGCTACCGCTGGTACGGGGGATATGCGTTCACGTTGACCTACGCGCTGTATTAGGCAGCTGCGCTCTGCACACAGCTGCACCCCGGAGGACGAACGGCACACGACCTTTCGGGGTGCAGCCGGAAGGTTGACCCGCTATTCCTCCCTCTCCTTCCCCTGTTCTTCCTTCGGCTGGTGCCCGTGTATGCCCGATGCAAATAGCGATTTGCCCCAGGAGATGACGAAAGGCTTTTATAACTGTGCATTCTGCCACTCCCGCCGCCTGTGTGCTATATATAATAAGGTATAGGCCTGTAACACGCCTGTAACCCTTTTGTCACCGTTCCTTCAAGGAAACGACAAAATCCCGTCATGTGCCCCCTGTACTTTTGCGGCAAAATTCAAATCAATCTTAATGAATATGAAAAGAATCGCACGGGCACTCTTATCCATGCTCATCCTTTTGATGGCCGGACTGCCGGTCCTGGCCGACGAAAACGTAAACGTGAACGAAGCCAAGCAAGGCGCCATACGCGGACGCATCGTGGACAACGCGCAACAAACGTTGCCGGGCGCCAGCATCTACATCGAATCGCTGCACACGGGCGCAACCAGCGACGTGAACGGTTTCTATACCCTCTCCAACCTGAAGCCGGGCACCTACAAGGTGAAGGTGGCCTACGTGGGCTACTCGCCGGTGGAGATGACCATCACCATTCCCGAAGGAAAGACCGTTGTGAGGGACGTGACCATGAACGAGGGTATCGAACTGCAAGAGGTCGTGGTGGGCGGCACCTTCCAAGGGCAACGCCGTGCCTTGGCTTCGCAGAAAAATGCGTTGGGCGTGACCAACGTCGTGTCGGCCGACCAAGTGGGCAAGTTCCCCGACTCGAACATAGGCGACGCGCTGAAGCGCATCAGTGGCATCAACGTGCAGTATGACCAGGGCGAGGCGCGATTCGGGCAGGTACGTGGCACCAGCGCCGACATGAGCTCCGTCACCATCAACGGCAATCGCGTGCCCTCCGCCGAGGGCGAGACGCGCAACGTGCAGCTGGACCTCATCCCCGCCGACATGATACAGACCATCGAAGTCAATAAAGTGGTGACGCCCGACATGGACGCCGACGCCATAGGCGGCAGCATCAATCTCGTCACCAAGAATTCGCCTTACAAACGCTTCATCAGCGCCACGGCCGGGACGGGATACAACTGGGTGAGCGACAAGATGAACCTCAACCTGGGCTTCACCTACGGCGACCGCTTCTTCAACGACAAGCTGGGCGTGATGGCCTCCGTATCCTACCAGAATAATCCCATAGGCAGCGACGACGTGGAGATGGCCTACGAACGTGACGACGATGGCAACGTCTATCTGGACGAGTACGAGATACGCCAGTACTACGTGACCCGCGAACGCCAGAGCTACTCGCTGGCCTTGGACTGGGAAATCAACGGGAACCACAAATTGGACTTCAAGGGCATCTTCAACAACCGCAACGACTGGGAGAACCGCTACCGTCTGACCAACAAATACATGGATCCGGAGGACGTGGGCGGGGCCACGGACCGCTATGAAATGATTTATGAAACCAAGTCGGGCGGCCCCGGGCAGAACTACGCCCGCCTGGAACGCCAGCGCACCATGGACTTCACCCTGGGCGGCGAACACCTCTTCGGCCGGCTGAAGTTCGATTGGAACGCATCGTACGCACAGGCCGGCGAAGACCGCCCGCACGAACGCTACCTGTCCTTCAAGCTGGAAGACGTGGCCATGAATACCGACTGGAGCGACGTGCGCCGCCCCTACATGAGCGCCAAGCAGGGAGTCAACCCCGTGCTCGACGCGTCGAACAGCTACGGATTCGAGCTGGACGAGTTCACCGAGCAGTTTGAGGACATAGACGAGCGTGACATGAAGTTCAGCGCCAACTTCGAGCTGCCCCTCAAGCAGGGCCTCTTCGGCAACCAGTTGAAGTTCGGCGCCAAGGTGGTGAACAAGGACAAGGAGAAGTGGATTGACTTTTACGAATACAAGCCCTTGGACGAGGAGGCCTTCATCGGCGACGCCTTCGCCCACTTGGGCAACCAGACGCGCGACGGCTACATGGCCGGCGACCGCTACCAGGCCGGATACTACGTGGACAAGAAGTATGCGGGAAACATCGACGTGAACGACGCGACCCTGTTCGAGATAGGCGAAAACAACGGCGGTAAGACTGGCGAGATAAAGTATGACGAGATGGCCGAGAACTTCGAGGCGCACGAGACGGTGACCGCCGGATACCTGCGTTTCGACCAAAAACTGGGTCGCCGTTGGGACTTGATGGCCGGCCTGCGCCTGGAGAACACGCACGTCACCTACAGCGGATACATCTATGACGACGGCGACATGAGCGGTGCCGATGAGAGCCTGAAATCCACCGGCGAGCAGAGCAAGCACTACCTCAACGTGCTGCCCAGCCTCTTGCTGAAATGGAACGCCGGCGACGACCTGAAGCTGCGCGCCTCGTTCACCAACACCCTGTCGCGCCCCAAGTACTCCGACCTGGTGCCCAACGTCATCATCGACAAGGAAGACATAGCCTTCGGCAACCCCGACCTGGAGCCCACGCTCTCCTATAACCTCGACCTCAGCGGTGAATACTACTTCAAGTCCGTCGGCCTCGTCAGCGCCGGGCTGTTCTACAAGAAGATAAACGACTTCATCGTGGACTACCGCCAGCAGAACTACGAGTACAACGGCTTTGTGTACGACGAGATGAAGACCCCCATCAACGCCGGCGACGCCAACCTCTTCGGCGTGGAAGTGGCCTACCAGCGCGACTTCGGCTTCATCCACCCCGCCCTGAAGTGCGTGGGCCTCTACGGCAACTACACCTACACGTACAGCAAGGTGAACCACTTCAACTACGAAGGCCGCGAGAACGACGACCTGCGCCTGCCCGGCTCGCCCGAACACACGGCCAACCTCTCGCTCTACTTCGAGAAGGCCGGCTTCAACCTGCGCTGGAGCTACAACTTCGCCAGCGAGTTCATGGACGAAGTGGGCGAGGAAGCCTTCTACGACGTCTACTACGACAAGGTGAACTACATGGACGTCAACGCCAGCTATACCTTCGGCAAGAAGTTCAAGACCACCATCTATGCCGACGTGACCAACCTGCTGAACCAGCCCCTGCGCTACTACCAGGGCACGCCCGACCGCTCGATGCAGGCCGAATACTACGGCGTGCGCTTCAACGCGGGTGTGAAACTGACGTTCTGACCCCCACTTCTTCTACATGGCATGTAGGACCCTTCTACATGGCATGTAGAAGCCTTCCACATGGCATGTAGGACCGCTCTACATGCCATGTGGAAAAAACCGCCTCCGGAGGGGCAGCCCGGACTTCCCAAATCTTTCCCAAAAGAAGTCCCAACTTTGCCCCCGTAAAACTGAATATTAACAATAAAAGACTAGAAAAGACATGAGACTGAAAAAGACATTCCTGCTCCTCGCCCTCGCACTGGTGGGCATGGGAGCCGTGGCACAAGACAAGATTGACTACAGCGTCTATGAGGACAAGTGCAACTTCTACATCGCCAACGACCTGGGCCGCAACGGCTACTACGACCAGAAGCCCATCGCCGAACTGATGGGCGAGATGGCCGAAGAAGTCGGTCCCGAATGCGTCATCGCCGCCGGCGACATCCACCACTTCGAGGGTGTCATCTCCACCCAGGACCCCTTGTGGATGACCAACTACGAGCTTATCTACAGCCACCCCGAGCTGATGATTGCCTGGTACC
>CALUGY010000048.1 GCA_944320295.1 uncultured Bacteroides sp.
ATATCCCGTTTTTGGTCGGCATCCAATTGTCCTCCATATTCATGTTGCACCCGCTCGCAAGCTAAGAATTCGATCAGTTTCGTTTGCAACAAACCAAGTTGGCTTTCGGAACAGGTCAAATAGAATATGGTATTCCGGAAAACACGTTGGGTATTTCCTTTCTTAGTAGCTATCTGTTCTACATAGTTTTCCACTTTTTTGCTGATGCTACTGGCTTGCGTAGCATAATCAGGTCCTAAGATAATCAAGGTCAATGATTTCTGCTCCGGGATGTCACCGGATGGGTTGACCAATATGCGTAACTGGCTGTTGCCACTCACTTGGCTGTTCAGGCGTTTTACGATTTCGGCTTTTACGTCGTTTATCGAGATTTCCGACTTTGCGCTATTAATCAGAATATTCACATTGGGTTTAGCCTGGAACCAATAGTTTTTAGTACCTACGTTGGTGGAATAAAGGTAATAGGCTACCTGCTCCAATTTGTTCAACGCATTGTTTATCTCGCTATGCTGGAAAGCGGACGGACGAAGCATGCAGAGTTTCAGTTGCTCCATGCTCAGTCCTTTGTTTTGCGAACCGCCAATGCTGCTCATCAACAGGGTGGTGGCTATTCCCTGTGCCAAGCTGTATTTGCAGATATTGCTTTGAGGGTCTTCGTTATCTATTTTGTAGGCATTGCTCGAAGTCCCGATGATGTCGGCATGAATCACCGTTTCCCATTGACTGCCCATCAGGCTGGTTATCGTACCGGTCAGTGTCGGCAGATTGGCCAGATTTACGTCCGAAGTATGTATCAAGGCTTGTGAACCTGTCAAAGAGCCACGCCGGTTCCACAAGTCTTTCACGATGGATGCCAGCAGACGTAGTACACCACGCGTACGCTGAAAGCGCGGGTCGTTTCCCCATTTCAGCCGGAACATATCTATCAGTTCGGGGTGGAACGGATACGACTTGCGCATTTTCTGCTGATAGTCCATGCGGTCCGCTTCGGCCGGCAAATCTGAACGGCGGTTGTGGTATGTATTCTTATAGCGATATAAGACTTGTTCAATCACCTCCGGGCTGCCCACATTCTCGAACAAGCGGCGGCGGACCACCTCAAAGATTTCTTCATCGTCTACCGGCTTGATGCCTGTACCGACACGTACGATGCGGTTCTCCAATGAAGAAAGTATCTGCTGGCCTATTTCCGAGGATGCCACTTCTGTGGCACTGGCGGGGAGTGTGGCTATCAGCACACATTGGGGCACGGCAGCCACCACCTCGGTCAGCGTTTGCAGGAAGCTGACTGTCTGGGTATAAAGCGTCCCCTTACCCACCATTGTTCCGTTGGCTTTGTTGCAATAATCCGCCAACTCGTCAATCAGAATCAAAGAAGGCGTGTTTTGTGCCACGATAGGTTTGAAGAGCGAGGAGGTGGGAGCCGTCCGGTTTTCATCATTGGCGCGGATTTTTTCGTAGGCTTCCTTTCCTCCCAACTGATAAGCCAACTCTCCCCATAAGGTACGAATGGTGATTCCTTCATCCGTGATGCGCCCTTGGGTTACATCGGTCGTGTTGTTGGTAAACACGGCTACTTTGGCGTTGTCATATTTGGGGGTTAGCCCTTCTTGCAGCAGATGGACTGTGTAAGCGGAAGCAGGCAATGAACGACCGGCTTTGGCGATGTGATACAATGAAATCAAAGTATGCGTCTTACCGCCACCGAATCCGGTTTGCAGCGAGATGACCCGGTTTTCACTCTCTTCCCCGTTCAAGGCACGTACCACCCGGTTGGCTATGTCCCGCAGTCCGGCTGTGATGTAGGTCTTCTCAAAGAACATGGTCGGGTTGGTATAGACTTCCTGTCCGGTGCCTAAAGCGACCTCACCCAGGTTGGCGGCGAACACCGACTCGTCCAATACCCCATTCCGGATGTCGTAGTGCGGATAGACATTGGTGAACCAGGCCGGGATAGGAGCATCTTCACACGCGTTGACCGTAATAGGTTGAGCAGGAGCGGCGGGAACAGGTTGCTCCACCGGCTGTGCCTGATTCTTAATCTTGTCTATCTCGCCCACCAGTTCGTCCATCTTCATCAGCTTGGCGGCTTGCTTGATGTAGAGGTATGCGCCGTCCACTTCTTCGTTGTCCAACGTCTGATAGTGATTACATTTGTTGCGGATGTCCTTCAGTTCTTGCAGATAGCTGATGAACCTGTTGGCTTTGTCCGGACTGCCGAAGTCTGCTGCCAATTCCCGCTTGAAGCCGATGGCGAAATCGGGCAGGTTGTTATAGTCTATCAGGTTGATGCACGAATGTTGTTCGCCTTGGGTGCGCAAGGCTTGGTTCCACGTGGTTTGCCGGGGAGCCTTCATCCTGGAGTAATATAATCCTTCCCAAGGTTCGTGGGGATAGTGCTGCTGCAACAAACTCACTACAAACGGACGCATCGCGTCGAGAAAGATGCCGAGCGCTTTATGTATTTTGTCGTTCATATCCTATCGGGTGTTAAGAAATTATGCAAATAAAGTACCTTGTGAATAGGTCTGTGTCTCGCTAC
>CALUGY010000049.1 GCA_944320295.1 uncultured Bacteroides sp.
AAGTCGGCCACCTCGTTACGAAGGGCCTCGGCCTGCTCGTCATCGCGTACGAGGAAGAGTAGCTGGTATCTTCCGACATAAGCATGTATCGGGTCATAGGAAACAGGCTTTTTGTAGGTAGGGTCCACGCTGTATGGCAGATAGATGTTGGCATACGAACGGGAGGTCAGACTGCTGGCCGACTTCACGACCCCGCACACCCGGCAGTCCACATGGTTAAGGCTGAACGAACGCCCCACCACGCCACGGACAGCACCAAAGAGGCGACGTGCCAATTCGTCGGTGATGACGGCGTTGCGGATGCCGCTCTCCAGGTCGGCCTGCGCAAAGGACTTGCCTTCGAGGAAGCGGAACGAATAGATGCGAAAGAAAGCCGGGTCGGTGTACTTGACAGCCACGGGAAAGTCACCGCTCAGGTCGGCAGGCTGCACGAAGGCTGATTCGTCCCTTCCTTCAAAGACGGCCGACACGACTTCCACATTCTTCAAAGGGTAGAACCACTCTTGCAAGGCGGTGTACGAAGCGGACCATTGCAGCATACCTTTGCCGTCCGGTGCATCGTTCTTCACCCGAACCTGCTCCAAGTAATAAGTGCGCATCCTCTCCGTTTCGGGATAGATGGGGGCAATCTTCACGTAATACACCACGGCCACCACCATCACCATGGCAATGGCCAGCCCGGTGCCTGCAATGTACAGCCCGCTGAACAGCTTGTTCTGCTTCAGCAACTGCCATGCTTGCTTGAAATAAATCGTTTGTATCATATCTGTCTCTATTATTTATGTCAGTCTTTCAGTTTTAGCGTGTTCTTGTTGCGGTACTGGTTCATGTCGCTCACCACCACTTCCTCGCCGGGTTGCAAGCCCGACAGCACCTCCACGTACTCGAAGTTCGACTCGCCCAGCTGCACGGTGCGCTTCTCCAGCTCGTTGTCCGACGTGCGGACAAACAGTTCGTACTCTCCGCGCCCCACGTAGTACGACGAGTTGGCTATGCGGAGCACGTCCTCCTTCACGGCGTTCATCACGTAAACATCTGTCTTGAGGCCCGAACGCAGGCGGCTGTGGCTGTCGTCCTCCAGCTGCACGGTGAAGCTGATGACACCGTTCTTTGACAGCGGGGTCACGCTGCTCACCACGCCGTCCAGCTGCGTGCTGCCCACCTTCACCACGGCTCGGCTTCCGGCGGCCACACGGTCGCCGTAAGAATCGGCTATCTCGCCTTCCACCTTGAAATGGCTCAGGTCTGAGATGACGGCTATCTGTGAGCCTTCGGTTACTTGCGCGCCTATCTGGTTATTGATATATGTCAGTATGGCCTTGCGGGGCGAACGCACACGGGCATCGTCGAGGGTGCGTTTCCTCTCGGCCAGGCCCTTGCGGAAGATGCTGAAGTCAAGCTCCTGCACCTTGTACTCGGCATCCAGCACCTCGCGCTCGTTGGCAAGCTGCTGGCGCAGCTGTTCCAGTTCCAGCTGGGCCACGTTGACACTCAACTCAGCCTGCCGTACCTTGTCGGTCGTGCCGGAGCCTATGCTGTCCAGGTAGCGTTCGTTTCGCAGCTCCACCTGCATGCGGTTCAGGGTCATTTCCTTTACCTTTACCTGCATGGCCAGGTCTTTTAGCGTAGTCTCGTTGTTTACCCTGAGCTGCGTCAGCTTGTACTTCCGCATCTGCTCCTCGTCGAGCAGCTTCTTATACTCCGTCTCCGTACTCTGCAAGTCCAGCTTCAAGATGGGCGTCCCCACGTCCACGCTGTCGCCGCCTTTCTTGTACACCTCCACAATGCGGGTATTGATGGGCGAGTTGATGATTTCCTCAAAGGCGGGTACCACCTTGCCCGACGCGCTCACGCTGACCTCAATCGTACCGCGGTCCACGGTGGAGAACTCCAAATCGCCCTCGCGCACCGTGGTTCGCATCAGCGACACAAGTACGCATATCACTACCACCGCCACCACTCCGGTCACCGCATAACGGATAATCTTCTTTTTACGCTCCTTTTGACGCACTTCTTTTGGGATTTCCCTGTCCATTGTTATCATTTTTCTTTATTACGAATACTATTTTCCAACGGTGTATCCAGAGCCTTTCCGCGATACATATTCCGCCTTTAAGCGGAACATGTTGCGACCGTACTCCGAACGTGTTGCGCTTGCGCCCCGAACATGTTGCGGCCAAACGCCCTACACGTTGCGAGCAAAACGGCACGAAACAAGCACCATTTCCGGTACACCACAAGTGCATAAGCGAAATCTGTGCCAAAAACATAAGCACTTGATTATAAGCGAATAGAAATAAAAAAGGGTGTTCGTTTCCGGACACCCTGTACGTTTTCGGATACTGTAGCCTAACGCAGCTTCAGCTTATGACCCACTTCTGGCACATAGTCGGCATCTTTCTTGTTCATCTTATAAAGATTTTTCAGGCGAATGCCGAACTTCTGCGAAATAGAGTGCATGGAATCTCCGCTACGCACTATGTAATAGTCGTAAGGCTTTTGGGCTTTCTTGTTCTTCTTCTTCAGATAAATGACGTCCCCTTCTTCCAGCGTGTATTCCTTATGCAGGTCGTTATAGCTCACCAGCTTCTTCCAACTGATGTCGAACTCCCCGCCCAAAAGCTGGAAGGTATCGCCTGCACGTGCCACCACATAGGCCAGCCCGTTGGCTATGTACACTTGGTGAGGATTGACAAGCCAAGGTTTCTTCTCTATCAAACGCTCCCATTTACGCGTCTCGCGTTTGCTCATGCCTTCACGGTCGTACTTGTATAGCTCGTAGTCCTCGATGATCGAGATGAGACGGTTGGCATATGAAGGATCGGTAGCATAACCGGCCTTTTTCAGCCCCTTGGCCCAACCTTTATAGTCGGTAACTTTCAGCTTGAAAAGAAAGGCATAGCGTGCTCCCTTTGTAAGGAACTCCGAATGGTCTTCATAGGAATCCTCCACTTTGCGGTATGCGCGGAAACATTCGTCCTTGGCATCGTCGTCGTGATAGACCTTCCGGCCCTTCCAGCCATGACACTTGATGCCGAAGTGGTTGTTGCTCTGGCGTGCCAAGCGGCTCTTGCCGGCCCCGCTCTCAAGCAATCCCTGGGCCAACGTGATGCTGGCCGGTATCTTATGCCGTTTCATCTGCTCCACAGCCAAAGGGGCATACTTCTTGATATACTCGTGATAAGAGGAATTGCGGCGTTGCGCACCGGCTGCCATTGCCGTGAACTGTAACAACAAAGCGAACAAAATACTACGAAGAATGAAGTGCTTCATACATTGAAATACATTGAATGGAAGCACAAAAGTCTACAAAAGAAACGAGAAAACCAATGCTTTTACTATTTATTAGCGTACGGAATGGAAGAAAATACGCGAAAATCCCTATATTTGAAACCGGCAAACCTCTGTCGCCAACAGAATACTTGCCGTTACACACTATATAATATTACCGCTATGAAAGAACTGAACCTCCACATCGACGTCAAAGTCTACCAAAACGAAGAGTTGAATGAGGCCGACTGCCAATTGGTACAAGCCGCCCGCGAAGCCACAAAGCGCAGCTATTCGCCCTACTCCCACTTCTCCGTGGGCGCTGCCGCCTTGCTGTCCAACGGAACAATAGTGACCGGAAGTAATCAGGAAAATGCAGCCTCCCCCTCCAGCCTTTGTGCTGAACGGACAGCCTTGTTTTATGCCAATTCGCAATATCCTGATTGTGCGGTAAACGTACTTGCCATCGCCGCCCGCAACGAACAAGGCATGTTCACCGAAGCCCCGGTTCCTCCATGCGGAGCCTGTAGACAGGTGATGCTGGAGACAGAAAAAAGGTTCGGGCAACCCATGCGTATCCTTCTATGCGGAGTACACGAAGTCTACGAGCTGCAAGGAGTAAGCTCCCTGCTGCCACTATCTTTCGATGTCTCGTCCATGCAGTAGCCTGCCCTGCAACAGCCTTGCAATTTGGTATTATGGCACAAACAAAAAAAGTCCGGCAGACAGGAAATCTCCCGTTTACCGGACTTGCATCATAAACCAAAATGTCCCTTTTTTAGGGGAATCAAATGTTCAATGATTTACGTACAGCCTCTATCTTGGCTGCAGCTTCGGCATCCACGGATGCGTAGCACTTCGGACATTCCAACTTGCCTTTCACCTCGATGTAGAACTTAATCTTCGGCTCCGTACCGGAGGGACGAACGGAAATCTTCGTACCGTCCTGCGTAAAGAACTGAAGCACGTTCGATGTTTCCGGCATATCCAGAGAAGTCGCGTTTCCTTGGCTGTCGGTAGCTTTCAGCGTCTTATAGTCCTTGACGAGCACAACAGGCGAGCCTCCTATTTCCTTCGGGCTATTGGCGCGGAAGTTATCCATCATGGCTTTTATTTCATCGGCTCCGCTCTTGCCTGGCTTCACAACATTGACGGTTGTCTCTTTCGAGAAGCCGTACTCTACATAGATATCCATCAAGACATCGTACAGCGTCTTGCCTTGGTCTTTAGCCCATGCACAAATCTCCGCCAGCAATGAACAGGCCGAAACGGCGTCCTTGTCACGTACGAAATCTTCTGCCAAGAACCCGTAGCTTTCCTCTCCGCCACCGATATATTGCTTCTTGCCTTCACTCAGGCGAATCTCCCGGGCGATCCACTTGAAACCTGTGTAACAATCGCGCATCTCAATGCCATTCTTATCGGCTACCGCCTTGATAAGCTCCGTAGTGACTATGGTCTTCACGATGAAGTCGTTGGGTTGCATCTTGCCCATTGCAATACGGTTCTTGATGATGTAATACAAGAAGATGAGGCACGTCTGGTTTCCGTTGATGAGCACCCATTCGCCCTTGCTGTCCTTACATGCCATACCCACACGGTCTGCGTCCGGGTCGCTTGCCATCACTATATCGGCATTGATTTCCTTAGCTAGCTTGATGGCCAGAGTCAAAGCCTCAGCATTTTCCGGATTGGGAGAA
Source organism: uncultured Bacteroides sp. (assembly GCA_944320295.1). GTDB lineage: Bacteria > Bacteroidota > Bacteroidia > Bacteroidales > Bacteroidaceae > Bacteroides. The sequence continues at coordinate 4,971 of CALUGY010000049.1, forward strand.
ACCACCGTCGGAAAGTTTCCGTCCTTCACCATCTGGGCCTCTACACAATGCACGTTCTCAAAGCCCCAAAGTTTCAAAGAGGCCGGAATCAGAGCGCGACCGGCTCCGTGAAGCGGGGTATATACAATGCTCAAATCTTTCTGACGTGCTATGACTTCGGGGTCAATAGATATGGTATGTACCTGCTCCAGGTAAGCCTTATCCACTTCTTCTCCTATAATCTGAATCAAAGCCTTGTTGCCGTTGAACTTGATATCGTCCACCGTCACCTTGTTGACCTCATCAATGATAGCTGTGTCATGCGGAGAAAGTACCTGGGCACCATCGTCCCAATAAGCCTTGTAGCCATTGTATTCCTTAGGATTATGGCTGGCCGTGATGTTTATACCGCTTTGGCAACCCAAATGACGGATGGCAAACGAAACTTCAGGCGTAGGACGAAGGTCATCGAACAAATAAACTTTAATGCCATTAGCCGAGAAAATATCTGCTGAAATCTCTGCAAACTTACGGCTGTTATTGCGGCAATCATGCCCCACTACCACAGAGATGGAGTCCCTGTCGGCAAAGCACTTGTTCAGATAATTGGCCAAGCCTTGCGTAGCTGCCCCTACGGTGTAAATGTTCATACGGTTGCTTCCGGCACCCATTATGCCGCGCAAGCCGCCCGTACCGAACTCCAAATCTTTGTAGAAGCACTCTATCAACTCTGTTTTATCCTCGCTGTCGAGCATGCGTTTCACTTCCGCCTGCGTCTCGGCATCATAAGCCGGAGCCAGCCACTTTTCGGCCTTTTCCGTCACGTGTTTAACAAGTTCTTGATTTTCCATAACAAAAAAACATATGTATTACATTAACTGTTATTACTCCATTTTACCAATACTACAAAGATAAAGAGATAAAACGAAGAAACAAACTATTCGGGCATTTTATATCGTTCGCCGGTCTGTTTGACATATTCTCTCAGGAAATCAACCGGATAACCCGGACGGATAATTCCAGCAGGCTGGCCGATGGCATTGCGTTCAAAGCGGCCATCTTTGCCGGTTCGTCTTATGACTCCATCGCTATACTTCACAACGAGGTACTCGCCCAAGCGCTTCCAAGCGTCTACGGTACTACGCGCCGTCATGTCCGTGTAGTTCGTAAGGAGGGCACGAGCCTGCTCCGGATTCGTCTCCAACAACTTCACAGCTGCCGACTCAATGCCCGGCTGAGCATCATTAAAGGCAGTCTCAAGTTCAGCTTGTAAGGCTTTTACATCGCCTATCATCAAGTCGTAACGGGGATAGACCATGTTCGCCACCCAATTGAATATCCAGAAAGCAGAATTCCATGAGAAAGTGATGTAGTCAGCCCCGTCCACGCGAGTATAGCATACCGGCACTTTGTCCGCACAGCAATAGACAGGTGTAAAGACCGTCATGTTGGCATCGTCGGTACCGAACCAGAGTACACCTCCCACTTCGTCGGGCAAGTCGGCACGCATCTGCGCCACGAACACGAATCCCGTCTGCTGGGTAGATATAGGACGCTCGTTGAAATATTTCTGCCCGTCTACTTCAAAATCGAGGGGGGTAAGACGGTAAGGCGCATGATACGGGCCGGCTCCGAAGTCTTTGCTGATGTCGAGCGGCGTGCCCTCATAATGATCACGCATGGCATTTTTCACATCCTGTACAGAAATCTTGCGGTTGGGTTTTATGAACAGAGGCATCGGTTCGCTGGTCTTTCCCTCTATGTAGGGCAGGAACTCATTTCCACGGTCGGTAAACATGTTGAAGTAACTCCATACACGTGCCTCGCAATAGCGTACCGCACCGAAATCCATCGGGGCATAGGCACGGGAGAAACTGAAATCCTTGTTCAAACCATCGAAATAACCTTTCTCGCGTGCAAAGGATATCACATCGGAGGAATACATGCAGTTGTCCTTGTCGTTCATATCGAATGTATGGATGCGGCTATAGTTGGCATGGGCGGAAATGCAGTCGTCGGGCACACGGACGGCCACCCATACTGCTCCTTTCACGCCGGGGCCTTTGCCAATCATCTCCATTATCCAAATCTCGTCCGGGTCGGCTATGGTAAACGATTCGCCGCTACTGTAATAACCATATTCCTGTACAAGTTCCGTCATCACCTTAATGGCCTCGCGAGCCGTGCGCGAACGTTGCAGGCCGAGGTATATCAGGCTACCGTAGTCTATAATGCCTGTGGTGTCCACCAATTCCGGCCGTCCGCCGAAAGTGGTCTCACCTATGGTAACTTGGAACTCATTCATATTGCCTATCACGTTATAGGTCTGGCGGGCTTGTTCTATTTGTCCCAGGTATTTCCCCGTATCCCACTCGTAAATATCCAGTAACGTGCCTTTCTTATACGTCCCGGCCGGATAGTGGTACAACTCACCGAACAAGCCGTAAGAATCGGCCGAGTAAGAAATAATGGTCGAACCATCCGTCGAAGCATTCTTGCCTACTATCAGATTAGTACAAGCAGGCACTTCCGCCACCGCCGCCACGGCAAGAAGCAGAGAAGTCATTAGTCGTTTCATATTCATATCACAGCATTTAATTGATTTCATAATCAGTATCAAACACGAACCTTACCACACAAATTCATACACGACAACGGCCTTGTTTCCGCAGACATCAGTCACCGTCAATTCCAGCGTATGCCGCCCGCCTTTCCTCACATGGGCAGGGTCAAGCTTGCAGACCAGATAACCGTCTATGGCATTCGGCTTGCCGAACAAAGCATACTTGCCATCTATCGTGCCACGGTAAGATGCCACGCCGGTCTCTTTGTCACGCGCCTTGATGACAATACGCCCCGTACGTCCCCACTTGGCAGGTTGCAAAGGTGTAAGCGCGGGCGGAACGGTATCCACGGCCACGGTATAAGTGCCCAACTGGGTGATACGTGCTTTCATTACCCCGTTCTCATAACGGCCGCCCACGTTGTATTTCCGTCCACGAGAATTGATGCCGGCCACATAATACTTTGTCGTGTCGGCCACAGGGAGACTGCGTAAGGCTATCCGCATGTCGCAAGCGGCATGAAGAGGGATAGCTTTGGCGGATAACTTGTAAGTACATGCAATGTCACCACTATCTACCGACACTTCGCCATCCAAATAGGCATCGGTATAGAGCATGCCTTTCGGCACGACAAGCTCCAACCCCGGAAGTTGAAGATGGTTTACCTTATCCCAGCGGAATACACGCTCCTCGCGATGTTCCACAGGGGCGATATCCATCCGCTTGCCCTGCACCGTAAACGAGACGGTAGAGGTATTGCCCAACGCATCGGACAGCGTGTAGACAAATTTATAAGGCCGTTCCTCGTCGATGGTCACCAGTCCCCGGTTGCCGTTCGACGCATGGAGCAGGCGCAGGCGGTTGCCCGGATCGATGAACGACTTCATATACTGGCCGTACGTCCACGAGTTGATATATCGGTTCTCTTCGTAGGCAAAGCGGTCTACCACGCTGCGGAACACCTCTTTCCCATCGACTTGCAGCACCACGGTGTGCACTCCGTATTTGTTTCTTACTCCTTCCATATAGTCGTAGGCGCGTATTCCCGCCCCTATCGTGCCCCACGCCGTCACCGTGCGGCCGGGTTGGAGCGGATATGCCTTGGGCTTCTGCCCGCCGTCTACCACGCCCTCGCCCGGTTGCGGAAACAGCATGAAGTCCATGGCCTTCGGCGCGGCGGTGTCTTTCACCTTATGCGCGAAAAATGGCAGCGGGTCCACATAGTCGCCCGTGGCCTGTTCTATCACATCCAGATGCAGGTGCGGGCCGAAGGAGTAACCCGTATTGCCGCTCAAGGCGATGGGTTGCCCGGCCTCAACGAGGTATTCGTCCGGAGCGGGTTCTATATCTACCTCCCAGCTTTCTTGCTCATACTGAAGTGCTTCTACCCGACTGGCAATATCGCCCAAGAAAGCGCTCAAGTGACGGTTGATGGTAGTGTAACCATTGTCATAGTCCACATGGAGCACATAGCCGGAACCGTGGGTGACGCGTATGCGCGAAATATGTCCTTTGCCCAATGCCTGCACCGTCTTGCCTGTGGTACCGCCGGTTTTGAAGTCCAAGCCTCCGTGGAAGTGGTTGGCACGTATCTCGCCGAAATTCCCGCTGAACACGGCAGGAAAGTCGAAGGGCGGAGAGAAACGCTCAGTTTCCTGCCCATGCGCCGGGAGGAAGGTACCAAGGAACAAGGCACACCCTGCAAGGCGGAGGGCAAGCGTGTTATTTTTCATTGTTATATCTGTCTGTCAATCTTATCGTAATTATTAAAAGAAACGCCGCAAAAGCAACGCCCTTTAAACGGTGGCAAAGATAAAAAAAATCGTCATATTTCCCGGAGGAAAACGAAATGAAGTAGCTTGCCGAGGGCAGCAAATACGCCATTCGGGCGCGACATGTTCCGAGCACGGACGCAACATGTTCCGAGCGCGGACGCAACGCGTTGCGGACAAACCTCCAACACGTTGCGAGCAAAAGGGATAAAAAAGCGAAATTTTCGCCCGAAAAGCCGCCCGAAATCCGGATTAGCGTATCTTTGTACAGAACAAAACGCACAAAAGTCTTGTTGTATAGCAAAAGGGAAAGATGAAGACAAAGACTATCTATATGAACCGCTGGACGGAAGCCAACGGACGGAAGAAGCAACGTCCTACCGACACATGGTACTTGGACTTCTGCAACCGCCTGCTGCCGCTCATGGAACAATCGTCCCTGTTTGCGGGAGACTCCGCCACGCAAGCCGCCATGGCCCTCACCCTTTACCTGCACGATGCCGTGGCACAAAGTGGTGGGTGGAAAACGTTTGCCGAGTTGTACCGC
>CALUGY010000050.1 GCA_944320295.1 uncultured Bacteroides sp.
AGTTCACCGAATACGTGAACGGGGCTTTCTCAGATGGCATCATAACCGAAGCGGAAGCCAAGGCGATAGCCACTTATATCAATGTAGTAAATAACGAAAAGAAATCGGCTGAAGCTACCTACAATGAGCTTTATAACAACTCCTATCTGGAAGGCTCTGCCAAAGTAGGATTGGCAAACGCCAAATCTTCCCTCTTCTCGGCTATCGACGCGCTGATTAATTCAGTTAATACGGCCATTGCGGACGGGAAGACTACGACAGCCGAAAAGAACGACGTAGATACCAAGTATGCTACTTTTAATACTCGTTGCGCTGATTTCTACGAGGCTTGCGAGGCGGCGAACCAATCCATCCAAAACAAGCTGAAGGGCTATTCCGACAATGCGAAGAAGGCCGCCGACGAAGCCAACCAAGCTGCATCCAATGCGATGGAGGATGCGAACGATGCCAAGAACAGCGTGAACAACCTGAAGAACTTCACGGATTCTGCCTTTGAGGATGGAATCATCTCCCGTGCCGAAGCTACGGCCATCGCGAAGTACATCAACACGGTCAATGCGGCTAAGAAGGAAATGGATTCTACCTACACGACGTTGTATAACAATCCATATCTGACCGGTTCTGCCAAGTCGAGCCTATACAGTGCAAAGAATAGCTTCAATTCGGCTACGACCAACCTATTGAATGCCATCAATTCTGCTATTGCGGATGGGAAAACTACCACCAGCGAAAAGAGCACGGTGGACAGCCGGTTCACCACCTTCAATAATGCCTACGCTTCGCTGGCTACGGCCATAGGGAATGCGAACGAGGCCATACAAGACAAGATAAAGGAAGAAGCCATTTCGGAATCCAAGTCGGATATAGATTCGCAGATAGGAGGTGTAACGGATAAAGCGAAGGATGACATTGCCAAGCAGATGGGGTATGAAGATTACGAGGATTTGAAATATTATGCCGAGCGGGGCATGACTATCATCAAGGGCGGTACTATCAATACGGAAGTTCTGGAATCGGCTCTGGTAATCACTTCGCAGCTTATCGCGAATGCAATCATGGCGAATACACTGAATGTAAATAATAAGTTTAAGGTGTTTACGGACGGGTCGGTGGACATGAGCGGCATATTACATTCACTTGGAAATAAGACAGAACTGGTCATATCAAATGGATACCTTCGTGTCATGTATAATGGTTCAGATGTTTTGCTTATTTCGGTGGATGAAAGGACTGGAGCTCCTACTATTAACATGAATTACGACAATAAACGGTTTTATATTTCTCCAGACCAATTCACATTCAGAATGAGCAACGGACGTATGCTGACGTTTGATCCCGATACCATAAACCGATCTGGACAAGTTATGGCAGACCCGGACGGGTATCTATACGTAGCTGACAGCCAATATAACTTTATCACAGCTTACATATATGTTAGTCCGAATGGAGGCGGTACGGTTCTTCCATTTGAAGGAAGCGCAATGAAGTTAGAAGGTTCTACGGATACATTGGAGGCTATTCCTTCCGATGGATATGAATTTGACCATTGGAGTGACGGGGGATCTCGCATACATGATATTACTTGGAGCGGGTCGAGTTATTCTTTCACCGCCTACTTCAAGAAAAAGGCCGTCACCCAATACCGTCTCACCTTGAATTGTAGCCCGTCTAATGGAGGTACGGTATCGCCAACAAGTGGAAGTTATTACAATGCCGGCACCTCGGTTCGCGTCTCTGCAACGCCTAATTCCGGTTGGCGTTTCGTTCGTTGGTCGGATGGACTGGGACAATCGCATAGCGTAACCATGAATGCGAACAAATCGCTCACGGCCTATTTTGAAAAGTACACTGTTACTGGAAACGAAATATTTTCAGGGACTGCGCTTACAAGCAGCAGTTATTGGAAAGCGTATGGTGGAACCTCTGTTTCTGTAAGTGGAGGCGTGGCAACATTGAGGTACCCTTCAAACATGAGTGCATACGATGATTATGTAGTATTTAATGAAGGATATTTAGGAAGCAAAATAGAGCAAGGACATAAGTATCGTCTTTCATTCCAAATTAAATCATCTAATTCAAACGCATTAATTGCATATTTAGGACACCAAAAGAACAATAGAGGCTCTATTTGCGAAGATGCTATATGGGGACAGGTGATTGGCACATCATATACTACAGTTAGCATTGAAATGAAGGCTACCGTTGATAGCAATAGTACAGATGGGTTAGTAATAATTCCATCTACATCCTGTACCCTCTCAATCAAAAACATAACCCTAAAAGAAGTATAACGATATGGGACAACTAAATTATACAACAGCAAAAACGAACGAGCTCTTGGCGAAGATTGAAGGCTTCCCGGAGAATGTTACGGACGGCAAGACACCGGTGTTCGTCATCGGGACGGTCTCGACCCTCGACCCCGGCATGAGCGCGACGGCAAGCGTCACGAAGGATGGCGTGGACGACCAGGGGAATCCTAAGTACAAGTTGAACCTCGGCATCCCTAAAGGGTTAGATGGTGGAAGCTCCGGAGGAGGCGGCGTGGCCGACAGTGTCCAGTGGGCGAACGTCTTGAACAAACCATCGTGGATTGGATCGACCAAACCCACCTACACGGCCTCGGAGGTGGGGGCGTTGCCATCTTCCACGCAAATTCCTTCCAAAACAAGTGACTTGACGAATGATAGTGGATTCACAACCGCCTCATCGTTCAAAACTGTCAATGGGCAAAGTATTGTCGGGAGTGGGAATATCGCAATAGGCAGTGGTTTGGGTGATGCTCCGTCCGACGGGAAAACTTACGGGCGGAAAAATGGTGCGTGGGCAGAAGTTTCCACTACCGGAGGTATCGACGAAGGGCAACTCGCCAAATACCTGACCAACAACCACTACCTGAATACAGAATCTCCTCTTACTGGTTATATGAAGGCTTCTGCTTATACAGCTTTGGCTGATACAGATACCTTAAATGTAGCACTCGGCAAGCTGGAAGCTGGGATTGGCAGTGGCGGGACTGGTGGAGGGGATGATACGTATTATTTGCCAATTGAAGTAAATGATTTGAAAGCAGGAGCAACAGAAGAAGATATAAGAACAGCGTTTGGGGGAGACGATGGCATTAATGGGGTTCAAGAAGCAATTAATGCAGGGAAAAAGATATTTATAAAAAAAGAAGGATCGATTGCTACATATATCGCACCAGTTAATGGATTTGTATTTTTAAAAGGCACAGCTTTCCTTTTATCGTTCGTTCATTTAAGTACTCCATCTATTGTAAATATGTTTATACTTATAATAGATTGGAATGCATCTGAAAAGACAGTAAAAATTATTTACCCTGATGGATATATCTTGGATCAAAGTATTTATTCGCTTACATCATCCAGTTCTTCAGACGAAATCAGTGCTGCATTTGGCGGAGAATCAGGATTGAAGGCCATCATCCAAGCGGTGAAGGACGGGAATAGGCTGGTGATTAGGGGAACGCTGGACAGCTTTGGCGGTATGACGATAAACCAAGACGTGCAGTGCAACCTGTACCAAGAGGCGGACAATGGGAATATGAATTTGTGGCTCTCCGGCAAAGGCTACGGGCTGTGGGGCGTAACGGGCGGCTTATTAAGTATAACTTACACCAAATCCAGCAACACATTCTCCTGCAATTTGGTAACAGCTTAACCCTCCATTCCGCTATTCAATAAAACATTAAAACTCAACAAATGAAACGAACATGAAAGTAATCTATAACAACATTATCCCCTTCCGAGGATTCACGGCGATGAACCTCTTCGGGGTCATCTTCGCCAGGAAGGAGTGCGAGCCGCTGGGGGAACGGACTCTGAACCACGAGGCTATCCATACGGCGCAGATGAAGGAGATGCTCTACGTGGGTTTCTACCTCTGGTATTTAATTGAATGGTTCGTGAAGCTATTCATCTACGGGAAGAAGGCGTACCGCAACATCTCGTTTGAGCGGGAGGTTTACACCTATGACGCTTATGAAGGCTGCCTGACTATCCGGAAGCCTTACAAATGGATTCAATTAATAATTAACAAGTAACAATTAACAACATGGAAGCAACGGCATTATCATTTACAAAACAAGGCGACGAATACGTTGCCACTTACACTTCCACCGGCGACACGGTGGTACAGCTTGCCCGCGTCAATGGCGGCAAACTGGGCGTGTATGCCTACATCGACGGCATGACACCTAAGCCACTCCAGACTTGGTACGATGAATCGCAATTCAACCTCTTCAAGGTCTGTGTGCCTGCCGGCATGAAAGTGGACATACATAGCAATAGCGAAGTGACAATCGGCAAGACACTGACGGAGGAGCAGGCATGAACAAAGTAAGACTGAACACCGTGCATCTCCCGAAGGTTTGCATCGGCTCTGCCCACTTGAACACCATAGGCTATCCGTCAAGCAAATCAAGCGGAGGCGTAGTTCCGCCTGAACCGGAAAACGCTTGGCTCTGGGGTGATGGCACCGCCGTCCTTTGGGGAGATGGGACAACTGTATTAATTGAACAGAATGTATAACACTTAATACGAATAACAATGGCAGGAACAAAGATAAATGAAGCAACCTTACGTGAAACGCTACAAGGGACGGAAAGCATCCCACTCGTGGACACCGATTTACCGAATGGCAGAACTACGGCGGCTAAACTGAAAGAGTACGTGCAGCCGGACCTTAGTGGGTATGCAAAGAAAACCGAACTGCCTGACATCAGCAACAAGGCGGACAAGGTTACGGTAGTCGACCACGGAACGAATGACACGACCTTCGCCCTTACCACGAACGTGCTCCACGTGTGGGGAGAGGTGGCAGCACTCAATCTCACGCTTGCTGCTGAGACAAGCGGTGTTGTGAACGAGTACATGGCGCAGTTCACGAGCGGAACGACAGCCACCGTACTAACCCTGCCCGATACCGTCACCTACATCGGTGAAAGCACCATCGAGGCGGATAAGACCTACCAAGTGAGCATCATCAACAACTTAGCGGTATTGGGAGGGGCGTAACTATGAGCATGTTTAGACGAAGGCTATTGATGCAGCAGGCTATGAGCGTTCCCGACCCCATAGCCAAATACGACCCTACCGGTCACACCAACGAGGACATGGCTGAGTACCCCGTATTGACAGACCTGACAGGTAATGGGCACGACATCTCCTGCAACAACTTCGCGTGGTCGGGAATGAGCGGGATTGGGGGGTATCATTTTAATTTTAGTACTTGGGAATCTGATAATTCATCTACTTCTGATATAGAGAAGTATTCTAATAAGGTTATATTTACCAATATAGATAATTTTCCAGGATCACAAATTAATTTATTTAGGAAGCAAAATTTAGATGCCATAAATGGTATCAAATTCAAAGTTTTAGGAATGGAAGATGGTGAAGAATTTAAGGTATCATATAAAGAGCCATCAGGAGGTGGTTTTTATATCAGAGCAGCTAGTATTAATTCTGATGGAGAAGTTATTGCAAACATACCAGCCTCATCAGTTATCTTACTTGTTATAAACAATGTTAAGAATAAGAGCAATAGGCGTATCACCTTCGAGCAACTTCCCCTCTACGGCAACGCCCTTGTCTCCGACGGCGTGGACGACTACGGCATCTGCGAGAACTTCCCGATTCCGACGAAGGAGAAGGGATATACAATTTGCGCAATTAGGGAAATAATAAGTGAAAATGATAAATCGAGAGTTCTTGTTTCTAACGCTTTAAATACTGAAGCTGTAGAAAATTTAGGAGCTTTCTATTTTGAAAGAATTAATACAAGCAATAATCAGTGTAATAGTTTTGGAGCTTCATATCCAGTAGATAATTTAGAAAAAAGTTTAGGTTTTTCTTATCAAACAAGCGTTTTATATAATGGAAAAAGAACTCCAAAGGGTCGTAATGTAGGTAGACCTTATTTAAATATTTTTTCTTTGGTTCCAAGCGGTCATTATATTTCTGCTGCCCTCTACGCCTTAGAAATCTACGACAGGGACCTCACCCCCTATCAGATAGAGGCGGTCAAGAAACGCCTTATGGACAAGTACAACAACCCGGAGGACACCACATCGGACTGGTATGGCGTTGAGTGGTACACGAACCAGTCACCCAGCAGGGTAATGCGTATCGGAAATATGAACCTGCACAGGACGCTTCCTATCCAGTCGGGCATGTACCGCTGTGTGCTGAATGACAACGGTGAAGAGGTCTATAAGCTCGACCCGAACGACAGCACGAAGAAAGAGGACGGAACTCCTGCCGTTCTTGACGGGACAGACGGGCAAGTCATGGTGTATATCCCCGTATTCTACGCCCGGTTCGAATCCAAAGGCTACAGAAGACGTGTCAAGCTGTCCGACCACTACAAGCCCGGATTCATCAAGATGGGTGGATGCTATATATCCGCATACGAAGCTACTGTAGACAGGACGATATCAACGCTGATAAAGCTCGCATCGGTGGTCAATAAGACAGCCAATTTCCGTGGAGGAAACAATAACGCAGAATGGGATATCACATACCGCTCGCTTCTCGGTATGCCGGCAACATCCATCTCACTGACCAACTTCCGCAACTACGCTCGGAATCGTAAAGACGGAGATACGCAGTGGAATTGCATGGATTACACCGCTTACAAGGCTGTCTACTGGCTATATGTAGTTGAGTATGCTGACCGTAACTGCCAGCTTGAATTCAACGAGAATCTGACTTCTGACGGATTCCGTCAGGGAGGACTTGGCTCAGGCGTTACTAACATCAACAGCGAGAAGTGGAACTCCTTCAACAGCTACTTCCCATTCGTCCCCTGTGGTCATACGAACAGATTAGGGAACAAGACAGGAAGAGTGCAGTTCATCATGCCATTCGAATACGATGCCGGAGGAGCTGCAAACTATTCCGGTGCTTACAGCGCGGAAACAGCATATACGGACGGTCAGTTCGTTTCCGAAGGTCAGGAACTGTACGAATGCATAGCCGATGCTGCTGCTGGGACGGCTCTCTCCGACACGACTTACTTCACCCACGTACCACGTACATCCACCCATGTACCTTCTTACCGGGGTATAGAGAACATTTTCGGTCATTTATGGAAATGGACGGACGGTGTACACATCAAGGTGCAATCGGAAGAGGCTGGCGGCAAGTCCACCCTCTACACTTCGGATAATCCTGCAAATTACCAAGATACAGACTACGAGGGGTACGAGGAGAAAGGATATGTAGCAAGAGCGAACGGATATGTACGTGACATCATCTTTGGGCGTGACGGTGACTTCTATGTCAGCGAGGACGGTGCGACAGGCGGATCTCCCACCACATACTTCTCGGACTATTCCTATACGACTATCCCTGAATCCGGTGAACCACTCAGGGGCCTTCTGCTCGGTGGTTGCGCTGGCGATGGTTCGACTGCGGGTCTCGTTTACGTCTATTCGTCTTACGGCCCTACGTCTACGTATGCGTACTTCGGCTCCCGCCTTTGCTATATCCCTAATAATTAATTGGTAACAAATTAAAAAACAACAGAAGAATGAAATTCATAGTAGTAACGAATGACTGGCTGTCGGCAAGAGGTGTAATTCCCCTGCCGACTATGAGAAAGAGTAAGGATGGTTCTAAAATAATCCTGCACGAAGATTATTTCAACCTGATTGCGCCACGCAATGAAAAGGGCAATGTCGAGCTTGGGGATGCGACCGTCTATGCACACAACAGCGCGGAACTGAACGAGCTATTGAGTAGCGATGAATGGACATGGAGCGAAGAGGAAACGCCTACCGATACTGCGGACTATATCCAATTGGCAGCGGTGCAGAACCTGATGGCAGTGACCAAGTCCGGCATCAACACGATGGCTCTAACTGATACGGAAGCATTAAGGGTGAAAGACATGTACCCCGAATGGGCGCCCGGCATCGAAGTAAAGACAGGCTATAAGTGTCAGCACGAAGGCAGTCTGTGGAAAGCACGGCAAGGCCATACCACGCAAGATGGCTGGGAACCGTCTATGGAAACCGCTTCTCTTTGG
>CALUGY010000051.1 GCA_944320295.1 uncultured Bacteroides sp.
GCAGGCAGCCAACTTCCGCCACATCGAGGAGGAGAGCAACCGCCTGGCCGCACGGCGCATCGTCCAGCGCGTGGCGGGGCGCGCCGTGGTGGTCAACCCGCCCTACCCGCCGCTCACCACACAGGAGCTGGATCACTCGTTCGACCTGCCCTACACGCGAATGCCCCACCCCAAGTACAAGGGCAAGCGCATCCCGGCCTACGACATGATCAAGTTCTCCGTCAACATCCACCGGGGCTGTTTCGGCGGCTGTGCCTTCTGCACCATCTCGGCCCACCAGGGCAAGTTCATCGCCAGCCGTTCCAAGGAGAGCATCCTGCGCGAGGTGCGGGCCATCATGCAGCTGCCCGACTTCAAGGGATACCTCACCGACCTGGGCGGCCCCAGCGCCAACATGTACCGCATGGGCGGTCGCGACGAGACGCTGTGCCGCCGCTGCAAACGCCCCTCGTGCATCCATCCCGCCGTGTGCCCCAACCTCTGCACCGACCACCGCCCGCTGCTCGACATCTACCGTGCTGTGGACGCCCTGCCGGGCATCAAGAAGACCTTCATCGGAAGCGGCGTGCGCTACGACCTCCTGCTGCACCGCAGCAACGACCCGCAGGTGGACGAAGCGGCCAGGGACTACACCCGCGAACTCATCACCTGCCACGTGAGCGGCCGGCTCAAGGTGGCGCCGGAGCACACCTCGCCCCGCGTGCTGGCCGTCATGCGCAAGCCGCCCTTCGCCCTGTTCGAGGAGTTCAAGCGCATCTTCGACCGCATCAACCGTGAAGGCGGGCTCCGGCAGCAGCTCATCCCCTACTTCATCTCCAGCCATCCCGGCTGCCACGAAGAAGACATGGCCGAGCTGGCCGTCAAGACCCGTGAGCTGGACTTCCACCTGGAGCAGGTGCAAGACTTCACCCCCACGCCCATGACCACCGCCACCGAGACGTGGTACACGGGCTTCCATCCCTACACGCTGCAACCCGTCTACTCCGCCCGCAGCCCCAATGAGAAGCTGGCACAACGGCAGTTCTTCTTCTGGTACAAGCCCGAAGAGCGCAAGGCCATCATTGGCGAACTCCGCCGCCTGGGCCGCGCGGACTTGATAGACAAGCTCTACGGCAAGCAACAATCCGCGCCGAGGAAGAAGAGATAACCCTCCCGTATGGGCACAAACAAAGGAGGGAAAGACCCCGGCACCGCGTCCGGCCGTCTTTCCCTCCTACATTATATATAATATATGCTCCCGTTACTTGGCCACCTTCTCCAGGCGCTTCATGATGGAGAAGATGAACAGGGCGGACAGCAGGCAGAGCACAATCAAGATAGACCACATGGCCCACAGTTCCATACGTCCCCACAACATGCCGATGATAGACACCAAGTAGTTGCCCACCGCCGTGGCACCGAACCACAAGCCCATCATCAAGCCTTTATACTTGGGAGGTGCCACTTTGGAAACGAACGAGATACCCATGGGCGAAAGGAACAGTTCGGCAAATGTCAGCACCAAATAAGTATTAATCAACACGGAGGGAGACACAAGCAAGTTGGAGTCCACTACTGTTGCCCCCTCAGGATTGGGCATGGGCAGCCCCATGGAGAAGAATGCCATCACGGCAAAGCCCAAAGCGGCAATCAGCATGCCGATACCAATCTTGCGGGGTGCCGACGGCTCTTTGCCCCTCTTGGCCAAAGCCCCGAACACAGCTAACGACACCGGCGTAAGGGCTACCACGAAGAACGGGTTGAACTGCTGGAACATCTGAGGCAATACCTCGATAAACGAACCCGGTGCCAATGACACGTACTTATGAATCAACAGGCCTACAGACAGGAGGACAACAACTGCAGAAATGAGCTTCGCCCGCAGAGTCTTCGACTGGAAAAGCGAGAACAGGGCATATACCAGCGCAATGACAAACACCAGGTTAAGCACGTTGAAACTCATGCCTAACGCTCCATCGGCGGTACGGGCCGTATAGTCGCGGGCAAAGAAGGTAAGCGTCAAGCCGTTTTGATGGAATGCCATCCAGAAGAAGATGACCACGGCAAACACCAGTATCAACGCAGTAATACGCGACCGGGTTTGCTCCGGTGTAAGCTCAACCAAGTTTTCCTGATGTGCGGCTGCTGCCTGCTTGGTATTGACGTCAGCATGCTTGAATGTCTTCTTGAACAATTGGTAAATCAGCATGGATACCACAAGCGACACGCAAGCTACGGCAAAACCATAGTGGTACGATAGAGACAGCTGGTCGATATATTTAGTGGCAAAAGCAGCCAAATCACCATTGAAAGCGGCCGCCTGTGACTGGGCGAAGTCAGTTAGTGTGTTGAGTGATGCTGCCGCGATGTCCTGCCCCTTGTCCAGGTATTCGTGACACAGGGCCGGGATATCTCCTTGGTACTTAAAGCCGGCCTTACCCATGAAGTATTCTGTAATCTTCGATGCAGCCGTCGGAGCAAACAAGGCACCGATGTTGATAGCCATGTAGAAAAGGCTGAAAGCAGTATCGCGCTTGTCGGAATATTTGGGGTCGTCATACAAGTTGCCCACCATGACCTGCAAATTGCCCTTGAACAGGCCGGTGCCCAACGCAATCAAGACAAGTGCGCCAATCATGGCAGCCACACCCAACGTACCGCCTCCTACATTAATGGCCAGAAACGTATAGCCTACAAACATAATCACGATACCGGAAGTAACCATCTTTCCGTAACCGTACTTGTCGGCAAGTAAGCCTCCCACGATAGGAAGGAAGTAGACCAATGCCAAGAATCCGGCAAAAATATTGGATGTGGCCATGGAACTAAAGCCAAACTTCGCTTGCAAGAATAGCGTGAAAATGGCAAGCATCGTGTAATACCCGAAGCGTTCCCCAGTATTGGCGAGCGCTAATGCATACAAACCTTTCGGTTGTCCTTCAAACATACATTTAGAATATTAAGATTAGTAACTAGAATAATTAGCTGCAAATATATAAAATTCGAGAAATTGCTCAATCAAATAAGGCACAAACTTCTGCTTTCACGGCCTTGATCAGGTCGTCTGGTGAAAGTTTCAGCTGCAAACCGCGCATTCCTGCACTTATATATATGTAGGGATGGAGCAAACAGGTTTCGTGAATGTACGTAGGAAAAGGCTTTTTCATGCCTATGGGGGAACAACCGCCACGGATGTAGCCCGTCAACGGCAGGAGTTCCTTTACTGGAATAAGGTCGCACTTTTTATTGCCGGACACTTTGGCCGCCATCTTCAAGTCCACTTCTTTGTCGCCCGGTATCACACAGACGAAATAACCCGTCTTATCGCCATGTAATATCAAGGTTTTGAACACGCAATCAATGTCTTCGCCCAAGCTGGCGGCCACATGTACTGCGCTCAAGTCACTTTCATCCACTTCATAAGGAATCAATTCGTATGGCACTTTTGCTTTGTCGAGCAAACGTGCGGCATTTGTTTTGTTTGTCTTCATATTTTTCATACAGTAAATGTCATTTCATAATAGGATATATTCCAGCCATGGGCGGTACATGTTTCGAGCATGCTCCGTACATGTTGCGGCCACGAGTGGGACACGTACGGAATAAAACGATAATATAGTGTTTGTTACGGTGAATCGTACATGGGTGCATAACATGGCATGCCTCACAAACCCAATTCCTCCTTCAGGAACTTGGGAGTATATCCCTTGGTGCTCATAGCCACTTCTTCGGGGGTACCGCAAGAAAGGACTTCTCCCCCGCTCTTTCCGCCTTCCGGTCCCATGTCTATAATATAATCTGCCGTCTTGATTACATCCAGATTATGCTCTATGACAATTACCGTGTTCCCTTTATCGACCAATTTGTTCAAGACATTCAACAATACGCGGATGTCTTCAAAGTGCAGGCCGGTTGTTGGTTCGTCCAAGATGTAGAGCGTCTTGCCTGTATCGCGTTTCCCCAACTCGGCAGCCAATTTCACACGCTGGCTCTCGCCGCCTGACAAGGTGGTACTGGACTGTCCCAGCTTGATATATCCCAGGCCCACGTCCTGTATCACTTTGATTTTGTTCAATATTTGCGGGACATTCTCAAAGAACTCCACGGCACGATTTATGGTCATATCAAGCACATCGGCGATGGATTTACCCTTATAGCGCACTTCAAGCGTCTCGCGGTTATAACGCTTGCCATGACAGATCTCACAAGGTACATATACGTCCGGTAAGAAGTTCATTTCTATTGTCTTGTAGCCGTTTCCTTGACACGCTTCACACCGCCCGCCGCTCACATTGAACGAAAAGCGTCCCGGTTTGTATCCCCGTATTTTTGCCTCCGGAAGCTCAACGAACAGATTCCGGATATCGGAGAACACACCGGTATAAGTGGCCGGATTAGAGCGGGGAGTGCGTCCCAAAGGTGATTGGTCCACATTTACCACTTTATCTATATACTCCAGCCCTTCGATACTTCCATATTCCAAAGGGTCTTGCAATGAACGATAGAACTTCTGAGAAAGGATGGGTTGTAGCGTCTCGTTAATCAGCGTCGACTTCCCACTACCCGACACTCCCGTCACGCATATCAGTTTGCCTAACGGGAACTCCACATCCACATTTTTCAGGTTGTTTCCGCATGCTCCTCGTAACCATAGGCTGTGTCCGTTGCCAGGGCGGCGGTGTTTTGGTATTTCGATACTACGTTTGCCGTTGAGATACTGCGAAGTCAAGGTATCGGTCTGCAACATTTCACGGGGAGTTCCTTCGAATACCACTTCCCCACCCAACCGTCCGGCTTTCGGTCCCAGGTCGACCACATAATCAGCTGCAAGCATCATGTCCTTGTCGTGTTCCACAACTATTACGGAATTACCAATGTCACGTAGCTCTTTCAAAGAATGTATCAACCGTAAATTGTCGCGCTGATGTAATCCGATACTTGGCTCGTCAAGTATATAGAGTACATTTACCAACTGCGACCCAATCTGTGTGGCCAAACGGATACGTTGACTTTCTCCTCCGGACAAACTAATCGCACTACGGTTCAATGATAAATAGTCGAGTCCGACATCAAGCAGAAACTTCAAGCGTGTGCGGATTTCCTTTAATATCTCTGTGGCTATTTGCCGTTGTTTTTTACTGAGATAGGCATCTACGTGGTTGAGCCAGCCATACAACTCATCAATATCCATTGTAGACAATTCATAGATATTCTTATCGTGTATGCGGAATGAAAGTGCTTCGCGATTTAAACGTGCTCCATGACATTCCGGACATACCGTTGTTTTGGCAAACTGTTCGGCCCATTTTTTTGCGGTAGCAGAAACATCTTTGTCCTGTAACATCTGTATATATTTCACCACTCCTTCAAATGCCACGAAATAATCGGAGGATGTACCTACCAAAGACTTTTTTATTTTAATGCGTTCATTTGAACCATATAGTATTTCATCCACCGCATCAGCCGGCAAGTCTTTAAACGGAGTTTTCAGATTAAATCCATACTTCTCCAACAACGCTTCTATTTGCCAGAATATCATGCTGTTTTTATATTTCCCTAACGGTACGATAGCCCCGTCGGCAATCGGCAATTCACCATCAGGAATCACCTTGTCAATATCTATCTGATTGACTATGCCCAAACCTTTACACTTTGGACATGCTCCTTGCGGTGAATTAAACGAGAAGTTGTGTGGAGCTGGTTCACGATAAGACAAACCGGTAACGGGACACATCAAACGTTTACTATAATGGCGTACAGCATTATTCTGCATATCTAGTAACATAAGCAAGCCATCCCCTTGCCGCATGGCGGTAGCCACACTATTCTTTAAACGGGTAGTGTCTTTATCCGTTACGATCAATTTATCAATGACCATTTCTATATCATGATTCTTATAGCGGTCGAGTTTCATGCCAGGTAATGCCTCACATATTTCTCCATCAACCCTGACATAAAGATAGCCTTTCTTACGCACCTGTTCGAACAACTCCTTATAATGCCCTTTCCTATTACGTACCAATGGTGCAAGTAAATATATCCGTTTGTCTTTGTATTCTTTCAATATTAATTCCAATATTTGTTCTTCGGTATACTTCACCATCTTTTCGCCCGACAAGTATGAATAGGCCTCCCCGGCGCGGGCATACAAAAGGCGTAGGAAATCGTAAATCTCAGTAGTCGTACCTACTGTGGAGCGAGGATTCTTATTTGTCGTTTTCTGTTCTATGGATATTACCGGACTCAATCCTGTGATATTATCTACATCCGGCCTTTCCAAGTTCCCTAAGAAATTACGGGCATAAGCTGAAAAAGTTTCTATATAACGCCGTTGTCCTTCTGCGAAAATCGTATCAAAAGCCAACGACGATTTGCCACTCCCGCTAAGCCCGGTTATTACCGTCAAACTGTCCCGGGGAATTTGCACATCTATATTTTTTAAATTGTGTACACGTGCGCCATACACTTCAACATATTCTTGTTCTTCTTGCATATACTATTGCTTCAACATTCTTATCGTAAGATATTAATATCGCTCTTTATATCATATATGACTCCATCAGAGCCTTTAGCTTTAATGACGATAAAATACACCCCTTCGGGAACCTGCTTACCCCGGAAGGTTCCATCCCATCCTCTATCTATATTATCTAATCCCCAATGATATATTTCTTTTCCCCACCTGTTGAATACCGTTGCATCAAATTGTATCAACGATTTGTGTTTGACGAGGAATACATCGTTCACTCCATCGTTATTGGGGGAAAAGGCATTTGGAACTTCTAAATTTGATTCAGTCACATGAATAACGAAAGTCCCACCTTCTACGGTTTCTTCAGTATCAACATCGGTCACCCATAACCTTATATAACATGTCCCGGATTCTTGGAAGGTATAAATAGTTTCCTCCTCAAAACGTTTGAGAAAAATGTCCTGGTATGAAACATCGTGAGCGAATTCCCATTCATAACGAAAAATCCCAGCACCTTCGTTGCCTGCTGTAAAACGGAATTCCAAAGGGGCTGCTCCTGTATATTCTTCACCAGATTCTAACACGAGCGTTTCTTCTGGCATGCTACCATTTTCCGACAATAATATTGCTGTCGGAGAGAGAGACGGCGACAACGCCTCCAAATACATATATAATAATAGAATAACATGAAACATAGGTGCAAATGTAATCGTTTCTACATGAAATGATAATTACGCGTGGTTCTTTTTTGCACTTTCGCTATACAATATTATTTCTTAACGCAATGCGTTCGCATATATAAGACAATATTAATACCTTTGCATTCACTTTGTTTTTCTTGAACGTTAAACCAACAAATAAATGAAAATCATCAGCCGACTTATTTGCTTGCTTATGTTCGCAGGCATTTGTCATCAAAACATAGATGCACAAGAAAATCAATCCTACTTTCTGCATACTATAGAAAAAGGGCAAAGCTTGTATTCCATTGCCAGCATGTATGGTGTCAGTCAAGCAGATATCATCAAGTTGAACCCGGGAAGTGATGTCAAGATATATGTCGGCCATACTTTACGAATTCCTCGTCCTGATACTAACGACCAGCGGGCTACATATCATACGATTGCTGCGGGGGAAACTCTTTATCGTCTTACTGTAAAATATGGGGTAAGCGCTAAAGACATCTGTGATGCCAACCCCGGCCTTAGCGCTGAGAATTTCCGTATTGGCCAAGTTATTCGTATTCCGATGTCGGATATGGCACAGGAAGATGCCGCCACATCTGAAGAAGAGAAGACACAAACGTCGCAATTAGGTGCTCCAGTCCAACCTCGCTGTCGGGACATGCATAAAGTGAAAAGGAAAGAAACGATATACAGCATTAGCCGTTTATATGGCATTAGCGAGGAAGCACTCATTGCTGCGAATCCTGAATTGGAGGGGAAAAATAAAATAAAGAGAGGGACATTCCTTTGTATTCCTTATGAAACTGCTTATTCTAACGATGAAAAGCCTGGAGAATCTTCCGTTGCCCCGACCAACTCTGAATTGTTTTATGAGAATGCCCCAAAGGCCGAGCATTATACTACGATAAAGGCGGCCATCATACTTCCTTTCTTTAATGTCGCCCAAAGTGAATCTGCACGTATGACAGAATACTACGAGGGCTTCCTTATGGCTGTTGACAGTTTAAAACGTACAGGGGTATCCTTTGATTTATATGCCTATAATTCTGGAGGAGAACAGGCCTCGATAAACAGCATACTCGAGAAGAAGGAGCTTAAAGATATGGACATTATCTTCGGGCCATTATACCAAAGCCATATAGAGCCGTTGGCAAACTTTGCACAAAAGAATGGCATCCGTCTGGTAATACCTTTCACTTCAAAGGACAATACTGTTTTCCAGAATCCATATGTCTATCAGATAAATACTCCTCAGTCGTACTTATATTCTGAAGTGTATGACCATTTTGTCAGGCAATTTGCCAATGCAAACGTCATCTTTATAGAGGCGACGCAAGGGCATAAGGAGAAGGAGAGCTTCATAAAGGGGCTGAAAGACGTGTTGCGCAGCCACGGCATGACGGCAAGCACGCTGAAAGAGACCGCCGTGCTCGAATCGTTCAAATCGGTGTTAGACCCCAACAAAACCAATATTTTCATCCCTACGTCGGGAAGCAACCTGACATTGATAAAGGTACTCCCCCAGCTCACTCTATTGGTGCGCGAGCTGCCGGAGATGGATGTTCATCTGTTCGGCTATCCCGAATGGCAGACGTATACGAAGGACCACCTGGAGGCTTTCTTCGAGCTGGACACGTATTTCTACTCTTCTTTCTACACCAACAACCTGCTGCCGACGGCCATCAAGTTCACAAACGACTACCGCAAATGGTATAACAAGGAGATGGACGACCGCTATCCCAAGTTCGGAATGCTGGGCTTCGACACGGGATACTTCTTCCTGAAGGGCTTGTCGGCGTATGGTTCCAACTTCGAACGGGACATACATAAGATGAATCCCATCTCCATTCAGACCGGATTCAAGTTCCAACGGGCGAACAATTGGGGCGGGTTCATCAACCGGAAGGTGTTCTTCGTGCACTTCACGAAGAACTTCGAGCTGATAAAACTG
Organism: uncultured Bacteroides sp.; assembly: GCA_944320295.1. GTDB lineage: Bacteria > Bacteroidota > Bacteroidia > Bacteroidales > Bacteroidaceae > Bacteroides. Next base: position 9,089 of record CALUGY010000051.1, read on the forward strand.
GACTTCGATTGACGCCCGCACCCCTAACCAAGCTTCTTGAACGCAATGAACTGGAAAAAGATTACAGGCATAATACTGCTGTCGTGGTGCCTCCACGCCCTGCCCCTGCATGCCCAAGTGGGTGAACAGTACCACAACTTCTCGATAGGCATCAACGGGGGTGTCGACCTGAGCAGCGTGATGTTCACGCCCACCGTGAACCAGAAGAACCTGATGGGCATAAACGGAGGGGTGTCCTTGCGGTACATCTCGGAGAAGTATTTCAGGATGATATGTGGCGCCATGCTCGAAATAAACTTCGCGCAGAGGGGGTGGAGCGAATACTATCAGGACTATCCGAGCATCGGTTACGAGCGCACCATGAACTACATAGAAGTGCCATTCCTTGCCCATCTAGCTTTCGGCAAAGACCGGGGCGTGCAGTTCTTCATCCACGCGGGCCCGCAAATCGCCTTCTTCATAGGAGATTCTTACACGCAAACGAGCAACTGGGGAAACATCATTGAGCAAACATCCATCGAAGTGGAGCAGCACGACAAGCCCGTGGACAACAAGTTCGACTACGGCATTGCCGCGGGTGCCGGCTTCGAAATACGCACGGGCATCGGCAACTTCCTGGCGGAAGGCCGGTACTATTACGGCCTGTCCGACTTCTACAACAGTACGAAAAAAGATTACTTCTCGCGCTCCGCGCACGGTGTCATCACGGCTAAAATCACTTATTTGTTCGATTTGACGAAATAGGCCGTGGCATGAGGAGAATCCGGGCCGCCGACCCCATTTTCCCTTGTCGGCGACTTGACCCTCCTGAGTCGGCGACTCGTCCAGAGCGTGCCGGCGACCCTGTCTGGGCATGGCGCGGAAGAAGCGGCGGGCCGTCACGTTTTTCGCGCGTCCGGCAAGGATATTCCACAAAAAATACGTTACTTTGCGGCGCATACAATAACACAATATCACAAACCAATGGAAAATAGAAAATGGAAAGATTACCTGCTGCTCTCCCTGAAAGGTATGGGCATGGGAGCGGCAGATGTGGTGCCCGGCGTGTCGGGAGGTACTATCGCTTTTATCGTGGGAATCTATGACGAACTGATAGACTCCATAAAAAGCATCAACATGAAAAGCCTGAAGCTGCTCTTCACCCTGCGGCTGCGCGAGTTTTGGACGGCGGTGAACGGCAACTTCCTCTTCTTCTTGTTGTTGGGCATTGGCATCAGCGTCTTTTCATTGGCCAAGGTCATTACATGGTTGCTCACGGAACAGCCCATCCTGGTGTGGGCCTTCTTCTTCGGCCTGGTGCTGGCCTCCACATGGTTTGTCGGCAAGGACATCAAGGGTTGGAACTGGAAAACCGTCCTGTCGTTCATCGTAGGCACGGTGGCGGCTTTCTACATCACCATCGCCACGCCGGCCGAAACGTCCACCCACCCGCTGTTCATCTTCCTTTGCGGCGCCATTGCCATCTGCGCGATGATACTGCCCGGCATCTCCGGCAGCTTCATCCTCGTGCTCCTCGGCAAGTACTTCTACATCATGGATGCCGTAAAGAACCTCGACATCACCACCCTTTGCATCTTCGGCGCCGGCATCGTGATAGGCATCACCAGCTTCTCCCACGTCCTGTCCTACGCCCTGAAGCACTTCCGCAACATCACGCTGGCCATGCTTACCGGCTTCATGCTCGGCTCCTTGAACAAAGTATGGCCCTGGAAAGAAATCGTAGACAACACGCACGGTGCCCCCATTGAGACCAACATCGCCCCCAACGAACATGTGCTCGAGGCCGTGGCGCTCATGCTCGTAGGTTACTTCCTGGTCTACTTCTTGGAGAAACTGTCCGGCAAGAAAGCACAAAAATGACCCATTCATGCGCGGTGAAGCAAAAAAACAACGCTTCACCGCGCTTGTTTCAATGAAATGCTTATATTTGCCAACAGCTAACACACAAACAAAACAACCATGGATGAGAAATATTTTGTAAACATAGGCCGCCAGCTTGGAAGCGGCGGACGGGAAATAGGTGAACGGCTTGCGGCGCGTCTGGGCATTTCATTCTATGACAAAGAGCTGATACAATTGGCCTCCGAAGAAAGCGGCCTTTGCAAGGAGTTCTTTGAAAAAGCCGACGAAAAGGCATCGCAAGGCATCATCGGAAGCATCTTCGGGGTGCGTTTCCCGTTCATAGGCGACGGCAGCATCCCGGCGACCAACTGCCTGAGCAACGACTCCCTGTTCCAAGTTCAGAGCGATGTCATCCGCCATTTGGCGGAAGAGAAGTCGTGCCTTTTTGTGGGCCGTTGTGCCGACTACATTCTGCGGGACAATCCGCGTTGCGCCAACATCTTCATATCTTCCACCCGTGAAGACCGCATCGCCCGCCTGTGCCGCATACATAACATTGGAGAAGAAGAAGCCGGCAACATGATAGACAAGGCCGACAAGAAGCGCGCCGACTACTACAATTATTACAGTTACAAGACTTGGGGAGCCGCCGCCACCTATCACTTGTGCATCGACTCGTCGGTGCTTGGCATTGAAGGGACGGTAGAGTTCGTGGAAACCTTCATACGTAAAAAGCTGAAGCTGTCGGTAGGCAGGTAAACAGAAGCTTCTGCTTGGCTTAAACGAAATGGTGCGCAACAACGAAACGCTGTTGCGCACCATTCGTTTATTCTACCCTGAGAGCTACATCCAGGGTATGGTCAGCAATATCATCTGCCCGGCAAGAATACGCAAGAACATGGTCAACGGATATACGGTGGAGTACCCTACCGAGGGAGCGTCATTGCCAGATATCTGGTTGGCATAGGCCAATGCAGGCGGGTCTGTGGTGCTACCGGCTATAAGTCCTATCAACGTGAAGTAATTCGTCTTGTAATACAGGCGCGCCACAATGCCCACGATAAGCAAGGGAATCAGGGTAATCAAGAAGCCATAGCCCACATATAGCAAGCCGTCGCCCTTCACAACCGTCTGGACAAATTGCCCGCCAGCCTCAATGCCCACGCTTGCCAAGAACAATACGATACCTATTTCCCTCAGCATCAGGTTGGCACTCATGGTCGTATAAGTTACCAGTTTCATTTTATGTCCGAAACGGCCTATCAGGATGGCTACCACGAGCGGACCTCCGGCCAATCCCAACTTAACAGGTGTCGGCATTCCGGGGAATGCGAAAGGCAAGCTGCCCAACAAGATTCCAAGGAAGATGCCCACGAAAATGGTTATGATATTAGGTGTATCAAGACGTTTCAACTGGTTGCCCAACACAGAAGCCACACGCGCCACGGCATCTTGCTCGCCTACCACCATCACGCGGTCGCCCACTTGGAGGACTAGATTCGGGTCGGCAAACAAATCCATACCTGAACGGTTGATACGTGTTATATTCACGCCATACATGCTGCGGAAATGCATGCTTCCCAAACGACGGCCGTTAATTTCCGACTTGGTAACCAATATGCGTCGTGACACCATGGGCATATCTTGCTTCTCCCAGTCTACTTGCACTTCACGGCCGATAAACGCTGTTATGGCCTCTGCGTCTTCTTCAGAACAAACTATGAAAAGCTGGTCGCCAAGATGGAACACCGTATTTTGGTCGGGGATACTGACATGGCCGTCGTGACGCATACGGGAGCAGACGAAAGGCCTTCCCAAGAAGTCTTTCACTTGAATCAACTTCTTGCCATCAATAGCTTCGTTACGAACTTCCAAATCCATGATGTGTGGTTTGTGTTTCGTATCTGCATCCTGCTCCTTAAGTTGTGCTTCTTCTTTGGCAAAATTCACCCGGAAGATGTAACGTATAAGAATCATGGAAAGAATGATACCTATCACACCCAACGGATAAGCACAAGCATATCCCAAAGCTATAGGTTCATCATGATAGTTCAACTGATTAAGGGCTTCTTGTGCAGCACCAAGTCCTGGAGTATTAGTCACGGCTCCGTACAAAATACCCACCATCATAGGTAATTCCACACGTCCGTTGGCAATATAATAAATGCCTAATGCCACAGCGATGTTAAGCACCACAATGCCTACAGCTAGGAGATTAAGCGTCATACCTCCTTTCTTGAAAGAAGAAAAGAACGAAGGGCCCACCTGCAGTCCGATACAGAACACAAACAATATCAAGCCGAATTCACGCAAGAAATGCAAAATCGAGGTGTCTGCCGTAAAGCCAAAATGTCCCATAAAGATACCGGTAAAGAGTACAAACGTCACTCCGAGAGATACGCCGAAGAACTTGATTTTACCGAGCAACACGCCAACCGATATGACGAAAGCATATAAAATCACGATATGCGCCACATCAGTTGTTCCCCACAACAACTTGTCTATCCAATCCATTCTTTTCCAATATTTAGTGTATGTGCTTTGTTTTCGCGGCGCAAAGGTATTGATTCGGTTTGACGTGGCAAAAGGTTTTAAATGAAAAAGCAAAGCCGGATATAAAAAAGGCTCACATGGCCATATCTGGGTCCTCATGGGAGAACCGCATTGAATATCACGTGATTACTTCGAACATGTTTGGGGCGTATGCGGAGTATGTTCGGCTTGTGCTTCCAACACGTTGCGCCTTTGCTCCCGACATGTACGGAGCAAAGGCCTAATGGGTAGCATGGTTGCCGTTATTTAGCAGAATGCGGCCTTTGGGCAAAATGTTTCCAAGCATGCGACAAATGTAAACCGGAAAATAAAAAAAAGACCTGCAGAGATACGCAGTATCAAGTAATTGCTTATATTTGCACGTTGAGTATCCTGACAATTTGATAAACAACCTACATTTAATTATATAAACTATGACAGAAAACAAAGAAAAGCTCTTCTCAGACTTTAATCCCGTTTCTACGGAACAATGGATGGAAAAAGCCATAGCCGACTTGAAAGGAGCCGACTTCGAGAAGAAACTCGTTTGGAAAACGAACGAAGGTTTTAAGGTAAAGCCTTTCTACCGTAGGGAAGACCTTGAAGGGTTGAAAACAACAGATGCCCTCCCGGGAGAATTCCCTTATTTGAGAGGTAACAAGAAAAGTGACAACGAGTGGCTCGTGCGCCAGAACATCAATGTGACCGATGTAAAAGAGGCGAACGCCAAAGCTCTTGACATCCTGAACAAAGGTGTTGACTCCATCGGTTTCCATTTGAAAGCCAAAGAGGTGGACGGAGCCTACATTGAAGCTTTGCTCGAAGGTATTTGTGCCGAATGTGTGGAGCTGAACTTCTCCATCTGCCAGGGACATGTGGTGGAACTGGCTAATCTTCTCGTTGCATATTTCCAGAAAAAAGGTTATGACCTTTCCAAATTGCAGGGTTCTATCAACTACGACCCGATGGGAAAAATGCTTTCCAAAGGCAAAGAACGCGGCGATATGGCAGAAACAAGCAAGGCACTTATCGCTGCAACGGCAGTATTGCCGCAATATCGCGTGCTCGGAGTAGATGCTTTGCTTCTGAACAATGCCGGTTCATACATTTATCAGGAACTGGGTTATGCTTTAGCTTGGGGCAATGAATATCTCGACTGCTTGACCAAGGCTGGTGTTCCCGCCGCTACTGTTGCACAAAAAATCAAATTCAACTTTGGCATCTCGTCGAACTACTTCCTTGAAATAGCTAAATTCCGTGCAGCACGTATGCTTTGGGCTGATATCGTAAGCCAATATCTTGCTGTAGACGAATGCAAGTGTGCGGCACAAATGCACATCCATGCGGAGACCACTTCATTCAACCTGACAATATTCGATTCATACGTCAATCTGCTCCGCACACAAACGGAAGCCATGAGTGCGGCTTTGGGAGGTGTGGAATCCATGACAGTAACTCCGTTCGACAAGGCATATGCCACTCCCGATGAATTCTCCGAACGTTTGGCACGTAACCAGCAACTGTTGCTCCGCGAAGAGTCCCACTTCGACAAAGTGGTAGACCCTGCTGCCGGCTCATATTACATAGAGAATTTGACAGCTTCCATCGCACAACAAGCTTGGGCTCTCTTCCTCGATGTGGAAGAAGCCGGAGGATTCTATGCTTCCGTCAAAGCCGGCAAGATTCAAGAAGCCGTCAATGCCAGCAATAAGGCCCGTCACGAGGCTGTAGCTAAACGTAAGGAAGTATTGCTTGGCACCAACCAATATCCTAACTTCACGGAATTGGCAGGAGACAAACGCCCGCTGGAAGCTGTATGTTGTTGTGGTGGGGGCCATCATGATTCTTGCGAGAAAGATACAGCCACACTCAACTTCAGCCGTGCAGCCAGCGAATTCGAGGCACTTCGTCTCGAAACGGAAACTTCCGGCAAACGGCCTAAAGCATTCATGCTCACAATCGGTAATCTGGCCATGCGCCAGGCACGTGCCCAATTCTCATGCAACTTCTTGGCTTGCGCAGGATACGAAGTAATTGACAATCTGGGATTCTCTACCGTGGAAGAAGGCATAGAAGCCGCCATGGCAGCCAAAGCGGACATCGTAGTGCTTTGTTCCAGCGATGACGAGTATGCCGAATATGCCATACCTGCATTCAAGGCATTGGGTGGGCGTGCCATGTTCATCGTGGCAGGTGCACCGGCCTGCATGGACGAACTGAAAGCCGCCGGCATCGAGAACTTCATCCACGTGCGTGTCAACGTGCTGGACACTTTGAAAGAATACAACGAGAAGTTAGGCATTAAATAACAATCCGCTATGAGAAAAGATTTCAAAAACATCGACATATATGCCGGTTTCCAGCCGCAAGACGGCCGGGAATGGCAAAAGGCTAACGGAATCGAGACAAACTGGAAGACTCCGGAACACATCGACGTGAAGCCTGTTTATACCAAAGAAGACCTTGAAGGCATGGAGCATCTGGACTATGCTGCCGGCATTCCGCCCTACCTGCGCGGTCCGTACTCCATGATGTACACCTTCCGCCCGTGGACCATCCGCCAATATGCGGGATTCTCCACAGCCGAAGAGTCCAACGCTTTCTATCGCCGCAACCTGGCTTCCGGCCAAAAGGGACTATCCGTCGCCTTTGACCTGCCGACCCACCGAGGCTATGACCCCGACAATGAACGTGTGGTGGGCGATGTGGGCAAAGCCGGCGTATCCATCTGCTCGCTGGAGAACATGAAAGTGCTCTTCAACGGCATCCCCTTGAACAAGATGTCCGTATCCATGACCATGAACGGAGCCGTGCTTCCCATCATGGCTTTCTACATCAATGCCGGACTGGAACAGGGCGCCAAGCTGGAAGAGATGGCAGGTACCATCCAAAACGACATTCTGAAGGAATTCATGGTGCGCAACACTTACATCTATCCGCCTGCCTTCTCCATGAAAATCATCTCCGACATCTTTGAGTACACCTCAAAGAACATGCCGAAGTTCAACTCTATCTCCATCTCCGGCTATCACATGCAGGAAGCCGGTGCGACAGCCGACATCGAACTGGCCTACACTTTGGCCGACGGTCTGGAATACCTTCGTGCCGGTGTGGCCGCAGGTATCGACATCGACGCCTTTGCTCCGCGCCTCTCTTTCTTCTGGGCCATCGGCATGAACCATTTCATGGAGATAGCCAAGATGCGTGCCGCGCGTATGCTGTGGGCAAAGATTGTAAAACAGTTCAATCCGAAGAACCCGAAATCGCTTGCCCTGCGCACTCACTCGCAAACGTCGGGATGGTCGCTCACCGAGCAAGACCCGTTCAACAACGTGGGACGTACCTGCATCGAGGCCATGGCTGCCGCATTGGGACACACCCAGTCTTTGCACACCAACGCGCTCGACGAGGCCATCGCTCTTCCGACAGACTTCTCCGCCCGCATTGCCCGCAACACCCAAATCTACATTCAGGAAGAAACCAATATCTGCAAGAACGTAGACCCGTGGGCCGGTTCTTACTATGTGGAGTCGCTGACCAACGAAATAGCCCACAAGGCATGGGAGCACATTCAGGAAATCGAGCAGCTGGGCGGTATGGCAAAAGCCATCGAGACCGGCATTCCCAAAATGCGTATCGAGGAGGCTGCCGCACGCACACAAGCCCGCATCGACTCCGGCACACAGACCATCGTGGGTGTGAACAAGTATCGTCTTGACAAAGAAGAGCCGATCGACATCCTGGAAATCGATAATACGGCTGTACGTCAGGAGCAAATCGAGAACCTGCGCATCCTGCGCGAAGGTCGCAACCAAGCCGATGTCGACAAGGCGCTCGATGCCATCACCGAATGCGTGAAGACCGGCAAGGGCAACTTGCTCGAATTGGCAGTGGAGGCAGCCCGTGTACGTGCGACGTTGGGCGAAATCTCCGATGCATGTGAGAAAGTGGTAGGACGTTACAAAGCAATAATCAGAACTATATCAGGCGTGTATTCATCAGAAAGCAAAAAAGACAAGGATTTCGACAAGGCGTGCGAGCTTACCGAACGCTTTGCCAAAGAAGAAGGCCGTCGTCCGCGCATCATGATTGCCAAGATGGGACAGGACGGACACGACCGCGGTGCCAAGGTCGTGGCTACAGGATATGCCGACTGTGGTTTCGACGTTGACATGGGCCCGTTGTTCCAGACTCCGGCCGAAGCTGCCCGCGAAGCCGTGGAGAACGACGTACATATCTTGGGTGTGTCATCCCTTGCAGCCGGTCACAAGACACTCGTTCCGCAAGTCATTGAGGAACTGAAGAAGCTGGGCCGCGAAGATATCATCGTCATTGCCGGAGGCGTCATTCCGCCGCAAGACTATGACTTCCTCTACAAGGCCGGCGTGGCTGCCATCTTCGGCCCGGGCACTTCCGTAGCCAAGGCGGCATGTCAGATTATGGAGCTGCTGTTGGGAGAAGAATAAATCTCTCCTCCATGCAATAGCGGGAGGGTGTGTCCAATTCTGACTCGGATGAATATTAAAAATAGCGCTTTCTGCGTCATCCGCGTCTAAAGATTTTGGCACACCCTCCCTTATTGTATCCGTTCATCCCGCATCAGACGGATACCCCGCCAGGCAGCAGAACGGTGAAACCGTCTCACGATTGTAACCGCTGTGTGGCGCGAAGCGGCACCTGCGGCAACCTATCACGAAGGATGACGACCCCGAAGGTGGTCGAATCATAACAAAGCCTCTTTCTTACCACCCGTTCGACCTCTTCAAGGTCGTTCCCTTTTTCGTCACATTCCCGCAGGTAGCGCATTCCGCGCCACACAGCGGTTAGCGATTGTAGGACAGCTTCGCCGTCCCCCTTCATCCGTGCGTTTCACCCCCGTACATGTACCGACATAGGGCGGACACGCCGGTCCGCCCCAACAACGCACATCCGACACAACCCGGAAACATGCCGCGCGTCGATGTAGGGGCAGACCGATGTGTCTGCCCTGTTCACGCAATGTGATTTTTTTAGACGCGGTTTTACGCTGAGGATGCGGATAATTCCTTAAAATCGTGCGTGCTACCCCGTATATATACCCGCATCGGACGGACACATCGTCAGGCAGGACGGTGAAACCGTCCCACTATTGTAACCGCTGCGTGGCGCGAAGCGTCACCTGCGGCAACCTATCACGAAGAATGACGACCCCGAAGGTGGTCGAACCATAACAAAGCCCCTTTCTTACCACCCGTTCGACCTCTTCAAGGTCGTTCCCTTTTTCGTCACATTCCCGCAGGTAGCGCATTCCGCGCCACACAGCGGTTAGCGATTGTAGGACAGCTTCGCCGTCCCTCTTCATCCGTGCGTGACACCCCCGTACATGTATCGGCATAGGGCGGACATGCCGGCCCGCCCCTGCAACGTGTCGGCACATCGTAAATATATTGCGCGGACAATGTGGTTGATTATATATAATACGGATGACACAGATTATTAATTGTTTGTCTGCGCCATCCGTATAAAATCGCGTCGGGAAAATATTGTTCTGACGCGTCCTCCTCGCTGTAATGTCGGTTGGTCTATTTACGTTTTTTCGCTCTGTTGGGCCGTGTCAATCTCTGCGCCCGCCCAGATAAATCATCACATAATAAAGCAGGGTTGCCAAAGAACTGAGCGCCGCGATGACATAAGTATATGCCGCCGAGCGGAGCGCATCGGTAGCCTTGTCGTGCGTGCGCACCGTGGTGATGCCCGCGTTGTTCAGCCAGGCCAGGGCACGGCGGCTGGCATCAATCTCCACCGGGAGGGTGACGAAACTGAACAGTGTAGTCATGGCAAACAGCACGATGCCTATCAGCATCAGTCCGGGGAAGCTCTTTATCATGAACATGCCTACCAGCAGAATCCAAGGCACGATGCTTGAAGAAAATTGCACAATGGGCACCAAGGCCGAACGCATACGCAGTGGTGCGTAGGCCCGTGCGTGCTGCACGGCGTGTCCGCACTCGTGGGCCGCCACGGCTGCTGCCGCCACGCTGTTGCTGTTGTACACGCCTTCGCTCAGGTTCACCGTCTTGTTCGCAGGGTTGTAGTGGTCGGTCAGCATGCCCGGCGTATGCGTCACCTGCACGTCGTAGATGCCGTTGTCGTGTAGCATCTTCATGGCTATCTCGCGTCCTGTCATGCCGTTTTCGGTCGGTATCTTCGAGTAACGTTCAAATTTGTTTTTCAGGTTAGCCTGCACCAGATAGCTGATGACAGCTATGGCAATAAACAGTATCCAATACATAAGTTCTCAGTTTTTCGTTTGTTATGTTTTTGATTAATAAATGGTTTCTCATGCAAAGAATGCAAATGATGTGCCAAATATAAGGGATAAAAAGGGAACAAGCCGTCCGGGCATGTCCTTTTTGAGAATGTTTTAGTAAAAGAATGTTTTTCCCTGACAGCCGCATGACAACTTGACCGGATCTTCGGCGGGAGATGGTTACTCCACATAAAGGCGATCGTCGGCTTTGAGCGTGATTTTGAATTTGTTCATGCGGTTCAACAGCGTGACGGCATGTTGCAGATCCTTTCTGCGGTCGGCCGCATAGTGAAGGCGCGCGTTCATGGCATCGGCGTTGCAGAACACGATGGACACGTTGTACCAGCGTCCCAGGTCTTTCATGATTTCCAACAGTGTTACGTCATCATAATAGAAATAGCCTTCCTTCCAGTGTACGTAGGGCGAAACGTCGACTTTGCGCACCGACAGGCTGCCGTCGGCCTGCAGACCCACCTGTTCACCGGGGGTGATGCGGATGGCTTCGCGACGCCCGGCACCGGTCACCTCCACGCTGCCTTCAATCAGGGTCACTTCCGGTTCCGAACCGGCATAACCGGACACGTTGAACTCCGTACCCAATACGCGCGTCTCCAATGTCGACGTATGCACCACGAACGGGTGGCGTTCGTCCCTGGCCACGTGGAAGTATGCTTCGCCTTCCAGATAGACGCTTCTTTCCTTTCCCGTGAAGCGGCTGGGATAAATCAGGCGGCTGTCGGTGTTCATATACACTTCCGTGCCGTCGGACAACGTCAGTTTGAAGGTCTGGCCGCGTGGCACGGTCAGGCTGTGTCGTTCCGGCAAGTCCTGCGCGTTTGCTTCCAGGTTTTGCCGGGTGTGATAGTCTATTTCATTCGGATTGGGTTGTGTCCAAGCCTTGGCGCGTGCGGATGATTTTTTTCCCGTGGTCCCCTTGGCCGCCTCGGCCTGCAATTGCGGATGGCGCGGAGCAAGCGAGTCGGAGAGGAACACCACGACAGGTTCGTTGCCCGTGCCGCCCTGCATGTCCGGCCATGCCCACATCAGCACGCCTGCCAATACGGCCGCGACTCCGGCCCAGGAAAGTCCCCGTCGCCACATGCGCAACCGTTTGCGGCGCCGCTCTTCGGCATGGAACGCCGCCAAACGCGCTTCCACGTCAAGTTGCCGACTTTCCACGCGCGATGCAGCCGCCAGAAGTTTCAGGTCGCGATAGTCCTGCAGAAGCTCTTTTGCTTCCGCTTCGTCTTCCGGTCTGCTTTCAGGCAACTTTTCCAGTAAGTCCCACCGTGTTTCGTCTGCCAGATGCTTGTCTTCGTCCATACGATTTGTACTCTCTTTATTCCTTATACGTATAAGTAGCCCAAACGGACATCAAAATGCTATTTTTTTAGTAATCTTTCACGAATGAGGCGCAGTGCCTTGGACAGATGTTTCTTCACCATGCTCATGCTGATGCCCAGCTCTCCGGCCACTTCCTTGTATTTCTTCCGGTCGAGATAGCAGGCCTCCAGCACATAGCGCGTCGTGGGGTGCATCGTGCGCATCAGTTCGCGTACGCACACGATGCGATAATCCGTGTCCCACGCGGCCTCTTCCTCTTCGGGTCCTTCTTCTTCAGCCTGTTTCAGGCAGAACTCCACGTACAGGTTGTGGGTGTCGCGGTGGCGCAGGTAGTCGATGCACTTGCTTTTCACCGCAGCATAGAGGAAAGCCTTTGCCGTGGAGCGTTCCACGTCGGCAAAATGGGCCCACACGTATTCGTAGGTGCTGTTCACGATGTCGTGACACTCTTCCTCGTCGTTGATTAGTTGTAGTGCGTAAATGAGCAGTTGCGCGTAATAAGCGCGAAATATTTCGTCAAATTCAGTCTCGTCTTTCATTTTCAGTCATAAGAAGCCGCGCCTGCGACGCGCGGCCGGCAAGATTCAAGCATCCACATTGTCGAGGGTGACGGGTGTTCCGCCTTCCTTGTACGAAGCAAAGCCTTTAACGCGTACCCGTTTCTCTTTCTCCGTGTCGGAAGAGGCCATGCTCAGCTGTTTGAAATTGTCTTTGATAACATCGTGCGTGGCAAAGAACTGGTCGAGCACGACTTTCAGATATTCGTCCAGCGGCGCTTCCTTGGGTGTGAACATGATGTGACATTTGGAATGGAACCCGATGTGTTTCTGTTCCTCGTCGGTGGTGTAAACCGTGGTGACGATGGAATCCACGTTGACCAGATTGACGATTTCCTTCAGATAGGGCAGGGCGTTGTTGTTCACCTCGCTCGTCCCCCACCACGGATTCCAGATGACGATGAAGCGGCTGTCTTCCTGCGTGGCAATGTAGAAGTCCTCGCCCTGATACTTGAAGCAGATGTGCTTCTCTTCGTTCAGCGCCGGTTGGCAGCCGATGGCCTGAAGCACGGTCACGACCAAGTCTTGCGTGGGGATGTCGTCCAGGTCTTTTTCCGCGAGCCGTTCCAACAACGCCTGATGCTTCCGCCTGAAATAAAAGAAGCACACGATGGGCCACACCGACAGTGCGATTACCGCTATGAGAATAGTCAAGTCTTCCATAATTGCAGTCTTTGGGTTAGCAGTTTTTCTCTGTATGGGCAAATGTAGCTAATATATCCTAAAACTGTATAACAAGAATCCGTATTTTTTTACTTCAATGTGCATCTGTAAGGATTCTTCCTGTTTCTGTACGTCTCCCGCTGTATACAAAATTTATTCCGGAAGCCTTCAAGCGCCCTCCTCCGGCGTTCAAAAAACGACGGAATACCGTTGTAAGACACTACATCGGACATCGTTTTTCCTGTAACCGACATAGAAAAACCTGTAACCGACTTGGGAAAATCTGAAACGGACATAAAAAACGGCCCGACACTGTCTGTACACAGCATCGGGCCGCTCTGTCTCCTGCCAAG
>CALUGY010000052.1 GCA_944320295.1 uncultured Bacteroides sp.
CATCGCCAGGCCTCCCGCCCTTAAAAAATTTCGTCTATCCATATCAATATATTTTTGCTTAATCGTTCAATTTACAGTTCCCATATCACATGCCCACAAAAGCAACGTTTTAGCCACAACAGCCTTACCCGTTGTCTTGAGTCAACAAGCTCTCCAGCTCCTCGGCCGTCAGGTGCAGGTGGAACTGCCCCTTGTAGGCCACGGATATGCCCCCAGTTTCTTCGGAGACGATGACGGCATGTGCATCCGATGCCTGCGATATGCCCAATGCAGCCCGGTGACGCAACCCAAGTTCCTTCGGGATATCCAGGTTGTGCGACACGGGCAGTATGCAGCCGGCCGCCTTGATGCGCTTCTTGCTCACCACCATAGCCCCGTCGTGCAGAGGCGAGTTCTTGAAAAAGATGTTCTCTATGAGCCGCTGGTTGATGTTGGCATCTATCAGCTCGCCCGTGCGTACCACGTCGTCGAGCGGCATGGAGTGTTCAATCACGATGAGCGCCCCCACCTTCTGCTTGCTCATGCTCAGGCAGGCCATGACGATGGGCATGATGTCTTCGTGGCCAGTCTTCTCCTGCTTGTTTCCCGTGAAGAAGCGGACCAACACGTTGGCATGACGGTGCGAACCGAGCGTGAGCAGGAAGCGGCGAATCTCTTCCTGGAAAAGCACAATGAGGGCCAGCACGCCCACGCTGACCAGCTTGTCGAAGATGGAACCAAGCAGCTTCATCTCCAACACCTGCGACACGACCAGCCATATCAGGATGAATACCAAAATACCGGCAAACACGTTGATGGAGCCGGAAGCTTTCATCAGCTTGTACGTATAGTAAAGCAGGAAGGCTACCAGCAGTATGTCAATAAAATCTTTCAGACTAAAATCGAAGAACACGGGTATATACGTTGTAAAGGTTATACATATAATGATTCTTGCGCACGCATGGCCTGCACGATACGCACCGCCTGCACCGCTTCGCGCACGTCGTGCACACGGAGTATGTCGGCTCCCCGCTCCAAGCAAAGGGCATGGAGGGCGGTAGTGCCGTTCAACGCATCTTGCGGGTCGACGCCGAGCAGGCGACAAATCATGGACTTGCGCGACACGCCCACCAGCAGCGGCAGCTGGAAGACGGAGAAGTCGGCCAAACGGGCCAACAGCTCATAGTTATGCTCCAACGTCTTGCCGAAGCCGAAACCGGGGTCGAGTATGATGTCCTTCGCACCCAAGTCGCGCAACTGCTGCACTTTGCGTGCGAAGTACATGAACACCTCACGCACCAGGTTGTCGTAGTGGGGGGCTTGCTGCATGTCTTGCGGCGTGCCCTGCATATGCATCATGACGTAAGGCACACGCAAGCGGGCCACCATGGGAAACATCCCGGCATCCATCTCGCCGGCGGATATGTCGTTTATGATGGCCACACCGTACTCCTCCACGCACATGCGAGCCACGTCGGCGCGGAAGGTGTCGACCGACACGATGGCATCGGGACGCACGCGGCGGACGATTTCCAAACCACGGCGCAGGCGGGCCATCTCCTCCCCGGCCGGGACATCGGCCGCGCCGGGACGCGAAGAATAGGCCCCTATGTCTATCATTGTGGCCCCCTCGTCCAAAATCTGTTCCACGCGGCGGGCCACCTGCTCATCGGTCTGCATGCGGCTTCCGGCATAAAAGGAGTCGGGCGTCACGTTGAGGATTCCCATCACGCAAGGCGTGGAGAGGTCGAGCAAACGGCCGCCCGCGTTGATGTATTTCGAGTAACTTGTCTTCATGCAATAAGTCGTTTTCCCTTTCCCATGCAAAAGTAAGCAAAAAAGCAATGGCGCAAAGCGCCGGGCGCAATTATTTCAGCATGAGAAACAGACATTTTGCCGCCTTGCGCGAAACAGCGTCTGCATAAAAAACCTACCTTTGCCCGCAAAAACGGAAATATACACACTCATGGACTTGGATACACTCTACCGGATATTCCGCCGCTCCTCCGGCGTGACCACCGACAGCCGCAAGTGCGCGGCAGGTTCCCTGTTTTTTGCCCTGAAGGGCGACACGTTCGACGGCAACACGTTTGCGGCAAAAGCCTTGGACGGCGGCTGCACGTATGCCGTGGTGGACAACCCCGCCATCGTGCCGCAAGGCGACGCGCGCTACCTGCTTGTGGACGACACCCTGCAAGCCCTGCAACAACTGGCCCGGACACACCGCCGCGCCATGGGCACTCCGATAATTGGCATCACCGGCACCAACGGAAAGACCACCACCAAAGAACTGATGTCGGCCGTGCTTGCACAGAAATATTGCCTGCTGCACACCGAAGGCAACCTGAACAACGCCATCGGCGTGCCACTCACCCTGCTGCGCCTGCGCCCGGAGCACACGCTGGCCGTGGTGGAAATGGGTGCCAGCCATCCGGGCGACATCAAAGAACTGGTGGAGATAGCCGAACCGGACTACGGCATAGTGACCAACGTGGGAAAGGCGCATCTGCAAGGCTTCGGCTCATTGGAGGGCGTGATAAAAACCAAAGGGGAACTCTTCGACTACCTGCGCGGCAAGGGCGGGGCCACGGTGTTCGTGCACGACGACAGTCCCTACCTGAAGGACATGGCACACGGCCTGACGCAGGTGCTCTATGGAAGCCGCGCCGGGCTGTACGTCAGCGGGCGGAGTTTAGGTTGCGACCCTTACCTGAACCTGGAGTGGCTGGCCGAAGGCGAAACCGGAACGCCCCACAAAGTGCACACGCACCTGATAGGCGACTACAACCTGCCCAACGTGTTGGCGGCCATAGCCATAGGCCGATACTTCGGCGTGGAGGCGGAAGCGGCATGCCGGGCCTTGGAAGGATACCTGCCAAGCAACAACCGCTCGCAACTGAAGCGCACGGAAAAGAACACATTAATCATAGACGCCTACAACGCCAACCCCACCAGCATGGAGGCGGCCATAGACAACTTCAGCCACATGCAGGCCGAAGGGAAGGTGCTGATACTGGGCGACATGCGCGAGCTGGGCGCGGACAGCGCGACGGAACACCGCAAAATAGTGGACCGCTTGGCCCGGGAGCGCGGATTCGACCGCGTGATACTGGTGGGCGAACAGTTCGGCATCGCGAACCAAGGCCGCTACCCGCACTATCCCGACACGCAGGCGCTCATCGCCGCATTGCAGGCCGACTGCCCCACGGGCAAGACCATCCTCATCAAAGGCTCCAACAGCCTGAAGCTGGCCTCCGTGGCCGACTACCTGTGACGCACGGCGCGGCACAACGCCACATATCCGCATAGCGAAGCCAGCAGCGCGCCCGCGCTGTTGGCGGCAAAGTCCAGCCAGTCGCCACCACGGTAGGAGGTGCAATAGGCTTGCAGCAGCTCCACCGCCCCGCTGAACAACACGGGACAGACGAACGCACCCACCCACGCGTGCCAGCGCGGTACGACACCTCGCCGGTGCGCCCGCAAGAACTCCCACCACAACATGCCCGACATGCCGAAATACATGCAAAAGTGCACCACCTTATCCAAGTGGGGAATGCGGGACATGCCCAGCGACGGGGGCTTGAAGAACGACAGGTAGGTCACGGCCAATATCACGGCCAGCGACAACGGGTATTTACGAATATAACGCCATACACACATTTTGTTTACTATTTGTCGCCAAAAATACGGAAGTTTTTCTACATTTGCACGTTTTCATACACGATTGTAGACAGAAAACCATTGTGATGCCGGGCCGGACGCATCGGTTCCCCGGAGGGGACGCACGGGGGCCGCAAGCGCAACATGTACGGAGCGCGGACGCGACACGTTGGAAGCACGGACGCAACGCGTTGCGAGCACGCTCGCGACACGTCCGGAGCAAAAGCACGGAATACTAAAAGAAACATTACTGAATATCAATGATTTAAACGGAACGCGCAACACACGTTCCGCTCATAGTAGAAACAACTAAACACAGGTACCATGAGCAAGAGCAACAGAGCACACTTCGGCACCAAGTTGGGCGTGATACTCGCCTCGGCAGGCTCGGCGGTAGGGCTGGGCAACATCTGGCGTTTTCCCTACGAAACGGGCAACCACGGCGGCGCGGCCTTCATCCTGACCTATCTGGGCTGCGTCCTCATCCTGGGCGCACCCATCATGATTGCGGAGTTCCTGATAGGGCGGCGGTCGCGCGCCAACACGGCGCGGGCCTACCAGAACCTTGCACCCGGCACGCAATGGAAGTGGGTGGGACGCATGGGCGTACTGACCGGATTCCTGATACTGGGCTACTACTCCGTGGTGGCGGGCTGGACGCTGGAATACACCACACAATCCGTGACAAACAGCTTTGCCGGGCAAGATGCCGAGGGCTTCATCGCCCTGTTCGGCAACTTCGTGGCCAACCCGTGGCGGCCTGTGTTGTGGATGGCCGTGTTCATGCTGGCCACGCACTTCATCGTGGTACGGGGTGTGGAGAGAGGCATCGAAAAGGCATCCAAGGTGATGATGCCCATGCTGTTCATTCTGTTGCTCATCTTGGTGGCATGTGCCGTGTCGCTGCCCAATGCGGGCAAGGGCATGGAATTCCTGCTGAAGCCCGACTTCAGCAAGGTGGACGGCAGCGTGCTGCTGGGAGCCATGGGACAGGCGTTTTTCTCGCTCAGCGTGGGCATGGGCTGCCTTTGCACCTACGCTTCCTACTTCAAACCGGACACCAACCTTGGGCGGACGGCTTTCAGCGTGGCGGTGATAGACACCATGGTGGCCATTCTGGCCGGATTCATCATATTTCCCGCCGCCTTCTCGGTGGGCATACAGCCCGACATGGGTCCCAGCCTGCTGTTCATCACGTTGCCCAACGTGTTCCAGCAAGCTTTCGGCGGGCTGCCGTGGCTGGCCGTGCTGCTGTCCGTCATGTTCTACATCCTGCTGGCTTTGGCCGCGCTCACGTCCACCATCTCGCTGCACGAAGTGGTGACGGCCTACCTGCATGAGGAGTTTTCCATGAGCCGCCGCAAGGCAGCCTGGCTGGTGACGGGCGGGTGCACGTTCCTCGGCGTGTTCTGTTCGCTTTCGCTGGGCGTGGGCAAGGAATATACGCTGTTCGGCATGACGCTGTTCGACCTGTTCGACTTCGTAACGGCCAAAATCATGCTCCCGCTCGGCGGATTCTTCATCTCGCTGTTTGCCGGGTGGTACCTGGACAAGCGCGTGCTGTGGGAGGAAATCACCAACCGGGGCACGCTCAAGGTGCAGCTGTACCGGCTCATCGTGTTCATCCTGAAGTTCATAGCCCCCATAGGCATCGCGTTCATCTTCATCAACGAGCTTGGCTTGATTTGACATGGGGTGGCGCAACAACTATTCTTATTATTCGCGTAGCACCAGGCGCGGCATCCTGCTGCTCATGATATGTATGTTTGCCGTGTCGGCCGCCACGTACCTCTGCAAGCGGCAGCGGGCCGCAGCCCCTACCCCCGACGAGCTGGAGGCATGGAAACAAAGCGAGGAATATGAGGAATATAAAGCCTTTATGCAGTCCTTGCAAGATGCCGAACAGGCGGAAAAGCGCACGCATGACTATTACCGGGACGAGCGGCAGCCGTCCGGCACCTTGTTCCCGTTCGACCCCAACAGGGCCGATTCGGCCGACTTCCGCCGCTTGGGACTGCCCGGATGGATGGCGCGCAACATTCTACGCTACAGGGAAAAAGGCGGCAAATTCCGCCGCGCCGAAGACTTCCGGAAGATTTACGGGCTGACGGAGGAACAGTACACACGCCTTGCACCTTACATCCGCCTGTCGCCTGCCGACACGATGAGGCAAAAGCCCATACAGCTACTGCTATCGCAGGAAAAGGCTGACACCTTGGCAAGGATAGAGAAATACCCTGCCGGTACCGTCGTGGAACTCAACGGGGCCGACACCACCGAACTGAAGAAGATTCCGGGTATCGGAAGCGGCATAGCCCGGCTCATCGTGGGATATCGCCAACGCTTAGGAGGATTCTGCCGCATAGAGCAATTGCGGGAGATAAACTTGGACTACGAACAATTGCGGCCATGGTTGCGTGTAGACACCGCACAAATACGCCGCATCAACCTGAACCGCACCGGCGTGGAACGTCTGCGCTCACACCCGTACTTCGACTTCTATCAGGCAAAAGCCATTGTGGAGTGGCGCAAGCGGAACGGCAAGTTGCGCAACCTGAAGCCGTTCGTCCTCTACGAGGAATTCACGGAAGCCGACTTCGAACGGATGCGCCCTTATGTTTGCTTTGAATAAACGCCCGTCAAACGTTGCACACCATGCCGTCCACAAGGCGTATGGTACGGTCGGTCAGGCGTGCCAGTCCCTCGTCG
Organism: uncultured Bacteroides sp.; assembly: GCA_944320295.1. Lineage (GTDB taxonomy): Bacteria > Bacteroidota > Bacteroidia > Bacteroidales > Bacteroidaceae > Bacteroides. The sequence continues at coordinate 6,349 of CALUGY010000052.1, forward strand.
TGCGTCACTATGATGAATGTCTGCCCCAAACGGTCGCGCAGGTCGAAGAACAGACGGTGCAACTCTTCCTTGTTGTGCGTGTCGAGGCTGCCCGAGGGCTCGTCGGCCAACACCACGGCGGGGTGGTTTATCAGGGCGCGGGCCACGGCCACGCGTTGTTTCTCCCCTCCCGACAATTCGTTGGGTTTGTGCAATGCCCGGTCTTCCAACGACAGGAGCCTGAGCATCTGGCGTGCGGCCTGTTCCGCCTCCCTGCTTCCGCATCCGCCTATGAGGGCGGGAATCATGACGTTCTCCAACGCCGTAAATTCCGGCAACAGCTGGTGGAACTGGAACACGAAGCCTATGCGCTTGTTTCGGAAAGCTGCCAGCTCGCGTTCACGCATACGTCCCACATCCGTGCCGTCTATCATCACTATGCCCCCATCGGGCCGGTCGAGCGTACCGATTATCTGGAGCAGGGTGGTTTTGCCCGCACCGCTCGGTCCCACGATGCTCACTACTTCGCCTTTCTGCACCTCCATGTCGATGCCGCGCAATACTTGCAGGGTACCGAAACTCTTCGTTATGTTCGTTAGCTGTATCATACGATATTCATAGTCTTTTAATCACATATTCCGCCAAATAGCACCCAAAGACGGCAGGCATGTAGCTCACCGTGCCACAGGTGGACTTCTTGTTCTGCTCTTCGTCTGTTAACTGTATGGCCGAGGCATCTGCCTGCTCCGTACTGAATACCACGGGCAGTTTACGCTTGACCCCCATCTTCTGCAAGCGTTTGCGTACCGCCTTGCTCAGCCCGCAATGGTACGTCTCGCTGATGTCCGCAAAACGGATTTGGGTAATATCGCTCTTGGCTCCCGCTCCCATGCTGGAAACAATACGGATGCGCCTGCGCAATGCTTCCGCAATAAGGTGGCATTTGGGTGCCAAAGTGTCTATGGCATCCACGATGAAGTCGTAGTTTGCCGCGTCAAGCAGCGCAGGAATCTGTTCGTCCTTCAGGAAGACGGGCAGCACACGCAATTGCAGTTCCGGGTTGATATCCTTGAAACGGGCAGCCAACACGTCGACTTTGGCCTGCCCTATGGTAGAGTGCAAGGCCGGCAGCTGTCGGTTGATGTTGGTGGGCTGCACCGCGTCTGCATCCACAAGGGTCAGCTGCCCCACGCCGGCACGGCACAGCATTTCGGCGGCATAGGCGCCTACGCCTCCCACACCCACTACCAATACATGCGCACGACGCAGGCGTTCCATTTTTTCATCGCCCAACAAGAGGGCGGTACGTTGTTGCCAGTCTTCTGCCATACGTTCAGCTTTTCTTGAACCACTTATAGAACCAACGGCCCACCTGCTCGTAATGCTGCCCGTCGCTATTGCCCTGCGGATTGGCAAAGGACAGCGTGTCTTGCGGTTCCCCAAGCTGGTCAGGATAGAGCACTATCAGGCTGTTATTCGTGAAATACTTGCCCAATTGGCTCGGCAGCTTTTCAAAAGAGCTGTCGTAGGATATGGAGCCACGGCGGGCACTTATCACCACCAGCAGGTGGTCGTAATTGACGTGGCCGGTCAGTATCAACAGGTCGTCCCAGTCATCCAGGCGCGAAAAGTCCGTCATGGTGCTGCTATGCTTCTTGGCTATCAACGCCTGAAGCAGGCGGGTAGTCTGCTCATTGGCGAAGAAGTGCACACGGCAGCCCAAGGTGCTTCCCATCCGGCAGAAGTGCTCTACCCACTTCTGGAATCCGGCCTCGTATTCGGCTTTCGGAGGTACTGCCACCACGATGCGCCTGAGTGTGTTGAGCGGCATGAGGAAACGCGCCACCATCACCTCGCGGTGCAGGCCCTTCAGCAGGCTCTCCGTCAAGACACCGAAGAACGAGTCGACGATGTTTGCCTTGTAGTGCAAACCGATGATGACATCGGTCGCGCCATGTTCGCGTGCCGTATGGACAATGCCGGCGGCAATATTCAAGTCATAACGGCTGACGCACTCCAACTCCACGCCGACCGATGCCGTGATTTTGGCCGCACGCTCCAAGTAGCGCTTGCCGCGCAATTCCAAGGAATCGGAGCTTGTGTGGTCGTTTATCACGTTCAGGGCAAGCAGGTTGTTTTTCTGCTTCACGTCGCGTATCAGGAGCGAAAGGTTTATCAGGTAGTCTATCGTGGCGGGGTTTGCTATAGGAATCAGAATCTTCTCCGGGTCGCGGGAGCGGTCTTCCTCGTCGGGGTGCGCCTCGTCCATGGCTATCTTGCGGGCGGCACGCTCGGTGGTGAACGAGCTGACGATGCAGGTGACGAGAATCAGGAGCACGGTGCCGTTCAACACATCGTCATTCAACAGTCGTTGTCCGTCGGGCTGTATCAAATTGTAACCCACCAGCACCGCCGCCAGCGTGGCCGCCGCCTGCGCATTGCTCAACCCGAACATAAGCTCGCGCTCCAAGGGCGACATGCGGTATATCTTCTGCGTGAGCCAGGAAGCTATCCATTTGCCCGCAAGTGCCACCACAATCATCACCCCGGCCACCTGCAACGCATCGCCGTGGCCGAAGATGACGTGCAGGTCTATCAACATGCCGACCCCTATAAGGAAATAGGGTATGAAGAGCGCGTTGCCCACGAACTCCAAGTGCCCCATCAGGGGAGACACGTGGGGAATGAGCCTATTGAGCACCAGTCCCACGAGGAATGCGCCGAGTATGCCTTCCATGCCTATGAGTTCCATGAGGCCCGCACCAAGGAATACCAGGGCAAGCACAAAGATGAACTGCATCACATTGTCGTCGTAACGGCGGAAGAACCACCGCCCTATGCGCGGAAACACATACATGATGAGTGCGCCGAGTACCAGCACCTTGGCCACCAGCCACAGCCAGAACAGGCCGCCCGCCTCGCCCTTGAACAGGCCGCTTATCACGGCCAGCACCAACAGGGTAAGCGTGTCTGTCACCGCCGTACCGCCCACGGCGATGCTTACGCTGCGGTGGCGCGATATGCCGTAACGGATGACGATGGGATAGGCCACCAGCGTGTGCGAGGCATACATGCTGGCCAGCAGCACCGAGGTGAGAAGACTGTACTTCAGCAGCAGCACGTTCGTCACCAAGCCTATGCCTATGGGGATGATGAACGCCAGCAGGCCCAGCACCACGGCTTTGCCCCGGTTCTTCTTGAAGTCGGCCATGTTCATTTCCAGCCCGGCAAGGAACATGATGTAGTACACACCCACCTTGCCGAACAATTCGAAGCTGCTGTCGCGCGCCAGCACATTGAACCCGTGCTCGCCTATGGCAAGGCCGGCAAGAATCATGCCGATGATGTGGGGTATGCGGAGCTTGTTCAGCAAGATGGGCGCGAACAAGATGATAAGCAACACGAGGAGGAATATCCACGTAGGGTCGGTTATCGGGAGTTGCACGCTGAAGTCAAACCAGTCCATAGGCAGCAAGAAGGATTATACGTTTCGAGATGCAAAATAACAAAAAACTTTTCACTTTATACAGCGCAGTAGCCCAATTTGTTATACATTTGCACACTTTTCGTGGGATTCATTGTCAAATCATCACACATATATTAAACCGAAAAAGAACGAACGAACATGAAAGTAGCAATTGTTGGAGCAAGCGGAGCCGTGGGACAAGAGTTCCTGCGCGTGCTCGATGAAAGGAATTTCCCAGTAGACGAACTGATACTGTTCGGCTCTAAACGTAGTGCAGGAACGAAATACACGTTCCGTGGCAAAGACATAGAGGTGAAGCTGCTGCAACACAACGACGACTTCAAGGGTGTGGACATCGCCTTCACTTCGGCCGGCGCGGGCACCTCGAAGGAGTTTGCCGAAACCATCACCAAGCACGGCGCGGTGATGATAGACAACTCGAGCGCGTTCCGCATGGACAGCGATGTGCCCTTGGTGGTGCCCGAAGTGAACGCCGCCGATGCCAAGCTGCGCCCGCGCGGCATCATTGCCAACCCCAACTGCACGACCATACAGATGGTAGTCGCCCTCAAAGCCATAGAGCAGCTGTCGCACATCAAGACCGTGCACGTGGCCACCTACCAGGCCGCCAGCGGCGCAGGAGCCGCCGCCATGGACGAGCTGTACGAGCAATATCGGCAAGTGTTAGCCGGGGAACCGGTCAAGGTGGAGAAATTCGCCTACCAGCTGGCGTTTAACCTCATACCGCAGATAGACGTCTTTACCGACAATGGATACACGAAGGAGGAAATGAAGATGTACAACGAGACAAGGAAGATCATGCACTCCGACATCAAGGTGAGCGCCACCTGCGTGCGCGTGCCTGCCTTGCGTTCGCACTCCGAGAGCATCTGGGTGGAGACGGAACGCCCCGTGACGGTGGACGAGGCGCGCGAAGCCTTTGCCCACGGCGAAGGACTGGTGCTGATGGACAACCCGGCGGAGAAGAAGTACCCCATGCCGCTCTTCCTGGCCGGGAAAGACCCCGTGTACGTGGGTCGCATCCGCAAGGATCTCACCAACGACTGCGGCCTGACCTTCTGGATTGTGGGCGATCAGATAAAGAAAGGCGCCGCCCTCAATGCCGTACAAATAGCCGAATACCTCGTCAAGGAAAACGCCCTTTAAACACCCGTCCGGACGCGACGCGTTGCGGGCGCAAGCGCAACATGTACGGAGCGCGCCCGCAACACGTTGGAAGCACGCTCGCAACACGTTGCGGACAAACGCCTAATATACAACGTTGAAAAGCGGAAAACAAAACGCCCGCAAGCTGCACCAGTTGCGCTTGCGGGCGTTGTTCATTTACAAGTCCGGCGGGACGGCGGTCACTTGACGGCGTTGTACTCCGCGTTCAGTTTCTTCACCACATCCAGCTTATTGTCCTTCAGCAGGGCGCGGGCGTTGAAGAAGTTCACGCCGTCGGCTCCGGCCTCTATGGAAAGTTTGGCGGCCTTGTACAGCTCGTCGGCCGTGATGTCAGGAACGAAGAGGCCGGAAACGTACATGTTCTTGTGGAATGTCTCGCGCAAGCCGTTCTCCACGCTGAACTTGATCCAGTCTATGCCTTCGGAGTAGAACGACTGGTAGTTCATGGGGCAGACGATATCCACATGCCATGTGGGCCAGTCTTGATATACGGTCATACGGGCGCGTGTGGGATAAGGGAACACGGCGGCCGAGAGTTGCTTGCCTTGGGCATGCACCTCGTCGGCAATCTCGTTCACCAGCGACGTTACTTCGTTCAGACGGAACTGCAACCATTCAGGGCTCATCCACGGCGCGCGCAGGTCGAGCGGCGAGTAGCCGAACTGCTTCTTGAACTTCTCTATGGCGACGGGATGGTAACCGAAGTCATACTCCGCACGGTAGGTGTCTTGCTCTATCTTGAACTTGTTCTTCTGCAAGTTCCGGCCAAGCACCACGTCGTTGTAGCGGATAAAGTCCAGATGCACGGATGCCAGTCCGTCCAACACGGCATATGAGGCAGCCACGGCTTTCATGTGCGCACGGGCTTCGGGCACCGAGGGGCTGAGCCATTTGTAGTGTTTCACGTAGGGGTCGTACTCATAGCTGTTGTATCCCACGCGGTTCACCTCGAACCACTCGGGGTGCGACATGGCCACCGAGTCGCCAGGTACGTTCACGGTATGTATCCATGCGTGGATTTTGGCTCCGGGGTACGACTTGGCGGCTTCTATGTAGCGTGCCACCACTTCCGGCTTCCCTGCCATGTAGTAGTGCTTTATGCCGGCCTCGTCGAAGGGCTTCATCCAAGCCACGATGTCGGCCACGGTAGCCGTCTTGTCCACATCTTCCCAAACTCCGAGGGGCACTTTCTGTTCGGGCACGGCTTTCTCTTTCTTGTTCTTTGCCGAAAGCGGCGAAAAGCTGCCCCCAAGCAGGAGGGCAACTGCTGCGATTATCACAGACAAATGTTTCATAACAATAAAATTTTAAAGGGTTATACTATAGGTTCCGCCACCGTCCATCCGCAAGCCGCGGCATGGCCGGTAGCTGTCCAAATGTAGGCAAAATGCCGGCTTTGCGCCAAACGTTCCGGCCGTTATTTTCGACCGGTACGGAAAAAGGGCGAAAAAAAGGAAGCCGCCCCTTTCACAAGGCGCGGCTTCCGCCATTAACCATTCGGTTAAAATGTAACTTTAACCTTTTCTTGTGTGTTTACATGTTTCATAGTTTCTTTCAGTCAACGTCCCACCATACATTATTCTGTATGCTGTTGCTTCCGCCCATACGCTCTTCGGCCTCGCGCACATTGGCTTCGTTCACCGTATACTCTGATGACGGGTAGAACAAGCGCTTGGCGTAAGCGTCAGGTGTATTGTTGGCTTGGGCTGCGGGATCCATGGTGAAATAACCGGAGTTCACAGAAGCAAACGGCATGAGTGTCGGCTTGTGGAACTGGCGATGGTCGGCCCACGTCTCGAACGAACATTCTTGGAACTGGGCGATGTATTTCTGCGTAAGTATCTTATCCATGTGGGTATTGCAGTCGCCACTCTCGTCATCGTAGTTGGCCGTCGTGCCGTAGTAGTTCGGCTCGTCCGATGCCAGGTAGTCGCTAATCACGCTTTCGGGCACACCCAGCTCCGTCATGCTGGAACGTACTCCGGCCTCATAAGCAGCCTTGGCATCGCCGGTAGTCAGACCTGTCTCGATGGCAATGGCCTTGAGGAAGCACAACTCGCTATACTTGAAGAGAGGATACGAACGGTTGGCTGTAGCGTAATACCACGGGCCAATCTTTGACATATTGCTCGTAAACTGGCCGTTGTCCATGGCAGCACCTACCGCAGCCGTAATATGTCCGGGGTCCGTACCGTCCCAGTTGCCAAGCATGGCGGGGTCTTGCGGAGTCTCGATTACACCAGCCGGTTCGAACTGTATGGGCGCACGGGGGTCAACCATGGCAGGAGCATTCTTGGCAGCCAGAATCTCATCGGTGATGTTGCTGTTCAAAGCCTGGTCGGCAGCCGTAGGCCAAGGCTGTCCGCCGATGCCCATTACCAAACGCTTGTAAGCGGTAGACATATGCATCACGCTTGCTTCTGCATGGTAATAAATAGGGTTGATGCTGTAAATTCCGAGCGACTCGTCACCCTGCAACAGATAAGCAGCATCGGCATCGCTTTCAAACACACCGGCCTGAACGGCTGCGGCAGCCTCCGTCTTGGCTTTGTCAGGATCCACATCGGATATACGTACGGCCATACGCAGACGCATGGAGTTGGCCAGTTTCTTCCACTTGGCAACATCGCCCGCATAAATCAAGTCGTAATTGCCAACTGTGTTCTCAGCCGTTTCGTCCAGTTTGGAGACGGCGTCTGCCAGCTCTTCGAATATCGTGTAATAGATGTCCTTCTGTGTGTCATACTTGGGTTGGTCTATGCCGGCAGCAGCCTCCGAATAAGGAATGTCGCCGATGCAGTTCGTCAAGCGCAATGCCACGTATGCTTTCCAGATGCGTGCCATCTGTACCACGTTACCATATATCGTGCCCTCTGCGTTGGCATTGATCAACGAATTGGCATTAGTCACTACCGTATAGCTTATGTCCCAAAGGCTGGCTACATAGCGCGGGTCAATGTTGTAGTCCGAAGGCGACAACTGGTCGTTTGCACCATATTCGCAGAGTGTGCTTATCATCAACTGGTCTATCTGCTGCCACTGGTTAGCATAAGGTATGCCACGAGCCTGTATGAAAGCCAGCTGGAACTTAGGATCCACTCCACCCGGAGTAGGGTTGTTGGGGTCAGTATTCATGTCGCCGAAGTCACCCGTACATCCTGCCAAGGAGACAGAAAGACCGACGATACCTATTATGGTTTTGAAAAGATTCTTCATATCAGTATTCTTGTTTATATTAGGTTCTATAATAGTCTGTCACTCATGCACCTGTGCCATATGCATCCCGTATCTTTGTCCTGTAAGGACCGTACGGCGGCATTCCACAGGCGCGTTCTCCTTTAGAACGTCACGTTAAGGTTGAAACCGAACGAACGGGTAGAAGGCATGGCAGCCGTCTCTATACCCTGTCCGTTACCGGTAGAGTACGTACATTCAGGATCGAAGCCCGGCAGGTTGTTGTAAAGGAAGCAAACGTTGTTTGCCACGGCACTCAGTCTCATGCCGCTGATAATGGTCTTCTCGAACCACTTCGAAGGCATGGTCCACGTCAGGTTCAGCTCACGCAGGCGGACGTTGGTGGCATCGTATATGTAGTTGCCGATGTTGCCGTAGAATTGTCCCCAGTAAGTCGTCGGGTCGAGTTCCACAGTATTAGGCAAACCGGTGTTCACATTGACGCCTTGCGATACAAGACCCTTTCCGGTAGTGTAATATTCCTCACGTCCGGCAACGGTTTCCTTTGTCTGGCCGTTGGATTGCAGACGCATCATGGATTGCAGGTAGATGTCACCACCTATGCTCATATCGATGAGGAAGCCGAACGACAGGCTCTTCCAACGCAACGTAGAGCCGATACCGGCAGTCCAGTCGGGGTTCATGTTTCCAGACACGCGAAGTTCCGTGCTTGTTACATACTTGCCATCATCGCCTACCATGCGGTTTCCGTTCTCATCGGTCACGAAGCCGTTGGTATAAATCTGTCCGTAAGGTTCACCCACCTTGGCCATCACGTAGCAGTTTTGCCCCATGGGCTGTGCCAGCGTAATGGATTCCACACCTTCTGCCAGTTCCACGACTTCGGAGTTATTCTTCGCAAAGTTGGCCCAAACATCCCATTCCCAGTCTTTCGTACGTACGGGAACGGCGTTGATTTGGAGTTCCCAGCCCCAGTTGTCCACGCGGCCGGCGTTGATGTAGCGTGCGCTATAGCCGGAAGTGATGGACGATGGCATGGCGATGATCTGGTTGTAGGCGCGCTTGTCATAGTAAGTCACGTCGAAGCCCAAGCGGTTATTGAAGAAGCGCACGTCGGCACCGAACTCCATAGACTTGATGTTCTCAGGTTTCAGCTCGGAGTTAGGACGGGTAGACGGCTCTGCCAAGCCCACACCGCCGTTAGGCAGATTAGTAACAAGCGACAACGTAGAAGCCAGCTGGTAGGGGTCCGTGTCGTTACCGGCCTCAGCGTAAGAAGCACGTACCTTGGCGAACGAAAGCCAGCTCGGCACGTCTACCTGGAAGTTTTGCAACATGTCAGTAATAGACCATCCCAGCGAGAACGAAGGATAGAGGAACGAACGGTTTCCTTTAGGCAAGGTGGACGACCAGTCGTTGCGCACCGTCACGTCGAGGAACAGGTAGTTGTCCCAAGACAACTGGCCCAACGCATAGAGGGAGTTTACTTGCTTTTCGCTCTTATAGCTCGACGGTGTGATGGCGATACCATTAGATATGGTATATACTTCGGGAATATTCAAGCCCACGGCCAACATTGACTGGCTGTTGTACTTGCGGTTCATCATGTTGCCACCCACAGACAGCATACCCGACAGACGAGACCCGCCGAGATTGTCCTTCTGGGCTGTAATCAAGAAGTCCGTATTGGTCTCGGTCATGTTCACCTGGCCTACAGAGTAACGGCCGTCGGCATATCCGGAGGCGGAAGTCAGGCCGTGGCGAATCCATTTCTCGGTGTTCTGGGCATAAGTGTCACCACCAAAGCGAACCATGGCTTTCAACCAATCGTTTACTTCGTAAGTCAACGAAGCGAAACCGTTCACGCGGTTCGTCACGTCGCGGTTGCCCGTGAGCGAAGTGATGGCATAGGGGTTGTTCACGATGGTAAGCGGCGTGGGCGACCAGTCGAGAATGTTACCGTCGGCATCGAACACGTCTTTCATCTCGTGCAGGTTGATGCTGCGCGGCGTATAGATCAATGTAAAGATGGGGTTGAACGAAGATGCCGAGAACTCAGGACGGTTGTAGCCTTTCTGGTTCGTGTAGTTCACCTTCATGTCCAGCGTGAGGTTCTTGATGATTTCACCCCCTGCGCGGATGGAGAAGTTGGTCTTGTTCAAGCGGTTGCCGGGCACCACGCCTTGGTTGGCCGAGTGCGACAGGCCCACGCGGTAGTTCATCTTGGCAGCCGAGCCGGTCACGTCCAACGAGTTGGTCCAAGCCGTTCCCATCTCCAGGAAGTCCGAGTAGTTGTTGTTCTTTGCCTCCAACGGGCGGGTTTGTCCAGTCCAGTCGGTTACCACGGTACCCATCTTGGGTCCCCAGGAGTTGCGTGACGTCAGGTCGAACTGGCCTGCCGTACCTTGTCCGTACTCGTTCTGGAATTCCGGCTGTATCATGACGTTGGACACGGTGAAGTTCGTGTTGTAAGACACCGTGGTCTTGCCGCCTTCGCCTTTCTTCGTCGTCACCAAGATAACACCGTTACCGCCTCGTGAACCGTAAAGCGCGGTGGCCGAAGGGCCTTTCAATACGGAGATGGACTCGATGTCGTCCTGGTTCAACATGGACAGACCGTCACCGGTGTCCGAGAAGCCCGAACCCCAGGAGTTGGTCGTCACGTCGTCCACACCCTGTGTGTTGTCGAAGGGCACGCCATCCACTACGACGAGCGGCATGTTGTTGCCCGAAATGGAGTTGTTACCGCGGATGACGATGCGGTTGGAGCCTCCCGGCGTGGATGTGGCCGATACCTTCATACCGGCAATACGTCCGCTCAAGGAGTTTGCAACGTTGGTCGTACGGTTTTCGATCAAGGCATCGCCTTTCACGTCTTGCACCGAGTAACCCAACGCTTTCTTTTCGCGCTTCATACCCAAGGCCGTCACCACAACCTCGTCAAGCAATTCCGTGTCGTCTGTCAACACGATGTTCAGGTTTTCGGCAGCTTGCACTTCCTGCGAGGCATAACCCACGAACGACACCTGGATGATGGCGCCCGCGCTTACATTGAGTGTGATTTTCCCGTCGATATCGGTGATACCGCCGTTCGTAGTTCCTTTCTCCACGACGTTGGCACCAATCACAGGCTCACCCTGCGAATCCACCACCGTGACATTGACCTTCACGGTCTGCATCTGCTCGTTGATTCCGTCTGCTTCGCCCGAAGCGGCATACGACGGCAAGGCGTTTCCACCTAAGAACAACGCACATACGAGCGCTGTTGCGAGGAGCTTCTTGCTCGCACTTCCTCGTCTTCTCAATTCTTCATTCATAAGCAATCGATGATTTTGTTGAATAAAAGGTTTAGTTTTTCGTGGCAAAAGAAGGAAAAGTAGAATGCTTCTTCTTTTTATCCGGCGCAATATTAGCAAAAATTTTTTATATGCGCGAAACAAACCCGCAAAAAACAATATTAAACCGTTAATTATTGTAAAGGAAAAGACGGAGCAATTGCCCGGAAAGTTCCTCCCCCACTCCCTCTTCTGCAAGGAAAGGAGGAGAACTGCGACTATATATAATATGGTATATCAAGGGAAAGGCAAGGCAAGCAAGGGCCTCCCACAAGCGTGTAAAATGGTGTATATCAGGCTTGCACTCCGTACATGTTGCGAGCGCGGACGCAACGCGTTGCGAGCACGGGCGCAACATGTACGGAGCAAGGACGCAACACGTCGCGCCTTTTCGCCCTGAGGCCTCCCCATTCCCACCCGCTTCACACAACAGCGGGAAAGGGCATTCAAGAAATACCTGTTAACAATAGCGGAAGTTAAAACAACGTAAAAAATAGTCTTTGTCCCTTAACACAAGGTAGCCATTGCAGGGCTCTTCCCTTCCTGCGGGAGAGGGAACGGAAGAAAGGCTCTCCCCTCACTCGCCATAGCCCGTCCGCTCCATCGGCCCGGATTCGTCGCTGAACAGGGCGTAGAGCACGGGGTCTTGCAGCGCGGCGCGCAGGGAGTGGAGGCAGCCGTCTATCAGCACCTCGTCGCGGACGAGGCGCACGCCGTGGCTGTAGTCCACATATCCTATGCCATGTGCCGCGCTAAGGGGCTGTATGGCCCGGCCGTCCGGGTAGTGCCACCCATAGATAAAGAGGCGGCCCGGCTCCGTGTGCAGGCGGTTGGTGACGGCTATGTCCTTTTTGTGCCCGGCCATCAGGAAGGGGCCGCAGGGCGGCAGGGGCGGACAGGCGGCCGACACCAGGGAGTCGTGGCGGGCAAACACGGGCAGGGTGGTCATGGTGGAGTCGGGAGTCATGGGACGGGGCACGAGCTTCAGCGTGGCGTGCCGGTGAATCAGGTCGGACAGCTTGCGCGTGGGCAGCACGGCGCCATAGTGGTCGGCCACGCGCTGCGCCGTGCGTGGCAGCAGGGGCAGGCGCAGGAAGTCGGCATCGCTCCCCAGGGCCAAGAAGTCGGGCAAGACGCAGAGCACCACCTCGTGACGGCGGCCCTGCGCATCGGCCAGCGTGTCTTTCAGATAGAACGGCCGGCGCAGGCGTTGGGGCACATTGCCGTTCGTCAGTTCCCTAAAAGCCAAGGAGTCGCGCGCCTCCGCATCCATGTCCGCAGTCATCCGCACGAAGTCGGAACCCGTCATGGCTCCCTCGTCGCGGGGCGGGAAGGGGAACGGATGGGGGTAGCACACGGAGTCCTGCACGTAGGCGCGGTAGGCGGGTGTCTTCATGAAACGGTAGCCCCGGCTTTCGAGCGGGGTGCCCGTAAGCAGGGAGTGGATGTAGCCGTTGCGTTCCACCAGTATGGTGTGGTATATCTGCCGTTCCGGATTCTTCCTTGCGTAGAAGTACACGCGGTGCCGGTCGGCGGCGTGGCACACGATGCTGTCGTCCTCCGCACATTCCCAGTCCAGGTACCGCACATGCCGCCGGATGTACTTGCGCATCAGCTTGGTGCGGTGCCAGGTGCCTCCCTTGCGCGACACGAAGGGCTTGCCGTTGTACAGGGCATTGGCATCGTCGTAGCACGCCACGAACAGCGAGTGCCCCGGCGAGGCTTCCAGCCAGGCCGCCAGTTTGTGCCCGTAACGCTTGTCGTCCCAGTTGTAGTTGCTGTCTATGAAGACGATGCGCTCCACGTACGCGGGGAGTTCTTCCTGCGCGTCCATGAAGCCGAAGACGAAGTTCCCTCCCCCGCTATGGCTGCTCAGCACCACCTGGGGGCGGTAAGGGGCAAAGAGTGAACGCAGGTACTCCACCGTCTGCACGATCTTCGCGTCGCGGCCTTCCCCGGCCTTGCGCCACGTCCCCCAGCTCTTTTGCCGGGCTTCCAGGTAGACGGTCACCCAGTTGCACGTAGTATCGGCCTGGCGCAGGTAGCGTGTCTGTGCCCCGATGTGCTGGATGAAGTAGTGCCAGTCGTCCCCCTGTGCCGGGAGTTTGCCTATGGTCCAGTCCGTGCTGTTGCCGTTGGGCAAGGCGTAGAGCACCAGTTTGACAGGCTTTGCGGCGTCGAAGTGTTCGGCCGACGGCGCGTTGATGTGCACATTGATGTCCGGATTGTACACGAACGACATCACCTGCTCGCGGAAGTACGGGCTTTCCGAGAAGCCCGGCAGGACGGTGCCGCACGGGGCCGACGTGCCACCGGACAACGGCTGCGCCCCGCACAAGGCGGATAGCAGGCTGAATATCAACAAGAAGGAGAGGGAAAGAGATAAGTCCCTTCGTCCTTCCCCACTCCCCTGCAGGGAGAAGGAAGGAAAAAGGAAGTATTTCATAAGATACAAACGGACTTTTTTCATGCCGGACGATTTCTTCCGATACACCATATTAATATATATCACACGCGAGCGTTCTCCCTCCCTACAGGGGAAGGCCGGGAGAGAAGAGGTTCCCGATTGTCAGTCTTCCTCCAGGTCGAGCGAGTGGTATTGCACCAGGCCTTTCATCGGGGTCTCCTCGATGACATCCACTTCGACCCCGAAGTCGGCGGCGGCTTCCCTCAGGAAACGGCTGTAGTGCAACGCGAGCGAGCCCACGAAACGTATGGGATAATTGGCATAGTCGTACTGGCTGATGTTCCGGTCGAAGAAGCTGCGCAGGTTGTCCATAATGAGGTCGTACACGTACTCCTCGTCCGTGTAGTCGTCGAAGAAGTAGGGAATCGTGGACAAGAAGCGGGTAGGAAACGGGCGGCTGTAGACGGACTCCATCACATCGTCCGGCGAGATGCGGAACTTCTCGTAGAAGTCGGCCGTCAAAGCGGCAGGAGCCAGGCCCTTCAGCGCGTCGGACAGGAAGAGCTTGCCCAAGGCGGCACCGCTCCCTTCGTCACCCAGGATGTAGCCGCCGGACTTCACGTTCTTCACAATCATCCTCCCGTTGTAGAAGCACGAGTTGGAGCCCGTGCCCAGGATGCAGGCTATGCCCGCCTCGCACAGGAACAGCCCGCGCGCCGCAGCCAACAAGTCGCTCTCCACCTGGATAGGCGTCTTGAACTGGGCTACCAGCGAAGCACCCAGCACGTTCTTTTTCTCCACCGACGAACAGCCCGCGCCGTAGTAGTACACCTGCTCCAGCTTGCGCTTGAAGAATATGTCAGGCAAGCCCAAACGCACGCTCCGGCTTATTTCCCGCCGTGTCTGGAAAAAAGGGTTCAATCCTTCGGTGAACATGCTGTACACCAAGTTACCGTCTTCCACCAATGCCCATTCCGTCCTTGTAGAACCGCTCTCTGCTATCAGCTTCATATGCCAGTCTTTTTTAAGTTGAATACAAAGATAAAGAATTTTTTATGCGCACGCACGTCTTTACCGCAAAAAAGTCGATTTACGCCTCAAAATGTCCGTACAGCCCACATATAGAGGGCCTAAGCGCAACGTGTACGGAGCACGGGCGCAACACGTTCGGAGCGCGCCCGCAACGCGTTGGAAGCACGCTCGCGACACGTTGCGAGCAATGGCGGAATACACCCGCTGGAAACCAGCCATTTACAGCAAGCAAACGACAAGCCTGGAACCACCAACCCGCGGGCGGCACCAAAGCAAACGCCCAAGGCACGGGAAGAAAAAGCCGTACATTTTTAAAATTAAAAAACGTTAATGCGCACAAACAAACCTTGCACGTTCCGCCAAAATAAAATATATTTGCGAAAGAAAGTTCAAAAACTTAAAAAACTTTATACCCGGGCAACCGACTAAACCTTTTAATATGGAGGAATAAAATCTATGCCATCGAACAATCTTCATTCATATACATATCTTTCATTTCTATTACAAACTTTTATTACTAACCTTATGGAGAACAACTGTAAAAAGACGAGGTGCCGGCAAACGTCGGGCCTTACAGCCTTGGCCATCGCCACGCTGCTGCTAAGTAGCGGCGGCACCATGGCCGCATGGGCAGCGAACTCCCGTCACGATGTTGCCATACAGCAACAGGATGGCCGGATTATTGTTACCGTAACCGACACGAAGGGCGAACCGATCATCGGAGCCAACGTGCTGGAAAAAGGCACCACGAATGGTGGTATCACCGACCTCGACGGAAAGGTGACGCTCAACGCCCGTCCGGGTACTATCATTCAAATCTCATACATCGGCTACCAGACCGTGGAAATGGCAGCCACGCCCAACATGCGCGTGCAGCTGAAAGACGACAGCGAGCTGCTGGACGAAGTGGTCGTAGTGGGATACGGCACGCAGAAAAAGGTGAACCTGACAGGCGCCGTGTCTTCGGTGGATGTGGACAAGACCATAGACAGCCGCCCCATCACCGACATTGGCCGTGCCCTGCAAGGCTCGGTACCGGGACTCACCGTCACCACCAACTCCGGTGAAATTGGCGGCGCACCTACCATCAAAATCCGTGGTAGCATAGGCTCGCCCAACGGTAGCGCCAACCCGCTTATCCTGGTGGACAACGTGGAGGTGACGGACATCACCATGGTGAACCCTGACGACATCGAGAGCATCTCCGTGCTGAAGGATGCCGCTTCGGCCTCCATCTACGGTGCACGCGGTGCATTCGGCGTGTTGCTCATCACCACGAAGTCAAAGGAGAAGCACGACCACCTGAGCGTGAAGTACACCAACAACTTCGCATGGCGCACGCCCACCAAGACGCCGGAGCAACTGCCCGGATGGCAACAGGCAGACATCAACCTGCAAGGTGTCATCAACCAGTCAAAAGGCGCCACGGCTTACTACGACGTGGTGGGTAACATGCGCGTCGATGCCACGCACGTGCAGAAGATGAAGGACTATTGGAACCAATACGGATACGGAGACCAGTTCGGCCGCGAAATGGAGCTGGGCCGCGACTTCGAGTTCCGCGATGGCGGCATGTTCTTCATGCGCACATGGGACTGGTATGACATGTACATCAAAAACTGGTCACCGCAACAGACGCACAACATCTCGGTAAACGGCGGTAACGGCAAGACCAACTACAACATCGCGCTGGGCTACCTGAGCCAGAGCGGTATGATGAAGGTCAACTCGGACGACTATACCCGCTACAACCTCAACGCGTCGATAAATTCCGACCTGAACAAGTACATCACCATCCGCACGGGCGTGATGTTCACCCGTTCGGACTACGACAAGCCGTTCAACTACAACAGCGACCTGTACGACCAGCTGTACTACCTGTATCGCTGGCAGCCCATGATGCCCTACGGCACCTTCGAGGGCAAGGAGTTCCGCAACGCCCTGACAGAACAGAGCACCGCTCCCACCACCACCCGTGAACGCGAGTACCTGCGTCTGACCGGCGGGGCCACCATCAAGCCTATCAAAGACCTGAGCATCGACATCGACGTGGTGTACAGTTCGATAGAGGAGCGCTACAAGGCGTATGGTACGCCCAGCCTGACCGCAGGCTACAACATCTTCAGCGCCCAACCATCGGTTGACGACCTGCGTGCCGCGTATGGTAACTACGTAGGGAGCACCTACAACTATGTACGCCAAGAAACGGGCCGCACGGAAAATCTGACCGCAAACTTCGTGGCCACTTACGCCAAACGCTGGGGCGACCACGACTTCAAGGCCATGGCGGGCTCCAACTTGGAAAAGAGCGAGTACAAGTATTACTGGGCACAACGCAGGGATCTGCTCGACCCGATGAAGCCTGAGCTGAACTTGGCCACGGGCGACCAGACCACAAGCGCCTCGCACACGTGGTGGTCGGTGGCCGGTTTCTTCGGACGACTGAACTATACATACAAAGACCGCTACATGCTGGAATTGAACGGACGCTATGACGGCTCGTCACGCTTCCCGTCCGGTAACCGTTTCGGTTTCTTCCCCTCTTTGTCGGCAGGTTATCGCCTTTCCGAGGAAGCTTTCATGCAATCGCTGAAACCCTACCTCAGCTCGCTGAAGATTAGAGGTTCGTGGGGTATGATTGGTAACCAGGACGTGGGTTCAGACCGCTACGTTTCTACCCTCAGCACGGTGACCGACAGCTGGATTATCGACGGGAAGCAGGTACAGTCCACCCAGATGCCTACCATCGTGTCTACCGAACTGACGTGGGAGAAAGTAACCACGCTGGATCTCGGTGTGGATGCCCGCTTCTTCGATGACGCATTTGGCGTGACGTTCGACTGGTACCGCCGTACCACCAGCGACATCCTGACCACAGCCAACCTGCCCGGTACCCTGGGAGCCTCCGCACCCTACGAGAACATGGGTACCATCCGCACCAACGGTTGGGAACTGGCACTTGACTACCGGCACACGTTCAAGAACGGCTTGCACCTCGGTGTGACCGCCTCGATATCCGACGACCAGACCGAAGTGACGAAGTGGACCTACAACACGCAAATCCCCTCTTACGGTGCTACCGGCTGGTGGGCAACCAGCGCCTACAAGGAAGGCATGATCCTGGGTGACATCTGGGGCTTGCAGTTCGACCGCTTCCTGACCGAGAATGACTTCAATGCCGACGGCACCCTGAAGGCTAACATCCCCGACCAGACCGAAGTGTTCCCCGGAGATTATCAGTTCGCACCCGGTGACGTGCTCTACAAAGACCTGGACGGCGACAACAAAATCACCAAACAAACCAGCACCGAAGAAGAAGGCGACCTCGGCATCATAGGAAACGCCCTGCCGCGCTACCAATTCGGCTTGGGTCTGGATGCCGCATGGAAAGGATTCGACGTGAGCATGTTCTTCCAAGGAGTGGGCAAGCGCAACCTGTGGGCAGCCGGTAACCAAGTATTGCCGGGCTTCACCAGCGGCGAGCCTTACTACGTAGGAGCAGAAGACTACTGGACGACTGAGAACCAGAATGCCTTCTACCCGCGCCCCATGATTTACAACCAAGCGCAGACCGGAAACTACAACGTGAACGACCGCTACCTGCTCAACATGGCCTACATGCGCCTCAAGACCCTCACCGTGGGTTATTCGCTGCCCAAGGAATGGCTCAGCAAGTTCAAGGTACAAGGATTGCGCGTGTACTTCACCGGCGAAAACCTCTTCACCATAGACGGTGTGAAACCGGCCATCGACCCGGAAATAGGCATACGAACCGCAGGAGGCAGCAGCGATGCGCGCAACTTCGGCCGCAGCTACCCCTACCAGAAGTCGGTGTCGTTCGGTATCCAGCTCAGCTTATAATTTAAATCATACATTAGGAATTGCAGTTATGAAAAAGATAAATCTTATTATACTATCCATTGGTTGCACGTTGGCTACTGCCTCGCTCTGCGGATGCGACAACTTCCTGGACAAAGACCCGCAGGACAAGCAGACCAATGATACATACTGGCAGACGGAAACATCGCTGCGTACATATGCGCAGGACTTCTACTCGTCCTTCTTCACGGGATACAACGTCGACTACACGGTATTCGGCGGTTTCTTCTCGGGGGATAACTATACGGACGACTACATCAACCTGAACAATGCCAACACCTACGGCGGAGGCTACATCTATTTCCCGACTTCCTCTACCACCGACTGGAACAGCCGCACGGCTACGTGGGGAGACAACTACGGGGTGATATACAAAGCCAACGTCATGCTTGAAAAGATTCCGGGGATGAACATCACTGACGAGGCCAAAGCCCACTGGAACGGCGTGGCGCGTTACTTCCGCGCCATGGCCTATAGTGCCCTGGCCAAGATTTACGGCGGTGTGCCTTACTACGACAAAGTGACCGACCCCGCCGACGAGGCTCTCTACAAGGATCGCGACAGCTATCCCTACGTGGCGCAGAAGATACTGGAAGACTTCCGCTATGCGCTGGAAAACGTGCGCACAGACGACACCAAGCGTCAGGTGAACCGCTACGTGGTAGGTTCTTACATGTCGCGCGAACTGCTGTACCACGCCACTTGGCTGAAGTACCACGGCAGTACTGTGGGTCCCGACTCGGAGACGGTAGACAACCAGGAGATAAAGGACTTGCTGCAAGGAGCCATAGACGGCGCACAGGTAGTGATGAATTCCGACTTATACTCCATTGGGAACACGTATAACGCCTTGTTTACCACCGACGACTTGTACAACAACCCCGAAGTCATCTGGTACCGCGAGTACACTACCGGGTTGACATGCAATGCCCTGATGTCCTACAACGGCCCCGAAAACCAGACCCAGGGCGGCGTGACACAGAACGTGATTGAAAGCTATCTGTGCACCGACGGCTTGCCCATCGGCCAGTCGCAGCTCTACATGGGTAACGACGATCCCAGCATCTGGAACTCCTTCCAGAACCGTGACCCGCGCCTGTTCCAGACCGTGGCCGACAGCCTCCGTATTATGAGTGCTTTGGGTGTGACGTATACCGAAGGTACTTCTCCTACAGGATATGCCACAAAGAAGTTCCTCAACGATGAGTGGTTTGCTGCCGGGCTGGACTATACAACTAACCGGCTCAGCCCCGCCGATGCTCCGTGCATGCGCTATGCCGAGGTATTGCTCAACTACGTGGAAGCGCGCTACGAAATTGCCCAGGTGGGTGGCGAAGCCTTCACACAGGCCGACTTGGATGCCTCCATCAACGAGATACGTAGCCGCCAGCTGACCAAGTGGGGAGACACCCAAGCCGTAACCATGCCCACCGTACAGTTGGTAGGTAACAGCCTGAGCGTGAACGGGACGGTGATAAACGACCCGGCACGCGACCCGGAGGTAGACCCCGTACTGTGGGAGATTCGTCGCGAACGCCGCGTGGAACTCATCATGGAAGGACGCCGCGGTGAGGACTTGCGCCGCTGGGCCAAGTTTGAATACCTCAACTCGGAGAATGCCGACGGCACGCCCAGCAAGACGTTCTTGGGCGCATACGTCAACGTGGCCGACTATGAGGGCATGAAGTCGAAAGACGACAATGGAAACCGCACGCTCTTCCTCTTCGACCCTGAGAACCCCACGAACAGCGATACCGACAAAGGGTATATCAACTACCTGCGCGGAGACGACTTGCGTGTCTTCAACAAGGGAGAGCTGGACTCTGAACGCTACTACCTGCGTGCCATTCCGGCTTCAGAAATCACCCTCTACAAAGACCGTGGCTTCACGCTGACGCAGAACCCCGGTTGGTAAGAGCGTAGCCGCTAACGCGAAGCGGGCGGAAAGCAACCGCCCGCAAGCATTATAAAGCACAGGGGGCATATCGAAACGGTTTCCGTTTTGGTATGCCCCCTGTCAAATTATAATTCCACACATTCAAAGCAATAATCATGAAAAGGAAACATTTCTTCAGCCTGTTTGTCCTGATCGGGCTTTTGACACTCGGCACGCTGGCTTCATGCCAAAACGACGAGAATATCGAACTAAAAGGACAGCTGTATCTCCATTTCGAGAATCAAAGCAGCATTGCCATAGACATTTATACGCTGGCGGACAAACAAAACCCCATCTACGAAACAGTTACCGGCCAAGACGGCACGCTGCAACTGACGCTCAACATGGGAGACTACCTGCTGCAACCGGAAAACTTGCGGGGCATGGCTTTCCAAATTCGTCCGGGAGAGACGACCAGCATAACCTATGACGAAAACAACGTTCCTGTGCGGGAATAGCCCGTTTCAGGGAATAACAAGGCAGAGACATGCCAAACAGGCCGCAAAACGGCACTTCGGGGCATGTCTCTGTTTTTTTATCCGGAAAGAATGGATAACTTAGCCCCCGGAAAATGTTTGTCACACATATCAAAACCATCCACCGCATGAAACACCTGTTTACCTTACTCACATCCGCCGCGTTGTGGCTGGCCCCGACGGCCCAGGCGCAACAAGCACGCGAAACCATCCCGCAAGGGCAGGCATACACCGTGATAGCCAATCCGGGCGAGGACGCCTCGCACAGCATCCGCATAGGCTGGCACACGGACGAGGGGAGCGGAAAGAGCTTCTGCTTCTACGCCAGTCCCGGCGACAAAACGTGGCACAAGGCCGAAGCCGCCCAGGAGCTTTGCACCGCCTACGACAGCCTCTACTCCAAAACGGCCGACAATAAAGACTTCTACGAACGGGCACGCTTCACGCGCAACACCGTGACCCTCGACGGGCTGGAGCCAGGCACGGAATACGTGTACCGCGTGGGCCCGGAAAACACCGGCGAGACACGCCGCTTCAAGACCGCCCCCAGGCGGGGAGGCTGGGACATGGCCCTCATATCCGACTTCCACGCCTACGCGCCGATTCCGCAACGCACGCAAGCGGCCATGGACATGCTGCACGTGCTGGAAGAGCGCAACGGGCACGACTTGGACATGGTGCTGCACGCGGGCGACGTGTGCGCATGGGGCGGCAGCTACTCCTTTTGGCGCGCGCTGTACGAGGAACCCTATTTCAAGAAATACGCATGGGCCGGCGTGAACGGCAACCACGACGACATGGCGCGCGGCTACGCCCGCCGGAGCAACCTCTTCTTCCGCTACGCGAACAACAACCCGCTGAACGGCTATGCCGGACAAGAGGGCGTGTGCTACCACTTCCGCTACGGCAACACGCTCTTCATCATGCTCAACAGCGAGTCCATGCGCACGGACGAAGGACTGGCGGCAGCCCAAGAGTGGGTGCGCGGCGTGATAAAAGACCACCCCGCAGCGTTCGTCGTCGTGGTGGAGCACTACCAATGGTTCTTCGGCAACGACGGGCGCACGTCGCAGTACGAACGTTGGAACCGCCTGTTCGACGAGTGCGGCGTAGACCTGGCCATTGCCGGCAACAACCACATCTACGCCCGCACCAACGCCCTCTACCAAGGGAAAGAGACGGACGGACGCACGGGAACCGTCTACCTGCAAACTCCCTCGTCCGACAACGAGCGCGGGCAAGCCCTGAAGGAGTGGACGGACAACCGCGACCTGATACGCTTCCGCTGGTCGGAAGGCCCCAAGACCGTGGGCGGCCTGCTGCTGCAAAACCGGGGCAAGACACTACGCGCCACGCTGTACGACCGCAACGGCCAGAAGCTGGACCAAGTGACCGTGAAACGGAAACGCCGCACGCGCTAAACTCCGTACACGTTGCGACCGTACTCGCAACACGTTCGAAGCGCGCTCGCAACACGTTGGAAACACGCTCGCAACACGTTGCGGACAACGGCGGAAAACACCACCTGGAAAACAGCGACTTACGGCATCCATCTTCGCCACGCCCCTCACCCGGCAGCGTCACGGGAGGAAAATACGTCCCCAAACGAGCCGTCCAAGGGCCGCACATATCGCGCCGTAATGCAAATTAAACATGATAATCGCAAAAATTGCAAAATAAGTGTTTTTGATATTAAATTTAGTATTACCTTTGTTGCAATTACCATTTCCTTAAAATACATGTGATATTATGAAGAAATTAGTTTTATCATTCATGCTGCTGTGTGGCACCCTGCTTTGCATGGCACAAACAGAACGCGTCGTGATGGGCGACGAGCAAACTTCCGAGTACTTCCCCATCCTGAAAGACAAGCGCATAGCCATCTTTTCCAACCACACGGGAATGGTGGGCGACAAGCACTTGCTCGACATTCTGCTTGAGAACAAGTTCAACGTGGTGGGCATCTTCTCGCCCGAACACGGCTTCCGTGGCGACGCCGACGCCGGCGAGCACGTGGCCAGTTCGGTAGACAGCAAGACAGGCGTGCCCATCCTGTCGCTCTACGACGGCGGCATAGGCAAACCCAGCGAAGAAGCCATGCGCAAGTTCGACATC
Source organism: uncultured Bacteroides sp. (assembly GCA_944320295.1). Lineage (GTDB taxonomy): Bacteria > Bacteroidota > Bacteroidia > Bacteroidales > Bacteroidaceae > Bacteroides. The sequence continues at coordinate 29,357 of CALUGY010000052.1, forward strand.
CTGATAGTGGACATACAGGATGTGGGCCTGCGCTTCTACACCTACTACGCCTCGATGTGCCGGCTGATGGACGCCTGCGCCGAATATAACCGCAAGATGCTCATACTGGACCGCCCCAACCCCAACGGGCACTACGTGGACGGGCCTATATTGGACATGAAGTACAAGTCCGGCGTGGGCTGGCTGCCCATCCCCGTGGTGCACGGCATGACGCTGGGCGAACTGGCCCTGATGGTGAACGGCGAACGCTGGCTGCCCGCATCGCGCGTGTGCGACCTCACCGTGATTCCCTGCAAGAACTACACGCACCAGACGCTGTACCGCCTGCCCATCGCCCCCTCGCCCAACCTGCCCAACATGAAGGCCATCTACCTCTACCCGTCGCTCTGTTTCTTCGAGGCAACTCCCGTCAGCCTGGGCCGCGGCACCGACCTTCCCTTCCAAGTATACGGCCATCCTAACATGACGGGCTACGACTATAGCTTCACCCCGCGCAGCGTGCCCGGTGCGAAAAATCCGCCCCAACTCAACCGCCTGTGCCACGGCGTGAACCTGAGCGGCCTGAGCGACGAAGAAATCTGGAAGAAGGGCATAGACCTGACTTACTTGATAGATGCTTACCGCAACCTCAACATGGACGACTACTTCTTCCGCCCCTTCTTCGAACTGCTCATCGGAACGGATTACGTGCGCAAGATGATAAAGGAAGGCAAAAGCGCCGACGAGATAAAAGCCACGTGGAAAGACGACGTGGAGAAATTCAAGAAGCAGCGCAAGCCCTACCTGCTCTATGCCGAATAACCTTCGAAAGACAATGTAACTTAACGAACAGACAACTAAAGGACAGTAACAGATATGACAACAGCTTGGATTGTACTTGCCACCATCGCCTTCTACTTCGCCCTGCTATTCATCATCTCTTGGATAACAGGCCGCAAGGCCGACAATGCGGGTTTCTTTACCGGCAACCGCAAATCTTCGTGGCTCATGGTGACTGTGGCCATGATAGGCGCCAGCATCTCGGGCGTCACCTTCATCTCCGTGCCCGGTGCCGTGGCGGCGGGCGGTTACTCGTATATGCAGATGGTGCTGGGCTTCTTCGTGGGCTCCATCGTCGTGGCATTGGTGCTCATCCCCATGTTCTACAAGATGAACCTTGTCAGCATATACGGTTATCTGGAAAACCGCTTCGGCATGGCCTCGTACCGCACCGGGGCATGGTTTTTCTTCGTTTCGAAGATGTTGGGTGCATCCGTACGCTTTTTCGTGGTGTGCGTGGTGTTGCAAACGCTGGTATTCGGGCCGCTGCATGTGCCCTTCACCATCAACGTGGTGCTGACCGTTGCGCTCATCTGGCTATACTCCTTCCAAGGCGGCGTGAAGTCCCTCATCTGGACCGACTCACTCAAGACGCTCTGCCTCGTGCTGTCCGTGGTGTGCTGCATTGTCTTCATCGCCAAGAGCCTGAACCTCGGTTTCGGTGAACTTCCCGCAGCGGTGGCCGCCCACCCCACCAGCCAGGTGTTCTTCTTCGACGACCCCAACGACGGGCGTTACTTTTGGAAGCAGTTCATCGCCGGCGTGTTCATGATTGTGGCCTGCACCGGACTGGACCAAGACCTGATGCAACGCACGCTCAGCTGCAAGAACTTCCGCGAATCGCAGAAAAACATGATACTGAGTTCTTTCATACAAATCTTCGTCATCGGGTTGTTCCTCGTGCTTGGCACCTTATTATATATGTATGCCGATGCCAACATGGCAGGTTCGACACAGATAGCGGGCGACGAATTGTTCGGAGAAGTTGCGTGGAGCAAGGACTTCCCCATCTTCATCGGCGTGGTGTTCATCATCGGACTGATTGCAGCAGCTTACTCGGCAGCCGGTTCCGCACTCACGGCACTCACCACCTCGTTTACCATCGACATTTTGAAAGCCAACGAAAAACAAGGCGACAAAGACTTGACGCTGACGCGTAAGCTGGTGCACTTCATCATGTCGCTCCTCATGGTCATTGTCATCGTCATCTTCTACGAGCTGAACGACGACAGCGCCATCAATGCCGTATATAGCTTGGCGGCCTACACTTACGGCCCCATCTTGGGCATGTTCATTTTCGGCATGACTTGCAAAAAGCCGGTACGCGACCGTTGGGTGCCCGTGGTAGCTGTGCTGTCGCCTGTCGTCTGCTACGTGCTGCAAAGCAACAGCGAAGCGTGGTTCGGCGGCTATCAGATTAGCTTCGAGCTGCTGCTCATCAATGCCCTCATCACGGCAGCGGGGCTTTGCTTGCTCATCAAACCGAAACAGTAATGTCACTCTTATTTAATATACCATAAGCATGAACGTAAGACGTTATTATCTGGCAGGGATACTGGCAGCCTCCCTCTTCCCTCAAGTGGGAAACGCGCAAGGACTTACAGAAGAAGTACGCACGGAAATAGGCCGCCTTTTGGACTCGGTAGCCCGGAAAGAAGTCTCCATCGGACGCATTACGATAGACTCGGTCGCAGCAAACGGCAAGGCATTGCAGTTGTTTGCCAACATCAACTGCTCGTACATCCCGTTCCGTGAGGACAACGTGAAGTACATCTACCAAAGCGTAAAGGAACTTCTCCCATCGCAATACGCCGGCCATGAACTGCAAATCCTGACGGATGACCGTAAAATAGAAGATCTAATTCCACAACAGCTACGCGCCAAGAAGGATAAAAAGGCGGACAGGTTCCACCCCTTTGCCAAAGGCGACAAACCGCTGGTGACGAACGTATCGGCCGCATATACCCCGACCAACGGGTTGGCCAACCGTCACATAGCCATGTGGCAAAGTCACGGATGGTATTATGAGCCGAAACTCGACCGCTGGGAATGGCAGCGCGCCCGCGTGTTCCAGACGGTGGAAGACCTCTACACGCAGAGCTACGTGCTCCCCTTCCTTGTCCCCATGCTTGAGAATGCCGGAGCCAACGTACTCTTGCCCCGCGAACGCGACACGCAGACAGCCGAAATCGTAGTGGACAACGACGGCTGCCTTGACCATGCTTCTACCTATTGGGAAAGGACAGGCGACAAAGCGTGGCAGCAAGGCAACGGAGTAGGATTCGCCCACCTGCGCGCCCAATACGCAGACTTCGAGAACCCCTTTAAGGAGGGAACCTTCCGCACCATAGAGACCGTGAAGAAAGGCCACGCAAGCACCGCCGAGTGGATACCCGCAATCCCGGCAGACGGGCACTATGCCGTATACGTCTCTTACCAGACATTGCCAAACAGCACCGACGATGCGCTGTATACCGTCTACCACAAAGGTGGGACAACGCAGTTCAAGGTAAACCAGCAGATGGGCGGCGGCACGTGGATTTACTTGGGCACCTTCAGTTTCTCCCAAGGCAAAAGCGATGCCTGCAAAGTAACCTTGAGCAACCTTTCCGACAAAGCCGGACGCATTGTGACAGCCGATGCCGTGAAGATTGGCGGCGGTATGGGCAACATTGCCCGCTGCATTTCGCCCGAAGGCGCGACGGAGAACCTGAAAAGCTCAGATACCCGCAACCTGCAAGGCGAGGGCAACCACGTGGAAGCCAACAACTATCAGGTACCGCAAACTAGCGGTTATCCCCGCTTCTGTGAGGCAGCACGCTATTGGCTTCAATGGGCCGGAGTGCCGGACAGCGTATATTCCGAGAGCCACGGCAAGAACGACTACACCGACGACTACAAGTGCCGAGGCATCTGGGTAAACTACTTGGCAGGCGGTTCCGCCTCCAATCCCGATGAGAAGGGGCTCAACATACCAGTAGACTTGGCCTTCGCCTTCCATTCGGATGCGGGCACCACGCTCAACGATTCTATCATCGGCACGCTGGGCATCTTCTACACCAATGCTTATGGCGACCAATATGCCAATGGGGCTTCACGCTATTTGGCACGCGACTTGACCGACTTAATACAATCAAACATCGTAAGAGACATCCGTACGTTATACGAACCGAACTGGAGCCGTAGGGGCATGTGGAACCAATCGTACTACGAGGCACGCGTGCCGCGAGTGCCCACCATGTTGCTCGAATTGCTTTCACACCAGAATTTCGCCGATATGCGTTACGGGCTCGACCCTCGTTTCCGTTTCACCGTAAGCCGTGCCGTGTACAAAGGAATGCTGCAATTCCTCTGCTCTCAATATGACATGGATTATGTAGTACAGCCTCTGCCAGTAGACAATATGAGCCTCCGCATGACAGGCAACAATGAAATAGAATTGAGCTGGAGCCCTGTGGAAGACCCCTTGGAGCCGACAGCCAGTCCTGACAAATATATTGTCTACACCCGTATAGGCGATGGCGACTTCGACAACGGCGTATTGGTAGAGGGCACCACATATCGTGCCGCTTTACCGGCCACAGGTGTGGTATGCAGCTACAAAGTGACCGCCGTAAACAAGGGTGGTGAAAGCTTCCCTTCGGAGATACTGTCCGCCGGACGTGCGCTCAACAGCAAAGGTACCGTACTGGTGGTGAACGGTTTCGACCGTATTAGCGCACCGGCCGACTTCGTGGCACCGGGCGAGGCAAGCAAACAGCTTGCTGGTTTCCTTGACGAATTAGACCACGGAGTTCCTTATCTGAAAGATATTAGCTACATAGGTGCCATGAAGGACTTCCGCCGCTCTATCCCATGGATGGACGACGACTCTTCCGGTTTCGGCGACAGCCGCTCGAACTATGAGACCAAAGTCATTGCAGGTAACACGTTCGACTATCCGGCCGTACATGGAGCAGCCATACTGAAAGCAGGATACGACTTCGTGTCATGCAGCGATGAAACCGTGGAAAACGGCAAAGCCGTTTCGCTGAACGACTACAAGTATGTCGACCTGATTCTTGGAAAGGAATGCCAAACCAAGATAGGCCGTGGCGGCGTCAAACCATTAGAGTATAAGACCTTCAGCAAGGCCATGCAAGAAGCCATCGCCGCATATTGCAAACAAGGTGGAAACATCTTTGTATCGGGCGCGTTCGTAGCCTCGGACCTTTGGGACAACCATTTGACAAAGCCGGAAGAAAGCGACAAACAGTTTGCCACAGAGGTGCTGAAGTATAAATGGATTGTAGGACAAGCTGCCACTATGGGCAAGATAGATTGCGTGGCATCACCTTTCGCTTCGTTTGATGGCAAATACGATTACTACAACGAACTCAATGAAAGTTGCTACATAGTAGAATCACCGGACGGTATTGTCCCTGCATGCAAAGATGCTTATACGGTGATGCGCTATCCGGAAAACAATATCAGCGCGGGCGTGGCTTATAAGGGGGACTACAAGACATTTGTCATGGGCGTGCCATTTGAAACGCTGCGCACCGCAGCCGAACGTGCTGAACTCATGAAAGGAATCCTTTCATTCTTCGATGACAAACAATAACCTCTCAAAACCCGAAATTATGAAACAACGAATCATACTTGCCATCTTGACAACCTTCCTGCTCCTGCCGGGAGGACTCCGTGCACAACACGGTACATTCCGCTTCGTGCAACTGACAGACCTGCACCTGAGCGGAAACAATCCGAACCCAATGGAAGACCTGCTCCGTTCGGTAGCGCAAATCAATGCCACCGACAGCATAGATTTCGTGTTGGTCACGGGAGACATCAGCGAAGCTGGAGACCGTCAAACCATGGAGAGTGTGAAATCATGCCTTGACCTGCTGAAAGCCAAATATTATATCACGATGGGCAACCACGAAACGAAGTGGAGCGAATCAGGCTGTACGGACTTTGCGGCCATCTTCGGCGGAGAACGTTTCGCCTTCGAGCACAAGGGGGTAATCTTCCTGGGATTCAACTCGGGCCCGCTGATGCGCATGGCCTACGGGCATGTGGTACCGCAAGACCTGCAATGGATAAAGGAGGAAATAGAGAAACGTGGCAAAGACAAACCGGTCATACTCGTCACACACTACCCCATGCTGGAGGGAGACGTGGACAACTGGTATGAAGTGACCGACGCTGTGCGCCCGTATGACATCCGTTTGTTCGTGGGAGGCCACTATCATAGGAACAAGGACTTCCGTTATGACGGTATACCCGGCATATTGATGCGCAGCAACCTGCGCGACCAGGATGGCAAGCCGGGATATGGCATCTACGAGGTGACCGAAGACTCCATCCTCGTCTACACACAGCGCATAGGCGAGGAGAAAGAGAAGTGGGCTGCTTTCTCGCTGGACGAACCATATTACGACCACAACGGAAAGGCGGAGAAATATCCCGACTTCTCCGTCAACCAGAAATACGCCCAAGTAAAGGAACAATGGTTACTACAGACTGGAGCCGGCATCTATTGCTCACCCGCCGTAGAAGGCGACAAAGTGTTTGTGGGCGACGACATGGGCCGCCTCACCGCCTATACGCTCAAGAAAGGCAAGCAGTTGTGGAGCTATCAGGCAGGCAAACGCATCGTGGGTACGCCTGCGGCAGCCGACGGCGTGGTAGTATTCGGTTCGGCAGACAAGTGCATATACGGTTTGAACACGAAAGACGGAAGCCTGCTCTGGAAGGTGGAAGCCGCCGAACCGGTACTGGGCGCGGTAACGATAGAGAATGGCGTGGTCTACATTGGGGCCAGCGACCACACATTCCGTGCCATCGAACTACACAGCGGCAAGGTGCTTTGGGCGTATGACCAAGTGAAAGGATATATCGAGACGAAACCCCTGATAGCCGGGGAAAAGGTGATATTCGGTGCATGGGACAACACGCTCTATGCCCTGAACAAGGCGGACGGCAAAGAGCTGTGGAAATGGACACACGGCCTGCCCGGCATCCATTACTCCCCCGCCGCCGTATGGCCCGTGGCCGCAAACGGCAAAGTGTTCATTAGTGACCCGAAGCGTGCCCTTACGGCCATCGACCTGGAGACAGGCGAAACGGTGTGGCGTACCTTCCAGTCGCAAGTGCGGGAAACCATGGGACTGTCGGAAGACGGTAGCCGCATCTACAGCAAGACGATGAACGACAGCATCGTGTCGTACAGCACCGAGGGCCGCGAACCCCGCGAAGTTTGGGCGTCCAACGTGGGATTCGGCTATGAGCACGCCCCGTCCATGCAGGCGGAGAAAGACGGCGTGATGTTCGGCAGTACCAAAGAGGGACTCATCTTTGCCCTGGAAGGCACGACCGGACGCGTGCTGTGGAAGCATAAAGTGGGTAACTCGCTCATCAGCACCGTGGTGCCCCTTAACGGGCGGGAGGTACTGTTCACCTCGACCAGCGGCGAAGTGGGATTGCTGAAAGTAAAGAAATGACAGAAATAACAAATACTACAGGAATATGAAACAAATCAGTTGCTTCCTGCCTTACACAGGAAAAGAACAAGTAGAGAGAACCGTTGAGGGCCTGCGTGCCACAGGAGTAGTGAACGACATCTATCTGATGGCCACGGACAAGGGCTTGGAAGATCTGCCCGGATGCGTGAAGATAGACATCGACGCACCCGCCAGCAGCGCAACCCTGCGCACGGTGGCCGCACGCGCCACGGGCGAATACACGCTGCTCTACACCAAGGAGACGACGCTCGAGCTGGGCATGTTCGCCTTGGAGCGCATGATGCACATCGCCGCAGACTCCGACGCAGGCATGGTCTACGCCGACCACTACCAGGTGAGCGAGGGCAAGCAGAGCAACGCACCGGTCATCGACTACCAGTTCGGCGCATTGCGCGACGACTTCAACTTCGGCTCCGTGCTGCTGTTCAACACCGCCAAGCTGAAGGAGGCCGCTTCGCGCATGAAGGCCGACTATAAGTTTGCCGGCCTCTACGACCTGCGCCTCAAGCTGAGCCAACGTGCCGAGCTGGTACACATCAACGAGTATCTGTACAGCGAAGTGGAGAACGACACGCGCAAGAGCGGCGAGAAGATATTCGACTACGTTGACCCGAAGAACCGCGACCGCCAGATAGAAATGGAGCAAGCCTGCACCGAACACTTGAAGGAGATAGGCGGCTACCTGGCGCCGGAGTTCGAACACATCGAGTTCGACAAGGGCGAGTTCGAGTACGAGGCATCCGTCATCATCCCCGTGCGCAACCGCATCCGCACCATACGCGACGCCATCCGCTCGGTGCTCTCACAGAAAGCGGACTTCAAATATAACCTCATCGTCATCGACAACCACTCCACCGACGGCACCACCGAGGCCATAGACGAGTTCAAGGGCGACGAGCCGCTCATCCACATCATCCCCGAAAGAAACGACCTGGGCATAGGCGGTTGCTGGAACATGGGTGTGCACCACGCCAAGTGCGGCAAGTTTGCCGTCCAGCTGGATAGCGACGACGTGTACAAAGACGAGAACACGCTCGCCACGATGGTACGCGCCTTTTACGAGCAGAACTGCGGCATGGTGGTCGGCACCTACATGATGACCGATTTCAACATGAACATGATTGCCCCCGGCATCATAGACCACAAGGAGTGGACCCCGGAGAACGGACGCAACAACGCCCTGCGCATCAACGGCCTGGGTGCACCACGCGCCTTCTACACTCCCATGCTCCGCGAAGTGAAGGTGCCCAACACCAGCTATGGCGAGGACTACGCGCTGGGTCTCAACATATCGCGCCGCTTCCAGATAGGCCGCGTGTACGACGTGGTTTACCTGTGCCGCCGCTGGGACGACAACTCCGACGCATCGCTCGACGTGGTGAAGATGAACGCCCACAACCTCTACAAAGACCGCATCCGCACTTGGGAACTCCAGGCGCGCGTGGCCATGAACAAGAGTAAAAAGGCCTGACAATACCCGTCCGGGACACAACATCCGCACCGCGTACCTGCGGGGTGCGGATGTGCCGTTATAACGCCTCCAGGAGGGGGCAATCGGCGTCCGCAAGCGGAACACGTTCCGAGCGCGCCCCGTACACGTTGCGAGCACGGACGGAATACGTTGCGGACGAGAGCCGGACACGTTGCGAGCGAAAGCCCGGAATGCCTCATAGGAACGGGCATTGAACAAAATAAACAAATATAGATATGCAGAACTTGAACCAAACCATACATGACCTGCTCCAACGGCAGCTTGCCGACTGGGAAACGGCAGGCAACAACTATGCCGCCCTCGCGGGCGTGCGGGTAAAGGAGCTCGATGTGGACGGCACCCTGTACAAGGTGCAGTTCAACCCCGCCCGCATCGTGTCGTCGGGCGCAAAGGTCGACGCCAAATCCATCAAGGCACGCAAGTGCTTCCTCTGCCCCGCCAACCTGCCTCCGCAGCAGGAGGGCGTGCCGTTCGCAGGACACTACAGCATACTGGTGAACCCTTTCCCCATATTCCCGCGCCACCTCACCATTCCCGAAACGGAACACGTGGACCAACGCATCGCCACACGCATGGGCGACATGCTGCAACTGGCGCAGGCGCTCACCGACTACACCATATTTTATAACGGCCCGCGCTGCGGAGCCTCCGCACCCGACCATGCCCACTTCCAGGCAGGCAACAAGGGCTTCATGCCCATAGAGGATACATGGCGCAAGCAGGTGGCAGGCCAGGTGGGCACGTTGGGACAGGCCACACTCTACTGGCTGGACGACGCCCCACGCGCCACACTCGTCATCGACTCCGCCTCCGCGGATGATGCCGAAGCCTTGTTCCGCATCATCTATCAAAACATGACCATAAAACCCGGCGAAGAAGAGCCGATGATGAACGTGCTGTGTATGTGCGACGGCGCACGCTGGACGGTGTTCGTCTTTCCGCGCGAAAAGCACCGCCCCGCCTGTTACACGGCCGAAGGCGAAGACAACCTGCTCAGCAGCCCGGCCTCCGTGGACTTGGGCGGCGTGTTCATCACACCTGTGGAGAAAGACTTCGCGAAAATCACGGCGGCAGACGTCAGGCAGATACTCAGCGAAGTGTGCCTCCCGCCCGAAGCCTTCGAACAACTGCGCCGGCAAGTAAAAGAACAAATCCGATAACCATATAAAACACACCGACATGAAAGAGCCCAAAGTACAAGTAGGTATCCTGTTCGAACCGCAAATAGAGTTCATATTGCACGGCGGTTACACCCACGACGGCACGCCGGTAAACGGCAAACAGACCGTCACATACGACGAAGGCAAAGTGCTGTGGAACGGCCGTCTCTACGACGAGCTTCTGTTTGAACCCGCCGACGAAACGGCCGACTCGTTCGAACTGCTCGATGTCACCATCGGCATCAATTTCCATTGGGAGCGTAAAGAAGACCAACGCTTCCAAGGCGCGTTGAAAATCATCGTGGAAGACGGCAAGCTCACCGGCGTGAACGTCATCAACGTGGAAGACTACCTGACCAGCGTCATCTCCAGCGAAATGAGCGCCACCGCCTCATTGGAACTGCTGAAAGCCCATGCCGTGATTTCGAGAAGCTGGCTGCTTGCGCAAATCCAAAAGAACAAGGACATAAAAGCCACACACACCGCATATACCGCCACAAGCCAGACCGACGAGGAATGGATTAGGTGGTACGACCGCGAAGACCACACCCGCTTCGACGTGTGCGCCGACGACCATTGCCAACGTTATCAAGGCATCACGCGGGCTTCCACGCCTATCGTACGGCAAGCCATCGCCGCGACCCGTGGCCAGATATTGAGTTATGACGGAAAGATATGCGACGCACGTTTCTCAAAATGCTGCGGCGGCGCGTTCGAGGAGTTCCAGTATTGCTGGGAAAACGTGCGGCACCCCTACCTGGCCAAGCAACTCGACCGCAAAGGCGGCAGCGCTATCACGGGAGAGCCGGTCGTTCCCTGTCCCGACCTGACAGTAGAGGCCGAGGCCGAACGCTGGATACGTACCTCGCCCGAAGCTTTCTGCAACACCACGGACAAACGCATCCTCTCGCAAGTGCTCAACAACTACGACCAGGAAACCACCGACTTCTACCGCTGGCGTGTGGAATATACGCAAGACGAACTTTCTGCCCTCATCCTGAAACGTTCCGGTGTGGACTACGGCAAAATACTGGACCTCGTGCCTGTGGCCCGCGGTACCAGCGGCCGCCTGTGGAAACTGAAGATCGTGGGCACCAAGCTTACACGCACCATAGGCAAGGAGCTTGAAATACGCCGCACCCTGTCGCCCTCGCACCTTTACAGTTCCGCATTCGTGGTGGACAAGGAAGACATTTCGCCTGACGGCATACCGGGTCGCTTCATCCTGGTAGGCGCAGGCTGGGGGCATGGCGTGGGGCTGTGCCAGATAGGAGCGGCCGTCATGGGAGAACAAGGTTACCCGTATGACAACATCCTGCTGCACTATTACGTCGGAGCCAAAATAGAAAAGCTCTACGAATAAACCATATAGCGAAGACATCAATACCATCTAACAACAACATAGACAATGAACAACAAACAAGTAGGAAATAAGAAACGTAATCCGTGGGCATGGATTCCCACATTATACTTTGCGCAAGGGCTGCCCTACGTGGCTGTAATGACCATCTCCGTCATAATGTACAAACGCCTGGGCATGTCGAACACCGATATCGCGCTCTACACGGGCTGGCTGGGGTTGCCATGGGTCATCAAGCCATTCTGGAGCCCCTTCGTGGACATCATCAAGACCAAACGCTGGTGGACGCTGGCCATGCAGTGGATTGTGGCCATCGCATTGGCAGGAATCGCCTTTACTATTCCCACGGAGTTCTATGTGCAGTTCACGTTTGCCATCTTCATGCTCATGGGATTCGCCTCGGCCACTCACGACATTGCCGCAGACGGTTTCTACATGCTTGCCCTCGACGAGCACGAGCAGTCGCTGTATGTGGGCATCCGCAGTACGTTCTACCGTGTGGCCACCGTCATGGGACAGGGAATCCTCGTCATACTGGCCGGGCTTATCGAGATGAACTCCGGGCTGGAGCCGGTGAAGCTGCACGTCGTGGCCGACCCGGCTACACAAAGCGTGACGGCAGGGCTTCCGCAATTTGCCACGCAGACCGAAGCAGCTGAAAGCGACGAGCTTTGCTTCGTGGCCACGACCGACATGCTGCAAGCCCCCATCACCGCCCCGCAAACCGTGGATGACGGACAAGGCGGCACGATGCCCTTTGCCGAATATGCCGCCCTTATGCTCGACTCGGTGAACAATATGAATGTGCGCAACGGCTTTGTGAAAGGGAACATCGCTTCGAAAGGCACACCGGCAGCCGTGGCAGCCACTACGGAAAGCGGCTTCACCAAATGGGTGCGCGAAACCTTCGGCGAGGAGCGAGCCGTGGCACAGGAAGTGTCCAACAACATAGCCTTAGCCGCCGTACGCCTGAACAAGCAACCGGCTCCGGGCGAGCATGTGGTGCTGAACGTCACCTACAAAGACGGAGACCAGAGCATCAAGCTGGAGCAGAACAAGCTGTCCACACGCTTCGAATTCAACGAGGACAACTGGGACAAGCCCGCCTACCTGTACTTCGAGATAGACCATAAGCTGACAGAACGCACAGAAGCCAGCTTCGTGGGCACGTCGGGCAACATTCCGCTGGCGTGGCTCGTAGTGTTCGTCACGCTGTCAGTATTCTTCTTCCTCGTGGCCCTGTACCACGGGTGGATGCTGCCGCGCCCGGCAAGCGACGCCCCGCACAAGGACACGGACGCCAAGAGCATCTTCAAAGGCTTCGTGGATGCCTTCAGGACGTTCTTCACCAAGATGCCGTTCTGGCAGACGGTAGCCGCCATAGGCTTCATGTTGCTCTACCGTTTCCCGGAAGCGCAGCTCACCAAGATTATCCAACCGTTCCTGCTCGACCCCGTGGACAAGGGCGGTTTGGGCCTGACCACCGGCGAGGTCGGTCTGGTATATGGAACCGTGGGCATCATAGGTCTGACGCTGGGAGGCATCATAGGCGGCATAGCAGCCGCCAAGGGCGGACTGAAGAAGTGGCTGCACCCCATGGCATGGAGCATGTCGCTCACCTGCCTCACCTTCGTCTACCTGAGCTACTTCCAGGACCACTCGCTGCTGACGGTCAACATCTGCGTCTTCATCGAGCAGTTCGGCTACGGCTTCGGCTTCACGGCTTACATGCTCTACCTGATATACTACTCCGAGGGAGAGTTCAAGACGTCGCATTATGCCATCTGCACGGGCTTCATGGCACTAAGCATGATGCTGGGCATGATAGCCGGATGGCTGCAAGAGACCATCGGCTACCGTCACTTCTTCGTGTGGACCATGATATGCTGTATCACCACGGTCGGCATGGCCATGCTGGTAAAGGTAGACCCGAACTTCGGCAAGAAGAAAGACTAAACATCATAACCTGTTAAAAACGAACATCAATGAAGAAGTTACTCATAGCCGCTGCCATCTGCGCCCTGCCGGTACTGGGCGCCAACGCGCAGCGCATCAAGATAAAGACCGGAATTGAAGTGCTCAAAGAGCAGAACTTCAAGTGCCTGGAAGGAAAACGCGTGGGCCTCATCACCAACCCCACGGGCGTGGACAACAACATGAAGTCGACCATCGACATCCTGCACGAGGCTCCCAACGTGAAGCTGGTGGCCCTTTACGGGCCGGAGCACGGGGTGCGCGGCGACGTGCATGCGGGCGACCATGTGAGCGACATAAAGGACGCCACCACGGGCCTGCCCGTCTACTCGCTCTACGGCAAGACACGCAAAGCCACGCCGGAAATGCTGAAGGACGTGGACGTGCTGGTATACGACATTCAGGACATTGGCTGCCGCTCGTTCACCTATATCAGCACGATGGGGCTGGCAATGGAAGCCGCTGCCGAGAACGACAAAGAACTGGTGGTGCTCGACCGCCCCAATCCGCTGGGCGGACTCAAGGTGGAGGGTAACCTGGTAGAGGACGACTGTATTTCCTTCGTCAGCCAGTTCAAGATACCGTATGTGTACGGCCTGACCTGCGGCGAACTGGCCCTGATGCTCAACGGCGAGCGCATGCTCTCCGGAGGCAAGCAGTGCAAGCTCACGGTGGTCAAGATGAAAGGTTGGAAACGCAAGATGGACTACACGCAAACGGGCCTGCAATGGGTGCCGTCGTCTCCCCACATCCCACAGTCGCTGTCGGCATGGTTCTACCCGGTCAGCGGCATCCTGGGCGAGCTGGGCTACATGTCCATCGGCGTGGGCTACACCATCCCCTTCCAGATGTTCGCCGCCCCGTGGATTGAAGCCAACAAGCTGGCCGACGCGCTGAACGACCTCCAGGTGCCGGGCGTGGAGTTCCGCCCCATCTTCCTCACGCCGTTCTATTCCGTGGGCAAGGGCGAGTTGTACCAAGGCGTGCAGGTGCACATCATGGACTACCAGAAGGCGCCGCTCAGCCCCATACAGTTCATGGTGATGCAAGAGATAGCCCGCCTCTGGCCGGAACACGCCGTGATGGACCACGCAAACAAAGGGCGCTTCGACATGTTCGACAAGGTGAGCGGCTCGCGCCAGATACGCGAACGCTTCTCGAAGAACCACAAGTGGGACGACATACGCGACTACTGGTACAAGGACGTGGAAAGCTTCCGCCAGTTGTCGAAAAAATATTACTTATATAAGTAATGGAAATGTGCCGGGAACTCCGGTTCCTGCCCCTGCATTCCGGGCTTTTGGTCCGAACATGTTGCGGGCACGGACGGAACGCATTGCGGGCACGGGCGCGACATGTTGCGAGTACGCTCCGAACACGTTGCGCTTGCAGGCGGAAAACACAGCGGACAAAACGGCACCGCACCGCCTGCACGCAAACAAGAGTAAACGGCTAAGGCCCTGACGGTTGCACAACAAACAGCCGGACAGCCCGACGTTTCTCCCCGGCAACCTCCGCAAGGAGGAAGAGGACATGAAAGAGATAAAACAGATAGATATGACTAACGCAGAAAGTACAGTAAACGAACGTTACACACAGTTTCTCCGCGAAGCCTTAAGCTTCATCCCGAAGGAACGCATTTATACCGACGAGTTGCGCCGCTTGGCCTGGGGCACGGACGCCGGCTTCTACCGCCTCATACCCCGCATCGTGGTACGCGCCAAGGACGAGAACGAAATAAGCCAGCTCCTGCGCCTCGCATCGCGGCTGGAAACGCCCGTCACCTTCCGCGCGGCAGGCACCAGCCTTTCCGGACAAGCCGTGAGCGACTCCATCCTTATCGTGGCCGGCAAACATTGGGAGCAGTACAGCATCAGCCCCGACCACGAAAGCATCACCTTGCAACCGGGCATCATCGGGCAGCGCGTCAATGAGATACTCGCTCCCTACGGGCGCAAGTTCGCCCCCGACCCCGCTTCGGTGAAAAGCGCCATGGTGGGCGGCATCGTGATGAACAACGCGTCGGGCATGAACTGTGGTACACACGCCAACAGCGACAAGGTGATGCTGTCCGCCCGCATCGTGTTGGCCGACGGTACCGTGGTGGATACGGCCGACTCCGTGAGCCGCGCCTCTTTCGAAGCCACGCACCGCGACTTCCTACGCGACCTGTGCCATCTGCGCGACGAAATCCGTGCCAACCAGCCTCTGGCCGACCGCATCCGCAAGAAATACGCCATCAAGAACGTCACCGGACTGAACCTGCGTCCGCTCGTGGACTTCGACGACCCGTTCGACATCATGGCACACCTCATGGTGGGAAGCGAAGGAACGCTGGCTTTCATGTCCCAGGTGACCATGCGCACCGAGTACGACTATCCGTGCAAGGCCAGCGCCATGCTCTACTTTACCAGCATCCGCGAAGCCTGCCGTGCCGTGGTGGCCATGAAGCCGCTTGTCAACGACGCGGGCGAGTGGCTCGTGAAAGGTGCCGAGCTGCTGGACTACAAGAGCCTCTCGTCTGTGGACGACCCCATATATATAAGGTATAAAGGCGAAACCCAAGACCCTTCGGGCCTGACCGCCGTGCTCACCGAAACCAAGGCACGCACGCCCGAAGAACTGGCGGCCAACATACGCCGCATAGAGGAGTGCCTTGCCGAGTTTTCCACCTACGTGCCCGTGTACTTCACGGACAAGCCTGAGGAATACGGCAAGTACTGGGCCATCCGTTCGGGCATCTTCCCCTCGGTGGGCGGCACACGCCGTCCCGGCACCACCTGCCTGATAGAGGACGTGGCTTTCCACATAGAAGACTTGCCCCAGGCTACGGCCGACCTGCAACAGCTCATAGCCCGCCACGGCTACGACGACGCGTGCATCTACGGCCACGCGTTGGAGGGGAACTACCACTTCATACTCAACCAGAGCTTCGCCACGCAGGCCGAAGTAGACCGCTACGCCGCCCTGATGGAAGACGTGAAGACTCTCGTGGTGGACAAGTACGACGGCTCGCTGAAGGCCGAACACGGCACGGGCCGCAACATGGCGCCTTTCGTGCGCTACGAATGGGGTGACGAGGCTTACCGCGCCATGCAGGAACTGAAGCGCATCTTCGACCCGAAGAACCTGCTGAACCCCGGCGTCATCTTCAACGACGACCCGGAGTGCCACCTGAAGCACTTCAAACCCCTGCCCCTCATCTTCGGAAATGAAGAATTAGGAATGAAGAATGAAGAATCGGAGGCCGATTCCTCATCCCGTCCCGAAAGCGATGCCTTCCACGCTGCACTACGCAAGGTGGACCGCTGTATAGAGTGCGGATTCTGCGAAGTAAACTGCCTGTCGTGCGGGTTCACGTTGTCGTCGCGCCAGCGTATCGTCATCCAGCGCGAGCTGTCGCGCCTGCGCCAAGACGGAAACGACCCCGAACGCCTCGCCTTGCTCGAAAAGCAGTACCGTTATTTGGGTAACCAGACTTGTGCGGGCGACGGCCTGTGCTCCATGTCGTGCCCCATGGGCATCAACACGGGCGACTTGACCCATTACGTCCGCCAGCGCGAACTTCCGCCCACAAGCATGGGCTACAAGGCGGGCAACTATGCCGCACGCCACTTCGCAGGCATCAAGAGTGCCTTGCGTCCCGTACTCACCCTGGCCGACACGGCCCACGCCATGATGGGCACCACAGCCATGAGCAAGCTCACGCGCGGCATGCACCGCGTGCTGGGCATCCCGCAATGGACGCCGGCCATGCCGAAAGCATTCAAAATACGGAATGAAGAATTAAGAATGATGAATGAAGAATCCAACGGGAACGAAAGAAAAGGAACGGGCGCAGATTCTTCATTCAACTCCGAAGGAGCCATTCTTCATTCTTCATTACACAAAGTGGTCTACTTCCCCAGCTGTATCAACCAAACCATGGGGCTGGCCCGCAAATCGCCCGTGGAGCAGGCATTGGTCAACAAGATGATAGCCCTGCTGCACAAGGCGGGCTACGAGGTCATCTTCCCAAAGAACATGGAAAAGTTGTGTTGCGGTACCATCTGGGAGAGCAAAGGCATGCTGGACATAGCCGACCGCAAGACGCACGAACTGGAAGAAGCGTTGTGGGAAGCCAGCGAACAGGGACGTTATCCCGTGTTGTGCGACCAAAGCCCGTGCCTGCACCGCATGCGCGAGACCATCAAACGCATGAAGCTCTACGAGCCTGCGGAGTTCATCTATACCTTCCTGCGACCGCATCTTGTATTCAAACCCACAGACCGCCCCGTGGCCGTGCACATCACCTGCTCCATGCGCAAGATGGGACTGGACGGTACGCTAGTGTCGCTCGCCAAGCTCTGCTCCAACCATGTCTTCGTGCCTGAAGAGGTGGGATGCTGCGGCTTTGCCGGAGACAGGGGCTTCACCCATCCCGAGCTGAACGCCTATGCCCTGCGCAAGCTGCGTCCGCAATTGGAAGCGAACAACATACAGATTGGCTACAGCAACAGCCGCACTTGCGAGATCGGCCTGGCCACCAACACGGGCATCCCCTACGTGTCGATAGCCTATTTGGTAGATGAATGTACAACTCCGGCAACGGACAAAAACAATAATCATGGATAAGCTGAAACAACAACCTAACAAGCGCATCCTTGCCCTCGACATTCTTCGAGGTATCACCATAGCAGGCATGATCATGGTGAACAACCCCGGTTCGTGGGGGCACATATACGCTCCGCTCCGCCACGCGGAATGGAACGGCTTTACCCCGACGGACTTGGTGTTCCCCTTCTTCATGTTCATCATGGGTATCTCGACGTACATCTCGTTGAAGAAGTACGACTTCCAGTTCAGCCGTGCGGCTGCCATGAAAATAGTGCGGCGCACCATCGTCATCTTCCTCATCGGCATGGCCATCGGCTGGTTTTCGCGCTTCTGTTCTTATTGGACGCATCCCACCGAAGGTATCGGCTTCGGTGCGCAGTTATGGGAATCGGTATGGACATTCGACCGCATACGCATACTGGGTGTCATGCAACGGCTTGCGCTGTGCTACGGTGTAGCTTCCATCGTGGCCCTCACCATGAAGCACAGGCACATCCCATACCTCATCGCCACGCTGCTGGTGGGTTACTTCATCATTCTGATGACAGGCAACGGCTTCGCCTACAACGAGACCAACATCCTGTCAGTAGTAGACCGTGCCATCCTGACACCCGCCCACATGTACAAGGACAATGGCATCGACCCGGAGGGTATACTCAGTACCCTGCCCGCCATTGCACACGTGTTGCTGGGCTTCTGCGTAGGGCGCATGATGCTGGGTGACAAACAGGCAGGCCGCAGCCGCGAGGAAGTGCTTCAGTCTCACCTTATCAAACTGTTCCTTGTGGGTGCCGTGCTGACGTTCTGCGGCCTGTTGCTGAGCTACGGATGCCCCATCAACAAGAAGATTTGGTCTCCCACATTTGTGCTGACCACATGCGGTTTGGCATCCACTTTGCTGGCATTGCTCATTTGGATAATAGACGTGAAAGGCTACAAACGCTGGAGCCTGTTCTTCGAATCTTTCGGAATCAATCCTCTTTTCATGTATGTACTGGGCGGCGTACTTGGTATCTTGTTCGGCTGCATACAAATCCCTTGGGACGGCGGAAGCATCTCGATTCACGGGCTACTGTACAACAAGATGATGCAACCCCTGTTCGGCGACACCTGCGGTTCGCTGGTTTACGCGCTGGTATTCGTCGCCATTAACTGGTGCATAGGTTACCAATTGTACAGACGCAAAATCTACATCAAGATTTGACATAGCTAAAATACGAACAAACAACAATGAAATATTAATTTAAAACCTTACTGATATGATACTGATAGCAGACAGCGGTTCTACAAAGACCGATTGGTGTGTTGTAGAAAAGGGTGAACTCATCCAACAGATATTCACGAAAGGTACGAACCCGTTCTTCCAGACGGAAGAGGAAATAGGTAACGAGATAGGCAATGTGCTCTTGCCGCAGTTGAAGACACCTGAACTGGACGCCGTATACTTCTATGGCGCTGGTTGCGCCTTCCCCGACAAAATAGACATGGTGCGCCGTGCCATTTGCCTTCATCTCAAAGTGAAAGGCGAGGTGGAAGTCAGCACGGATATGCTGGCCGCAGCCCGCGGACTTTGCGGGCATGAAACGGGCATAGCCTGCATCATGGGCACAGGTTCCAACTCATGCTACTACGATGGTGAAAAGATTATAGAAAATGTCTCTCCCCTGGGTTTCATCCTGGGAGACGAAGGCAGCGGGGCCGTACTGGGCAAACTGTTGGTGGGAAACATCCTGAAGAACCAGTTCACGCCCGAATTGAAGGAGAAGTTCTTATCCCAGTTCAATCTGACGCCGGGCGAGATAATAGATCGCGTGTACCGCAAGCCATTCCCTAACCGCTTCCTGGCCAGTCTGTCGCCATTCATCGCGCAAAACCTGCAAGAGCCTTGCGTACGCCAAATGGTACTGGGAAGCTTCAAAGACTTCTTCAAACGCAACGTCATGCAATACGATTACAGCCACAACAAAGTACACTTCATAGGTTCGGTGGCACACTATTACCGCGACGTACTGGAGGAGGCAGCCAACGAAATGGGAATCCAAATGGGTACCATCCTGCAAAGTCCCATGAAGGGGCTCATCGCCTACCATAAATAAGATAACAACAGAAACTAACCTCTTAAATAACATAACATATGGCATTCGTAAAAATATCAGAGCAACCGTCGCTCTATAACGACCTGGAGAAAAAGTCCGTACGTGAAATCTTGGAAGACATCAACACCGAGGACCAGAAAGTGGCGCTGGCCGTACAAAAAGCCATACCGCAGATAGAAAAGCTTGTAACGCAAATCGTACCCCGCATGAAACAGGGCGGACGTATCTTCTACATGGGTGCCGGGACCAGCGGACGCTTGGGCGTGCTCGACGCTTCGGAGATTCCGCCCACGTTCGGCATGCCACCCACGCTGGTCATCGGACTGATTGCCGGAGGCGACACAGCCCTGCGCAACCCGGTGGAAAACGCCGAGGACGACATGAACAAAGGCTGGCAGGAACTGACCGAACGTAACGTGACGGACAAGGATACCGTGATAGGTATAGCCGCCAGCGGCACCACGCCCTATGTCATCGGTGCGCTACACGAGGCCCGCGAACATGGCATCCTGACAGCCTGCATCACCAGCAATCCCGACAGTCCCATGGCCGCCGAAGCGGACATACCCATCGAGATGATCGTTGGCCCCGAATACGTGACCGGCAGTAGCCGCATGAAGTCGGGCACAGGCCAGAAGATGATACTTAACATGATAACCACGTCCGTCATGATACAGCTTGGACGTGTGAAAGGAAACAAGATGGTGAACATGCAGCTCACCAACAAGAAGCTGGTGGACCGCGGCACGCGCATGTTGGTAGACGAGCTTGGCCTGGACTACGGCAAAGCACACACCTTGCTGTTGATGCACGGCTCCGTAAAGGCGGCCATCGACGCATACCGGAACGGTAAATAACCACCGTCCTCCTGAAAAACAATCGTTCTTATTCTAATATCAAAAGTATGAAAGCGAAACATCTTATCGTCAGCTGCCTGCTCCTTATCGGGGCACAGCTTGCCATGGCTCAAGGACTGCCACGCGTGGCTCCCGAAGAGGTGGGGATGGACTCCCGCCGGCTGGCATATGCCGACCAAGCCATCGTTGAATCCATTGCCGAAGACGGCATACCCGGTGCCGTGCTGGCCGTGGTACGCCACGGCAAAATGGCTTATCTCAAGGCGTATGGTAACAAACGTGTATACCCCACGACGGAACCGATGACCGTGGATGCCATCTTCGACATGGCATCGTGCAGCAAGAGCATGTCCACCGCCATCTGCACCATGATACTGGCCGAACAGGGCAAACTCCGTATGCTCGACGCCGTAAACCTGTATCTGCCCGAATTCGAAAACTGGGTCAGCCCCGACGGGAAAGAGAGGCAGACCATACGCATTGCCGACCTGATGACACACACTTCCGGCCTTCCACCCTACGCACCGGCCGCTGAACTGGAGAAAGCCATCGGCTCGCCCAACCCCGACGGGCTGATGCAGTACATAGATACCTGCCAGCGCGACTTCCGCCCGCAGACCGACTTCCAGTACAGCTGTCTGAACTTCATCACCCTGCAACACATCATCGAGACGGTGAGCGGCATGTCGCTGCGCGACTTCGCACGGCAGAACCTCTTCGACGTGCTGGGCATGGACCATACGGACTACCTGCCCTGCGTACGCGGCAAGGACGGCAACTGGACCAACACCGCCGATGCCCATTGGGCCGCCACCACGGAGGGCGACTGGCATGAACTGATAGCCCCCACGGAGATACAGCCCAACGGGCAGGTGCTCTGCGGACAGGTGCACGACCCGCTGGCACGCATCTTTAACGGTGGCGTGAGCGGTAACGCGGGCGTGTTCTCTTGCGCGGAAGACATTGCCGTGCTGTGCGCGGCATTGCAGAACGGGGGTGAATGGAACGGCCGACGCATCCTCTCGCCCCTCGGCGTGAAGGCCATGCGCACCGTGCCGCGCGCCACGGCCTCGCTGGGACGCACCCTCGGATGGGACTGCTTCACAGCCTACGCCTCGAACAATGGCGACCTGTTCTCGCCCAACACCTACAGCCATACGGGTTACACGGGCACGAGCATCGTCATCGACCCGGACACGGACACCAGCGTCATCCTGCTCATCAACGCCGTGCACCCCAGGGACGAGCACGCCACGGTGCGCCTGCGCTCGCTGGTAGCCAACGCCGTGGCAGCCTCCATCGTGGGCGAAGAAGAGACGGATGTTTACACCGACCACTACTACAAGCGCCTCGTGCAGTTCATGGACGAACCGGCCGTGACATCGAAAGACATCGTGATGCTGGGCAACAGCCTGACCGAGAACGGCGGCGACTGGGGCAAGCGCATGAACCGCAGCAACGTGCTGAACCGTGGCATCATAGGCGATGACACCTACGGCATACAACACCGCCTGTACCAGATATTGCCCGGACACCCGCAGAAGCTGTTCCTCATGGCCGGGGTGAACGACCTGTCGCACGGGCTTAGCGCCGACAGCGTGGCCCTGCTGGTGCGCGGCGTGGTGGAACGCATACAGCGTGAAAGCCCCGACACGAAGCTCTATCTGCAAAGCCTGCTGCCCATCAACGAGAGCTTCGGCCGCTACAGCCGCCTGAAGGGCCGCACCGACGACGTGCCGGCCATCAACAAACAGCTGCAAGCCTTGGCCCAAGAGAAAGGCATCACCTTCATCGACCTGTTCCCAAAATTCACGGAGAAGGGTACCAACGTGCTCCGTGCCGACCTGACACATGACGGCCTGCACCTGACGGAGGAAGGCTATGCCATCTGGCAGAAAGCCCTGAAGAAGTACTTCTAAAGGTTCGACAAGTCAAACACACGCACGGACGCCGTGCATCATCCATTTCACCCGTGCCGCTTGGCGGCACGGGTTTTTCTTTGTCCAAACCCATTGTCCAACATCCGGGAAAACCCCATTTCAAGGCATCCTGAGCCATATCTGCAGGGGCTGCAAGCGGAACATGTCGCGAGCGTGCTCCGAACATGTTGCGAGCGCGCTTCCAACGCGTTGCGCCCGCGCCCCGAACGTGTCGCGTCCACAAGCCGGATATATACGCCCTGCAAGGGCCATATCCTCCCCGCCATGAAAAGGAATGAAAGGAAGGAAAAAGGAGAGCGTACACAAAAAGAAGCCCCGGCACTCAAAGCATGAGGCCGGGGCTTCCGAGTCAATCACTATCTATGATGAAATGTTCAATCTTCCACAATGTCGCCTATGACGAAGTCGAACGTCAAGACCGAGCAACCGAGTATGGTGTTCGACGAGCCGAGGGGCGTATAGTCGCTCACACCATATCCCACCACATAGGGAATGTACAGCAGCCAGCGTTCCCCCGTGCGGGCGTGTTGCAGGGCCCATTGTGCGCCGTCCACCAGTCCGTTCACGGTAAAATCCGCCGGCTCGTCGAAAGGCGTGGGCCAGGGCATCTCGTCCGCATCGAGCGGTATCTCCTGGTCAAGGGCCGTGTAGCCTTCGAAGTTCGCGTCAAACTGTTCGCCGTTGATATACGTGCCACGGTAGTACATGCTCGCGGTTGTGGTGGCCAAGAGGCGTATGCCCTGCGGGTTGTCCACAATCTTCTTGCAATACACGTAGTTGCGGCTCGACACGGTTCCCCCGCTCTGCACCTCTATGGCGTAGAGCTTGCCCAGCTCCATACGGTCGGAGGGCACGGTAACTTTCGTGTCGCCCACGCCCTGCACGTAGTTTTCGCCCGTCTCGGCCTTTATGGAATCGATGAACGCATCGTTACGGGCCTGCCAGTTGTCGTACTTGCTGGGAGCGGCCGTCTCCTCGCATGCGGAGAACAAACCCGTCGCAAGCACGATAAGGGAACACATTACAAGGATATTTCTTTTCATCTATACTCGTTTATGGAAGTGAATGATAACTTTGTCTCCACGCCTCACAACGTCTTCAACAACGACGTGATGCTCACGCGGTCGGCAATGATGTGATCCAGTTCGCTGATGGGCACACGCTCCTGCAACATGGTATCGCGGTTGCGCAGCGTCACGCAGTTGTCTTGCAGCGTGTCGTGGTCCACGGTCACACAGTAAGGCGTACCGATGGCATCCTGGCGGCGGTAGCGCTTGCCTATGCTGTCCTTCTCGTCGTACTGGCAGTTGAAGTGGAACTTCAGGTTGTCTATGATTTCGCGTGCCTTTTCGGGCAGTCCGTCTTTCTTCACGAGCGGCATCACGGCCAGTTTCACGGGTGCCAAGGCGGCTGGCAGTTTCAATACCACGCGCGTCTCACCGTTCTCCAGCTTTTCTTCGCAGAAGGAGCCGGACATGATGCTGAGGAACATGCGGTCCACGCCGATACTCGTCTCGATGACATACGGCGTGTAGCTCTCGTTCGTCTCAGGGTCAAAGTACTTGATGTTCTTGCCTGAGAATTTCTCGTGCTGGCTCAAGTCGAAGTTGGTGCGGCTATGTATGCCTTCCACTTCCTTGAAGCCGAAAGGCATCAGGAACTCTATGTCGGTAGCGGCGTTGGCATAGTGGGCCAGCTTCTCGTGGTCGTGGAAGCGGTAGTGGTCGTCGCCGAAGCCCAAGGCCTTGTGCCACTTCAGGCGCGTCTCCTTCCACTTCTTGAACCACTCCAACTCGGTGCCGGGCTTCACGAAGAACTGCATCTCCATCTGCTCGAACTCACGCATGCGGAAGATGAACTGGCGTGCGACAATCTCGTTGCGGAACGCCTTGCCTATTTGCGCAATGCCGAAAGGAATCTTCATACGACCTGTCTTCTGCACGTTGAGGTAGTTCACAAAAATACCCTGTGCAGTCTCCGGACGGAGGTAAACCTTCATGGCCCCGTCGGCAGTACTTCCCATCTCGGTACTGAACATAAGGTTGAACTGGCGCACTTCTGTCCAGTTCTTCGTTCCGCTTATGGGGCAAACGATCTCCTCGTCTATGATGATTTGACGCAGCTCATTCAGGTCAGGACCGGCGTTCATGGCACGGGTGTAACGCTCATGCAAGGCGTCGCGCTTCTGCTGGTGCTCCAGGACACGGGCGTTGGTGCTGCGGAACTGGGCCTCATCGAAGGCGTCGCCGAACTTCTTGGCCGCCTTGGCCACTTCCTTTGCAATCTTATCGTCGTATTTGGCTATTTGGTCTTCAATCAACACATCGGCACGGTAACGCTTCTTCGAGTCGCGGTTGTCTATCAAGGGGTCGTTGAACGCATCCACATGCCCGCTGGCCTTCCATATCGTGGGGTGCATGAAGATGGCGGAGTCTATGCCCACGATGTTCTCGTGCAGCAGCACCATGCTCTGCCACCAATATTGCTTGATGTTGTTCTTCAGATCCACACCGTTCTGACCGTAGTCGTACACGGCTCCCAGCCCGTCGTAAATTTCGCTGCTGGGGAATACAAACCCATATTCCTTGCAATGCGAAACGAGCTTCTTGAATACGTCTTCTTGTGCCATTGCTTTATGTGTCTTTAATTAATCTATACTCTAAACTTATGTTTTATAGCAAGCTAAAAAAACGCCACAAAGATAGGGATTTATCTCATAAGGCTTACACGCAAGTCTATTAATTTAATTAAATGGAGGGGGACAAGCCCGGCAGTCACTCCAAATCGGCCGCACAGCGGAAGCCCACCGTGGCGCAACGGTCCAGTCCGGGGTACAGCAGGAGTTGTTTGGCAGCGAAGTCGGTAGTGCGGGGGCCTCCGTCGAAATACCAGGCAGAGCCTTCGGCCCGGTAGCAACTGCCTCCCTTGAGGATACAGAAGCGGTTGCGTCCGTCGCTATATTCGCTCTCTGTCAACTCCCAGACATTGGAGCACATGTCCCACGCGCCGCAAGGAGATTTGCCTTGCGGGTATGCCCGCACATCGGTCGTGGTGCCGTCGGTGTGCCCGTTACAGCGTCCGGGCTGCATTTCATTACCCCAAGGGTAACGGAACATTGCGGGGCCGCCCGCAGCCAGTTGCCATTCCTCCTCGCGCGGAAGGCGCTTGCCGGCCCATGCGGCATAAGCACGGGCATCTTCCAGACATACATACACCACGGGGTGATTCTCCTGTCCGGCGGGAATCTGCCCGTCACGCCAATGTTTCAGGAAGTTTTCAGGATGGCGGGGAACATATCCCGTCTCATCGAGGAACCGCTTGAATTGCAGGTTTGTCACAGGTGTCTCGTCTATGGCGAAACGCTTCACACGGACTTGCCGGGAGAAGGTGACCGGCACGTGCAGCGGGTCGGCTCCACGGTTGATGAAGTCGTGCTCCAGCGAGCTGTAGTAACCAATCTCCCTCCGGGTGAACGTCACCGGCATCTCGCCCGCATAGGCATCCACCTTCACCATGCCCGCAGGCACGTCTTCATACAATGCGGTAGGCTCCACGGGCCTCAACGAAGCGTGCAGCGCAAGGGCACGGGTGTCGTACGTAGCCTCGCGGGCCACCTGCGCCTGCCTTTGCAACAGTTGGGGGAAGTCTTTCGGAACGCGCCCTGCGGGATATTCCACAATGCAGCCTATGCCGCGCGGCAACAGGCGGCCACGTATCACGCCCCGGTCGTCGGGCTTCACCTCGCACCCGCGCACCAAGTCGAAATAAACGCTGCCACCTGCCGGAAGCACCTGCAACAACGGCCCGTCTTTCTGCACCGAAGCCCTGTTGACCAACGTCCAAAGGCGGCAAGTGTCATCATGCCACAGGCTGGCAAACACCTCCCCGTCCATGGCACCGCGTACCAGAGGCTGCCAGCCGTCCGAGGCGAACAGGTCGGAATAGTAGCGTTGTATGCCCGACATGGTTTTCAGGATATGGCTGTCACGAGGCGACCAGCCCACCCATTGCCCGAACACGTTCTCCCACACCATCATGCCGCTGCCGTTCATCCAGGCCGTCTGGAGTTCCTTGGAGCGGTCTTCCGTCCAACGGCTGATGCCATGCTGCATGTGGCGGGGTTCCAACCACTTGTTGCGCAACACGCCGGGCACGGGCGAGTCGTAGAACCATTGCGCCCACGACATGTGGTGCGTGGCGATGTCTTCCACCGGCAGGGCCAGTTCGCTCTCGAGCACCACGCCCGGACGGGCGGCATCGAGTGCGGCACGGAAGCTGTCCATGCCGTGCTCCATGGTGTCGAGGAATATGCCGTCGGCCCCTATGGCACGTACCATGTCAGCCAGCGCGGCCACGTCGTCGCGGCCTTCGCGCCTTGTGCCCGTGTCCCAGGGATTGTAGTTGATGTAGACCTTCACGCCCCGCGCGTGCAGCTGGTCGGCCACGCGGCGCAGACCGTCCAGTCCTCCGGGCATGTCGCGGTAGAAGTCGAACTGGTTGCGCTGGTCGAGCCCGATGCGCGGGTAGGCGTGCCACAGCACCACGATGTCATACCCGCCGAAGCGTTCCTCGCCCTCGGCCAGGATGCGGTCTACCGTGTAGCAGCCGCGTTCACGGTCGTAGAAATGCTGGTCGTACATCATCAGAAAGCAGCAGTTGAAGGCGCGCTTCACCCATTGGAAGTCCGCGCGGTCGTACAGGGACGCATCGTAAGATATCTCGTCACGAACCCGGCTTTTCCATTCAGCGAGCACCGCGCGGAAGTCGTCCCATTGGGCGGTGTCCGCCGGGGCTTGTATGATGGGCGGCTGGGCCAGTTCCAGCCTCATGGCGGAGGGCGTTTCCACGGATTGCGCCGATGCGGCGGAGTTCAGCAAAAAGCCCGCGCACAACGCGCCGAGCAGGGAAAGAGTTTTTCGTTTCATCGTTCTATGTTTTTGTTTGTATCATACCATATACTGTTTCATTGCATCGGGCAGGAAGGCGTTTTCCCGTTGCCGCCCCGCCCTCATGCTTCATCCCTCCCGCCGCCACTATGTCCCGCCCCGCTTGTCATTCTGAGCGGAGCGCAGCGCAGTCGAAGAATCTCCCGATGGCGTGTAGGAGATCCTTCGCTTCCGCTCAGGATGACGGGAAACGGCATGTCTGCTGGAATGGGACACGTTATATATTGCCCGTTTGTTCCGTACACGTTCGGAGCGTGCTCGCAACACGTTCGGATCGCACTCGCAACACGTTGGAAGCACGGCCGCAACGCGTTGCGAATAAACGCTTGGCATTCAGCAGGTATCCGGCCCACACGACACACCATCCCTACCTCAGCATGAAGAACATCCGCTTGCCGCCTTTCCCCCGGATGGCAAAGAGGGGCAGAAGGACTATCGGGCCGAATGAATACATAATCGGCACGAACCACTCCGCCCCGTCATACACCAAGGCGAGGAGAAGATATACGGCCAGCACAGAGGCCATAAGAAGCCAAAAACCAGACTTTTGCCCCCTAAACAACTGGATGCAGCTCGCCAAGCCAAGGCAGGAAGCTACCAACAAGTAAACTGGCCAACGCGAATCATAGTGTTCCAGGAAGATATTGCCCACACCGAGGACAACAAACCACCCGCTCCACAGCAAGCCGAGCACCAGCATCGCCTTCATCCACCACGGATAGCGGCTCCACACCGACCCGCTTGCCGCAGGCTTGGGCTTTGGTGACGGAGGGGTCTTCCGTACGTGGGGGACAGGCGGCACGGGCGGTGGCACGGGCATTGGCCGGGTTTCTTCGTCCGTCGCGTCTTTCTGCAAAAGAGGTTCCGCCTGCGTTTCCACGCCCAACGCCTCCAGGAAGGCATCTACCGACTGGTAACGCGCCTTGCGCACGGGCGACATGGCCCGCGTGATGCAGGCAACGATCTTTGCATTCACGCCCCGCACGGACAACGCGTCTGCCGGGAAGCCGTTGTTCAATATGTCCGCTGCCGGGGGAGGCGTGCTGCCTGTCAGCATCTTGTAGAGTGTGGCACCGAGGGCGTACACGTCAATGGTGGCGGGGAAGTCCTTGGCATCGTCGTACTGCGCCTGCTCCAGCGGCGCGTAGCCGGGCGTGCCACCGCCTATGGTGGTGCTGGACTCCGGGTTGCCGTCGGCGGCGTATTGTTTGGAGAGGCCGAAGTCTATCAAGACCAGTCGCCCGTCGGCACGGCGCATCAGGTTGAGGGGCTTCACGTCCAAATGGAGCATACGGTTCTGGTGCATGAAAGACAGGGCGCGACCCGCCTGGCCGATGAGGGAAAGGGCTTCGCGGTCGGACAAGGCACCCCGGAGGCGGATGTAGCTATCGAGGCTCCCGCCCTCGATGTACTCCATGGCGTAGTAAGACGTATTGTTAGCCTCGAACGCCTCCAGTACGCGCACGATGCCGGGATGCCTCAGCTTGGAGAGGTTGCGGGCTTCGCGCATGAACTTGGCCTTGTAGTCGGCATACAGCCCGCCGCCCGCGCTGGCGGTGACGGCGGTTCCCTGGCGACCGTTGAAGTCGCGCATGAAAAACTCCTTGACGGCCACCGTCACGCGGCTTTGCAATTCGCCCAACTCGCCGCTCAGCACCACGCTGGCCTTGTAGGTGATGCCGAAGCTGCCCTGACCCAGCACTGCCTCGATGCGGTAGGCGTAGGAACGGCCTTGCAGGAGGGTGCCCACGGGAAGTGAATGGTCTTGTTCCATGATGCAGAAAGTTTTTGATACGCAAAGATAGTGAAAGGTGAACGCAGAGGCAAGATGGAAACGCAGTTTTCCATGTTGCCTCTGCCGAACCGCATCCTATCTTCGTGAAACAAATGTAAGGAATGACGGGGAAAGGTGAAATCCCCAGACGGATTTTATGACGAACACCCGGAGTTTATGTATCTCCTGCAAAAAACGAGGTAGGCATGAGACACAGCGGACGCCATTCACCGCTTCAGCCCCGCTGTCATTCTGAGCGGAGCGCAGCGCAGTCGAAGAATCTCCCGATGGCCGGTGGGAGATCCTTCGCTTTCGCTCAGGATGACGGGAAACGGCATGTCTGCTGGAATGGGACACGTTATATATTGCCCGTTTATTCCGTACATGTACGGAGCGCGCTCGCAACGCGTTCGGAGTACGCTCGCAACACGTTGCGAGCACGGCCGCAACGCGTTGGAAACAACCGTCTGATATTCAACAATATATTACACATCATACAACCCCTTATCCGCCTACCTGCCACGGAGTTTCGCGACATAGGCGGAAGGGGACATTCCCGTCTGTTTCTTGAACATGCGGCTGAGATGCTGCGGGTAGTCGAAGCCCAAGTCGTATGCCGCCTGCGCCACGCTCGCGCCCGTGGAGAGCGCGTTCTCCGCACGCCCCACGAGGAAGCGGCGGATGTATCCGCCAGCCGTGTCGCCCGTCGTCTTCTTGATGACGTCGCCGAAGTAGTTTGCCGACATGCAGAGCCGGTCGGCACAATACTGCACCGTGGGCAGGCCGAGTTGCTGTTGCAGATTGGCTTCGTAGTAATCCTCCAGCAAGCTGCCGAACTTCATGAGTATGTCCGAATTTTCCAGCTTTCGGGTGACGAACTGGCGGTTGTAGAACCGCTGGCAATAGTTCAGTACCAGCCCGATGTATCCCACGATGATGGCGTCTTGCAGCCCGTCGCGCCGGCCTTGTGTTTCGTCGCGTATCTGGCGCATCAGCGAGGCCAGTATGTCGTGCTCCTCATCGGTCATGTGCAAAGCCTCGTTCACACGGTAATCAAAGAAGCGATAGTTACGGATGTCCTTCTCCAGGGGCGTGCCGCGTAGCAAGTCGGGGTGAAAAAGCAAGGCCCAGCCCGTGAGCATCACCGTCTCGCCGTTGTCTTCCTTTCCTCCCACTTGGCCGGGAGCCACGCAGATGACGGTACCCTTCTTGTAATCGTACTTGCCGCAACCGTAAGCCAGTTCTATATCCGCCTCGTCGTGGAAGAATATGCCATACACGCCGTAATTATTCAGGCTGTGCCTCACGGGCGACACCTCCGCGTAGTCAATGACGCTGACCAGCGGATGCCGGTCGGTGTGGCCCACGTAGCGACTGTAGTCGCTCACGTTCCTTATCTGTCTAATCTTGTCCATAAGCCTATATAGGAAAAAACGGGGGTCTGTCGCAAAAATACGCCGTTACGGCCAAACATCCGAACATCAGGGCTTTAAAATTCAGTAAAATTGGTACGAACGCCCCGTTTATAGGTACGGCGGACATCTATGGGACACACTAACTTTGCATTGTCCGAACAACAAGAACAATGAAACGACATATACACATTCCACCCGGACTGTATGACGACGAGGCTGTGGCCTTCATTGCAGACCGCCACCATGCCACCCCGAGGGAAGTCGTCGATGGCTTCCTCCGGCAAGGCGGACTTGCCGGACATACGGGCGAATGCCCCTTCCAGCTGGAAGATAACGAGATGGAGATTTTACGAGGACTCACTAACACTATATACAGACTATGGACAGAAGAAGTTTCTTAAAGATGTCGTCGCTGGCAGCCTTGTCTACCGTGGGATCATGGACAGGGTTGTCCGAAAGTTTTGCACGTACCGCGCCGAAACCGGAAACAGGACACGCCGACATGGAGCACCGCCACCTCGGAAAGCTGGAGGTATCGGCCATCGGGCTGGGATGCCTCCCCATGGTGGGCTACTACGGCGGCAAGTACGACAAGAAAGAGATGATAACCCTCATCCGGAGGGCATACGAACAAGGCGTCACCTTCTTCGACACCGCCGAGGTATATGGCCCGTACACCAGCGAAGAATGGGTGGGCGAGGCTCTTGCCCCATTCCGCGACAAGGTGGCCATCGGTACAAAGTTCGGCTTCGGGGTAGAAGAAGGACAACCCACCGCGTTGAACAGCCACCCCGACCATATACGCCACGCGGTGGAAGGCTCGCTGAAGCGGCTGCGCACCGACCACATAGACTTGTTGTATCAGCACCGGGTAGACCCGGATGTAGCCATGGAAGAAGTGGCCGACACGGTGAAAGACTTGATGCGCGAGGGCAAAGTGCTGCATTGGGGCTTGTCGGAAGCCAGCGCACGCTCCATACGCAGCGCACATGCCGTATGTCCGCTGTCTGCCGTGCAGAGCGAGTACGCCATCTGGTGGCGCGAACCGGAAACGAAGATATTCCCCACGCTCGAAGAACTGGGCATAGGCTTCGTGCCCTACTGCCCGCTGGGACGCGCCTTCCTGACAGGTGCCATTGATGAGGACAGCCGCTTCGAAAAAACCGACCGACGGGCCACGCTGCCGCAGTTCACCCCAGAAGCGCTGAAGTACAACATGCCGCTCGTGGCCTTGGTACGGAAATGGGCCGGACGCAAAGGCGTTACCCCGGCACAATTTGCCTTAATGTGGATGTTATCGCGCAAGCCTTGGATTGCACCCATACCGGGCACCACGAATCCCGCCCACCTCGACGACTTCCTTGGGGCACGTGCCGCAAGGCTCACTCCTTACGAAATGGAAGAGTTCGACAAGGAGTATGCGAAGATAGACCTGATGGGCCACCGCGCCGACCCCTTCACCGAGAGCCAAATAGACAAGTAAACACGAGGGAAGGGTACAATATGCCCCGCAAGCCTCTCGGCACGCAACCGATGTTTCACCCCATAAAACCAACAACCGTCATGAACAGATTCCTATTATTTTTAGTACTCACTCTATCAACAAGCAGTATTATGTCACAGCAAAAGATTGTACAGACGGCGGGACGCACCCAACTCGGTGAGTTCGCGCCCAAATTTGCCGAGCTGAACGACGACGTGCTGTTCGGCGAGGTATGGAGCCGCACCGACAAGTTCGGCCTGAGAGACCGCAGCCTGGTGACCATCACGTCGCTCATCAGCCAGGGCATCACGGACAGCTCGCTCGTGTTCCACTTGCAGTCGGCCAAGAACAACGGCATCACACGCACGGAGATTGCCGAAATCATCACCCACATAGGCTTCTACGCCGGATGGCCCAAAGCCTGGGCGGCCTTCAACCTGGCCAAAGGCGTGTGGGCGGACGACACGGCGGGCAACGACGACAAAGCGGCCTTCCAGCGCGAGATGATTTTCCCCATCGGCGAACCGAACACGGCCTACGCCAAGTACTTCACCGGCAACAGCTACCTGGCTCCCGTGTCACGCGAGCAGGTATACATCTCCAACGTCACCTTCGAGCCGCGCTGCCGCAACAACTGGCATATACACCGGGCTACGACAGGTGGCGGGCAAATGCTGATTGGCGTGGCCGGACGGGGCTGGTACCAGGAAGAGGGCAAGCCGGCGGTGGAAATCCTGCCGGGCACCGTCATCCACATCCCGGCCAACGTGAAACATTGGCACGGGGCAGCGGCCGACAGCTGGTTTGCGCACCTTGCCTTTGAAATTCCCGGCGAAAACGCCTCGAACGAGTGGCTTGAACCGGTGACGGACGAAGAATACGATAAAATTCAACAATAACCCCTCCCGGAACAGGCCCGGTACCCTGCCCAGAAACAGGCAGTACGTTGGCACCGCAAGCGCAACGTGTCGGAAGCGCGCCCGCAACACACTCCGAGCACGCTCGCAACACGTTGGAAGCACGGACGGAACACGCTGCGGATAACAAGCTTATAATCAATAAGTAACACGGGGTATCGTTGCCAAAACGGGATCATTGCAAGGAGAACACATCATGAACAAATTATTATTGACATTGCTGGCCGTATTCGGCATTGCCGCCACGGCCTGCGCACAACAAAGACAGACAATGGAAAGACAAACGGAAGGAAAGAAAATCTTAATCGCCTACTTCTCGGCTACTGGCACCACCGCACAGGCGGCCAAGAAGCTGGCCGACGCCACAGGCGGCGAACTGTATGCCATCACCCCGGCAAAGCCCTACACGGCGGCCGACTTGAACTGGCACGACAACCATTCGCGCAGCTCAGTGGAAATGAACGACCCGTCGGCACGTCCCGCTCTCGGCGGCAAGGAGTTGGACACGGCGGGATATGACGTGGTGTTCATAGGCTACCCCATCTGGTGGGACTTGGCCCCGCGCGTGGTCAACACCTTCATCGAAAGCCATTCGCTGAAGGGGAAAACCGTCATCCCGTTCGCCACGTCGGGAGGCAGCACCATCACGAACAGCGCGGCCGAACTGAAGAAATCGTACCCCGGCATTGACTGGCGGGAAGGCCGCTTGCTGAACCGCGCCAGCACCGGCAGCATCCGCTCGTGGGTGGAAGGCTTGGGGCTTTGAAGCGCGGCATCGGCACGGCTTCCCCGCACTTTCTCACCCAAGGTTTTCGGATATTCGCGGAAAATCCGTATTTTTGCCTGCAAGTGCCGCCGCCCGCCACAGGCATCACCTGTGCGCAGGGCCGGGGGCACGCCGAAACCATTCCCGGAACACCATGAGCGAAGATATAGAAGAACCGAAAGACAAACTGGACAAAGAACCGCTTGCGGAAGGCGAGAAACATTCCGAGTATAGGCCAGCCGACGCCAAGGACGCAACCGTGAAGCACCAACTGAGCGGCATGTATCAGAATTGGTTCTTGGACTACGCCTCCTACGTCATACTGGAGCGGGCCGTGCCGCACATCATGGACGGACTGAAGCCCGTGCAACGACGCATCCTGCACACCATGCGCCGCATGGAAGACGGCCGCTACAACAAGGTGGCCAATATCGTAGGAGAAGCCATGAAGTTCCACCCCCACGGCGACGCATCCATCAAGGACGCGTTGGTGCAACTGGGGCAGAAGGACATGCTCATAGACTGCCAAGGCAACTGGGGCAACGTGCTGACCGGCGACGACGCGGCAGCCGCCCGCTACATCGAGGCGCGCCTCACCAAGTTTGCCCTCGACGTGGTGTTCAACCCCAAGACCACGGAGTGGAAACAGTCGTACGACGGGCGCAACCGCGAGCCGGTGACGCTTCCCGTCAAGTTCCCCTTGCTCTTGGCACAGGGTGTGGAAGGCATCGCCGTGGGCCTCTCGTCCAAAATCCTGCCACACAACTTCAACGAGCTGTGCGATGCAGCCATCAGTTATTTGCATGGCGAACCGTTCTCCCTCTACCCCGACTTCCAGACGGGAGGAAGCATCGACGTGTCCCGCTACAACGACGGCGAACGCGGCGGCGTAGTGCGCGTACGCTCCAAGATTGAAAAGGTCGACAACAAGACGCTTGCCATCAAGGAGATACCATACGGGAAGACAGTCGCCGCAGTATGCGATTCCATCGTCAAAGCCAGCGAAAAGGGCAAGATAAAGATACGCAAGGTGGAAGACCTTACGTCGGGCAGCGCGGAGATACTTATCCACCTCGCGCCCGGTGTATCGTCGGACAAAACCATCGACGCGCTTTATGCTTTCACCGATTGCGAGGTGAACATCTCGCCCAACTGTTGCGTCATCGATGACCAAAAGCCGCACTTCCTCACCGTGAGCGACGTGCTGCGCAAGTCGGCGGACAACACCCTCGCCCTGCTGCGCCGCGAACTGGAAATCCACCGCGACGAGGTGTTGGAGAACCTGCACTTCGCTTCGCTGGAGAAGATATTCATCGAGGAACGCATATACAAGGACACCGAATTCGAACAAGCCAAGACGATGGACGCCGCCTGCGAGCACATCGACCTGCGACTCACTCCATACTATCCTTCCTTCATACGCGAAGTGACCAAGGACGACATCCTGCGCCTGATGGAAATAAAGATGGCCCGCATCCTGAAGTTCAACAGCGACAAGGCCGAAGAGGCCATAGCCCGCATGAAAGCAGATGTGACCGAAACCGAACGCCACCTGGCAAATATCGTGGAATATACCGTAAACTGGTTCCGCATGCTCAAGGAGAAATATGGCAAGGCATATCCCCGCCGCACGGAACTGCGCAACTTCGACACCATAGAAGCCACGAAAGTCATCGAGGCCAACGAGAAACTGTACATCAACCGCGAAGAAGGCTTCATCGGGACAAGCTTGAAGAAAGATGAGTTCGTAGCCAACTGTTCGCCCATAGACGATGTAATCATCTTCTACCGCGATGGGAAATACCTCATCACACCTGTGGCGGACAAGAAGTTCGTGGGCAAGAACATCCTTTACATCAATATCTTTAAGAAGAACGACAAGCGTACCATCTACAACGTGGCCTACCGCGACGGAAAAGACGGCACGTGCTACATGAAGCGCTTTGCCGTGACGGGCGTGGTGCGCGACCGCGAGTACGACCTGACCCAGGGCAAGCCCGATTCCCGTATATTATACTTCAGCCCCACCCCCAACGGCGAAGCCGAGATAGTGAAAGTCATCCTGAAGCCCAACCCGAAGGTTCGCAAGATTATTTTCGAGGAAGACTTCGGGAAGCTGGCTATCAAGGGAAGGCAGTCCATGGGCAACATCCTGACCCGTCTGCCGGTGCACAAAATCGTGCTGAAACAGCGCGGCATCTCCACACTGGGAGGCCGGAAAGTGTGGTTCGACCGCGACGTGCTGCGCCTGAACTATGACGGACGCGGGGAGTACATAGGCGAGTTCCAGACCGACGACCGTATACTCGTAGTGCTGAACAACGGTGACTTCTACACCAGCACCTTCGACCTGAACAACCACTATGAAACGGACATCCGCATCATAGAGAAGTACAACCCGCAGAAGGTATGGACGGCCGTGCTTTACGATGCAGACCAGCAGAACTACCCGTACATCAAACGCTTCTGTTTCGACTCTTCCAACCGCAAGCAGAACTACCTGGGTGAAAACCGCAAGAACCAACTGCTGTTGCTCACAGACGAACCCTGCCCCCGCTTGGAGGTGTTGTTCGGCGGGCACGACAGTTTCCGGGAGCCGATGGTGTTGGAAGCCGAGGACTTCATCGCCGTAAAGGGCTTCAAGGCCAAGGGCAAGCGGTTGACGACGTACACGATAGACACCATCAACGAGCTTGAGCCCACGCGCCGACCCGAACCGCAAGAGCCGGAACCGGCACCCCTGCCCGAACAGCCCGACAACGCCGACCCGGACTTCGCCAAAAGCGAAACGGACATCCGCGACGAGCTTACGGGGCAGATGAAGCTCTTCTCCGACGAGACGGACGAGTAGCCCTGCACATCCCTTATTACAAAACCAACCATCCATCCGATGCAAAGACCCATCCGACAACTGTTCTTCCTGCTCGCCTTCCTGGCGATGGCCACGGCCATGCGGGCACAGGAGGCAGGCGACACGCTGCGCCCCATCACCCGGGCCACGCTCTACGGCGTGGGATTTGCCAACATGTACGACACTTACCTTTCGCCGCAAGAATACCGGGGCGTGGAGGTACGCGTGGTGCGCGAGAGCGAACGCCGCCTGACGTGGGCCGACGGGCGGATGTCGCGCCTGGTATCCTTCCACGGATACGCCAACTACACGCACAACCACGTGGACAATAACAACGCCCTGGGCAGCATGCTCACGTGGAACTACGCGCTGCACTACCACTTCGACGTGGCACCCGGACTGCAGTTGCTGGCCGGAGGCGCGGCCGACCTAAGCGGCGGTTTCCTGTGGAACATGCGCAACGGCAACAACCCGGCCTCGGCACGTGCCGCCATAGACCTCTGCGCGTCGGGCATGGCCGTCTGGCAATTCCGCCTGCGGCGCACACCCCTCACCCTACGCTACCATGTGAACCTGCCGCTGGCGGGCATGATGTTCTCGCCCCACTACGGACAGTCATACTACGAAATCTTCTCCCTCGGCAACGCCGGGGGCACCGTGCGCTTCACCTCGCTGCACAACCATCCGTCGCTCAGGCAAATGCTCTCCGTGGACGTGCCCGTGGGACGCACCACCATGCGCCTGGCCTACCTGTGCGACCTGCAACAGGCCAAGGTAAACGGACTGAAGACGCACGCCTACTCGCACGTGTTCATGGCAGGCTTCGTGAAGACGTTCAGCCTGATGAAACGCAAGACCAACCCGAACAGATAACCACGCAATGAAACGGACATCATACCTCACCACCTGCCTGTGCCTCGTGCTCGCGCTCTTCACGGGCTGCATCCGCGAGGAGGAGTACGACAACTCCCCAAGGGGAAACTTCGAGGCTTTGTGGCGCATCATCGACGAGCAATATTGTTTCCTGGACTATAAGCAGATAGACTGGGACGAGGTGCACGACCGCTACTCCGGCCAAATACAAGACAACATGGACGGCGAAGCGCTGTTCGAGGTACTGGGCAACATGCTGGCCGAGCTTAGGGACGGGCATGTCAACCTGTACTCCGCGTTCAACACCGCACGCTACTGGGACTGGTATCTGGACTACCCGCGAAACTTCGACGAGGCCATCGTGGAGAACTACCTGGGCCGCGACTACCGCATAGGCGGCGGCGCGAAGTACACCATCCTGGAGGACAACATCGGCTACGTGTACTACGGCGACTTTTCCGCAGCCATAGGCGACGGCAACTTGGACGAGATGCTGTCGTACCTCGCCATCTGTAACGGCCTGATTGTGGACGTGCGCCAAAACGGGGGCGGAAACCTCACCACCGCCCAGAAGCTTGCAAGCCGCTTCACCGACGAGCGGGTGCTGACAGGATACATCTTGCACAAGACGGGGCCGGGGCACAGCGACTTCTCCGACCCGGAGCCCGTATACACCGACCCTTCGGACGGCGTGCGCTGGCAAAAGGACGTGGTGGTGCTGACCAACCGGCACTCATACAGCGCGACGAACGACTTCGTCAACTCCATGCGCTGCTTTCCCCGCGTCACCCTCATGGGCGACAAGACCGGTGGCGGGTCGGGCCTGCCCTTCTCGTCCGAGCTGCCCAACGGCTGGAGCGTGCGCTTCTCCGCCAGCCCCCAGCTCAGCGCGGAGATGGAGCAGATTGAGTTCGGCATCGACCCCGACATCAAGGTAGACATGGACGAGACCGACCGCGAGCAAGACGCCATCATCGAGGCCGCACGCCGCCTGCTAAGCGGCCAGGCGGAGTAAACACACACCGCTTATAACCCACTCATATGCAAGCTTTAGACGCAACATGTCGCGAGCGCGCTCCGTACATGTTGCGGCCGTGCCCCGAACGCGTTGCGCCCGCGCTCCGAAGGTGCACGGAGCAAACAGGCGATATACAACGCATCTCATTCCGGCAAACATGCCGTTTCCCGTCATCCTGAGCGAAAGCGAAGGATCTCCCACCGGCCATCGGGAGATTCTTCGACTGCGCTGCGCTCCGCTCAGAATGACAGACGGGTGGCAACAATAGATACAGAAATCCCAGGCGTTCGTCATAAAATCCGCCGCTTGCTTCCGCCTTTCTCCGCCATTCCTTACATTTGCATATCAAAAACTTTCTGCACCATGACACAAGACTATTCACTTCCCATCGGCACCGTCCTGCAAGGATATTCCTACGCCTACCGCATAGAATCCGTGCTGAACCAAAGCAGCTTCGCCATCATCTACAAGGCCAGTACAGAGGTGAGCTACAAACAGGGCGGACAGCCCATCCGCATAACGCTGGCCGTCAAGGAGTTTTTCATGCGCGACTTCAACGGCCGCTCGGGAGCTACTGTCACCGTCAATGCGGGAGGCGGGCTGTACGAGGCCTGCAAATCCGCATTTATGCGCGGAGCCCGCATCCACTCCAAGTTAAGGCACCCCGGCATCGTGTGCGGAGCGGAAGCATTCGAAGCGAACAATACATTCTACTACGTGATGGAGTACATCACGGGCGTAAACCTCGATGACTACATCCGGCGGCGGGGAGCCTTGCCCGAGCTCGAAGCCCTGCCGCTCATCACCCAGGCGGGGCAGGCCCTGAGCTTCATGCACCAGCACCACACGCTCCATTTGGACGTGAAGCCATCCCATTTGATATTCCGCCCCGACGGGAAGCTGTTCCTGATAGACTTCAGCCTCTCCAAGCAATACACCGCCGACGGCCAGCCAGAAACGGACAGTACCATCGGCGGCGGCACGCCGGGCTACGCGCCGCTGGAGCAGTTGCAGAATAACGATGCCGGGGACTTCCCCGTCACCATCGACGTGTATGCCCTCGGCGCCACCCTCTACAAGATGCTGACGGGCAGCACGCTCCCCGAAGCCTCGTCCATATTGAATGACGGATTCCCCTGCCACGTGTTGCGGGCAAAGGGTGTGAGCAACTATGTCATCGCTTCCATTGCGCAGGCCATGGCTCCCATGCGCAAGGCGCGTTTCCAGTCGGTAGATGAGTTCTTGGAGGCGTTGCACCCGGGAATAAGTGTACCGCCTCCCCCGGAGGAAGAGGTAACGCTTCCGCCACAAGAGGGCTTTGCGTACGAAGAAACCCGGCCAATGCCCGTGACACCGCCCGCGCCGCCGGTGCCTTGAGTTCAGACCCCTCCGCTGTCATCGCCCAGGCTTGCGAGAAAAATACCCATTGAATATCAGGCATTTGTTCCGAACACGTTGCGAGCGTGCTTCCAACAGGTTGCGGCCGTGCCCCGAACGCGTTGCGCCCGCGCTTCGGACGTGTACGGAGCAAACGGGCGATATACAACGTGTCCCACTCCGGCAAACATGCCGTTTCCCGTCATCCTAAGCGAAAGCGAAGGTTCTCCCACCGGCCATCGGGAGATTCTTCGACTGCGCTGCGCTCCGCTCAGAATGACAAGCGGGCGGCAACGGTGGCAATCCTTTCCCATAATAGGACACGAAGTTTGCCGGAACGAAAAAAACTCATTATCTTTGCCCCGTCAAAGCCTGACCGCTGCGGGTGTGGCGTAATTGGCAGCCGCGCCAGACTTAGGATCTGGTGCCGCAAGGCGTGTAGGTTCGAGTCCTATCACCCGCACCACGAAAGGGGAAGAACATCCTTCCCCGCACAAACCGCAACAAGCCTCCGGGGAATACCACCTTGGAGGCTTTTTATTTCCCCGCCCCGCCCGCTTCCCTTAAAGAGACTTCCACGGAAAAACCGCCACGACTCCGCACACGGCACATTTTCCGCACGCATGCAACGGAAACCTCGAAGCTTTATGCTATATTTGCGGAAATAAAACATCAGAACTATGGACAAACTACTTGAAAAGGCCGGCGCGCTGCTGGCCGCCGCCCTGCTGGGAACGGCAAGCATGCAGGCACAAACATCGCCCGTGGACATGGACCGCTTCATCGACGACTTGATGGAAAAGATGACCGTCGAGGAAAAGATAGGCCAGCTCAACCTGCCCGTAACCGGCGAAATCACCACCGGACAAGCCCAAAGCAGCGACATAGCCCGGAAGATAGAACAAGGCCTTGTGGGCGGGCTGTTCAACCTGAAAGGTGTGGAACGCATACGCGACGTGCAACGCCTGGCCGTGGAACACTCACGACTCGGCATTCCCCTGCTGTTCGGCATGGACGTGATACACGGTTACGAGACCGTCTTCCCCATACCCCTGGGACTTTCCTGTTCGTGGGACATGCAGGCCGTGGAGCAGGCAGCCCGCATAGCAGCCACCGAGGCCAGCGCCGACGGCATCTGCTGGACGTTCGCCCCTATGCTCGACATCAGCCGCGACCCGCGTTGGGGGCGCGTGAGCGAGGGCAACGGCGAAGACCCCTTCCTTGCAGCAGCCATAGCCCGTGCCATGGTGCACGGTTTCCAGGGTACGGACAAAAGTACGCAACTACAGGCCAACAACCAAATCATGGCCTGCCTCAAGCACTTCGCCCTATATGGCGCATCCGAAGCCGGACGCGATTACAATACGGTGGACATGAGCCATAACCGCATGTACAACGAATACTTCGGGCCTTACAAGGCCGCCGTGGAAGCCGGCGCAGGCAGCGCGATGGCCTCGTTCAACGAGGTGGACGGCGTGCCCGCCACCGCCAACAAGTGGCTCATGACCGACGTGCTGCGCACGCAATGGGGCTTTGACGGATTCGTGGTGACAGACTACACGGGCATTTCCGAGATGGTGGCACACGGCATCGGAGACCTACAGACCGTGTCGGCACGGGCCTTGGAGGCCGGTGTAGACATGGACATGGTGAGCGAGGGGTTCGTCGGTACCTTGAAGAAGTCGCTCGACGAGGGCAAAGTCAGCATAGAAGCCGTGAACCGCGCATGCCGCCGCATTCTGGAGGCAAAGTTCAAGCTCGGCCTCTTCGACGACCCCTACAAATACTGCGATTTGAAACGGCCCGCACGTGAGGTTTACTGTCAAGAGCACCGTGATGCGGCCCGCAAGATTGCCGCAGGCAGTTTCGTGTTGCTCAAGAACGAACCCGTGCAGACCGGACAGGCACCCGTGCTCCCGCTAAAGGAAAGCGGCACCGTGGCCGTCATAGGCCCGCTGGCCGACAGCCGCAGCAACATGCCCGGCACCTGGAGCGTGGCCGCCCGGCTGGACGACTATGCCTCGCTCTACGAAGGCCTGAAGGAAACAACCAAGGGAAAAGTGAACGTGCTCCACGCCAAAGGGAGCAACCTGATGGGCGACGCGGCCTACGAGGAACGCGCTACCATGTTCGGCCGCTCCCTGCACCGTGACAACCGCACCGACAAGGAGATGCTGGACGAAGCCCTGGCCGTGGCA
Organism: uncultured Bacteroides sp.; assembly: GCA_944320295.1. Classification (GTDB taxonomy): domain Bacteria; phylum Bacteroidota; class Bacteroidia; order Bacteroidales; family Bacteroidaceae; genus Bacteroides. Next base: position 71,775 of record CALUGY010000052.1, read on the forward strand.
GCCAAGGCGGATGTCATCGTGGCCGCCCTCGGCGAAGCCTCGGAAATGAGTGGCGAAAGCTCTTGCCGCACCGGCCTCAACATTCCCGACGTGCAGCGCACGCTGCTCGAAGCCTTGCTGGCCACCGGCAAGCCCGTGGTGCTGACCCTCTTCACCGGCCGCCCCCTCACCCTGACGTGGGAACAGGAACATGTGCCCGCCATACTCAACGTATGGTTCGGCGGCAGCGAAGCGGCCTATGCCATCAGCGACGTACTGTTCGGCAAGGTGAACCCAAGCGGCAAGCTCAGCATGACGTTCCCAAAGAACGTGGGGCAGATACCCCTTTTCTACAACCACAAGAGCACCGGCCGCCCCTTGGCCGACGGCCGCTGGTTCGAGAAGTTCCGCAGTAACTATCTGGACGTTGACAACGACCCGCTCTACCCCTTTGGCTACGGACTGTCGTACACCAAGTTCGAGTACGGCAACGTGACACTCGACAAGACCAAGATGGGTCTCAACGGCGAAATCACCGCCAGCGTCACGTTGGCCAACACAGGCCAATACGATGGAGCCGAGGTGGTACAGCTCTATCTGCGCGACCTCGTGGGAAGCATCACTCGCCCCGTACAGGAGCTGAAAGGCTTTCAGAAGGTGTTCCTCAAGGCAGGGGAAAGCAAGACTGTTTCCTTTAAGATTACGTCGGACTTGCTGAAGTTCTACAACTACGACCTTGAGTACGTCTGCGAACCAGGCGACTTCGAGGTAATGATCGGCACAAATAGCCGGAACGTACAGACGGCACGCTTCACGCTACGTTGATACAGGCAAGCGTGTTCTTTCCCCTTGCCGGAAAAAGACGCATCGGTAGCTGAAAGGAAACATCATCACACAACAGAACATTTGTAAAAACAAACATCATGAAACTTTTCAACGCACACAAAAAACTATCCATGCTGGCAGGAGGCTTGCTCTTGTTGGCCTCGTGCAATGGCTCGCAGGCAGACAAGGCGACCGCGCCGCTGCAAGTCATGACCTTCAACATCCGTCTGGACACCCCCTCGGACAGCCTGAACAACTGGCAGTACCGCAAGGACAACGCGGCCAAACTCATCTCCTACTACCGCCCCGACCTGTTGGGCATGCAAGAGGTGTTGCCCAACCAGTTGGCCGACTTGCAAGAGCGTCTACCGCAATACACCCCGCTGGGTGTGGGCCGGGACAACGGGAAGGACGAGGGAGAGTACAACCCCATCTTCTACCGCAGGTCACGCTTCGACCTCGTGCGCCACGGTAACTTCCCGCTGAACGAATCGGCCGACAGCTTCGGCATAAAAGGTTGGGATGCCGCGTGCAACCGCGTCTGCACCTGGGCAATATTTAAGGAAAGAGCCAGCGGCAAGGAAGTTGCCTACTTCAATACGCACCTCGACCACGTGGGGGCTACGGCACGCCGCGAAGGCATACGTCTCGTGACCGCCAAAATCAAGGAACTGGCACCGGGAATACCCGTCATCCTTACCGGCGACTTCAACTGCCGTCCGGGCGAGGAACCCATGCAGGTGCTGGTAGCAGAAGGCATGAAGAACGCCTACGAGACAGCCGACATCAGCTACGGCCCGGCATGGTCGTTCCATGGATTCGGCGGCATTCCGGTGAACGAACGCCCGCTGCTGGACTACGTGTTCATAAGCCCGCAGCTGAAAGCCACGCGCTGCCGCGTCATTGAAGACCGCCCCGCCACGGGATACTACTCCGACCACAACCCCGTATTGGCCGAGATTGCCGGATACTGACATAAAACATTCACATAACCTTCACAAACAATTGACAAAATGAACATCAGACTTTCTTTCTGGCTATGCCTGCTCCTGCCGCTGTTCACGCAATGCAAAAGCCCGAAGGCAGGCAACGAGAACCTGACCATAAGCGACGAGGCACTCATGGATACTGTGGAACGCCGCACATTCAACTACTTCTGGGACGGGGCCGAACCGAATAGCGGCTTGGCACGTGAACGAATCCACATGGATGGCATATATCCGGAAAACGACGCGAACGTGGTGACCTCCGGCGGAAGCGGTTTTGGCATCATGGCCCTGCTGGCCGGCATAGACCGGGGATATGTGAGCCGTGAGGACGGACTGGCACGCATGGAACGCATCGTATCGTTTCTGGAGAAGGCCGACCGCTTCAACGGCGTATATCCGCATTGGTGGTATGGCGACACGGGCAAGGTGAAGCCTTTCAGCCCAAAGGACAACGGGGGCGACCTGGTGGAAACCGCCTTCCTGATGCAAGGCCTGCTGTGCGTACACCAATACTACGCGGACGGTAACGAACGCGAACAGGCGCTGGCCGCCCGCATCGACAAACTGTGGCGCGAAGTGAACTGGAACTTCCACCGGAAGGACGGGCAAAACGTGCTCTACTGGCATTGGAGCCCGGACCATGGATGGGCGATGGACTTCCGCGTGCATGGATACAACGAGTGCCTTATCATGTACGTGCTGGCCGCATCGTCTCCCACATTCCCCATCAACGCGGAGACCTATCATGAGGGGTGGGCCGAAGGAGGAGACATCGTATCGCCCCACCAAGTCGAAAACATAGGCCTGCAACTGCGCTACCAAGGCACGGAGGCCGGCCCGCTGTTCTGGGCGCACTATTCGTTCCTCGCGCTGAACCCCACGGGACTGGCCGACAAATATTGCAACAGCTACTTCGACGAAATGCGCAACTATACCTTGGTGAACCGCGCGTATTGCGTGCGCAACCCCAAACAATACAAAGGATACGGCCCCGACTGCTGGGGACTGACCTCCAGCTATTCGATGAACGGCTATGCCGGCCATGCGCCCGACGAGGGGAACGACCTCGGGGTGATTTCGCCCACCGCCGCCCTGTCGTCCATCGTATATACGCCGGAAGAATCCATGCAAGTGATGCGCCGCCTCTACGCCATGGGCGACAAGATGATGGGCCCTTACGGCTTTTACGACGCCTTCAGCGAAACGGCCGGGTGGTATCCGCAACGTTACCTTGCCATAGACCAAGGCCCCATGGCCGTCATGATAGAAAACCACCGCAGCGGCCTGCTGTGGAAGCTCTTCATGAGCCATCCCGATGTGCAAAGGGGCTTGGAGAAACTGGGCTTTACGGTAAAGGAATGACAGGGAGGCACACGCGTACCCTTTCCTTTTATAACTTACGGCTGTGGTGTTCCCGCAGCCGTTTTTCTTTCCATACATGCAATAAACAAGGCAAGGCGCATGGCGGGACGCATATTCTCTGTATCTTTGCCGCACACACTTCATTCTAAACAAGAACGATGCTCATGAGTACCTACGCTCCATTCGCCCGCCCGCTGTACGTCATGCTGAAGCCGGCCGGCGCGCTGTGCAACCTGGCCTGCGAATATTGCTACTACACGGAAAAATCGAAACTATATGCCAATAACCCCCAACAGGTGATGAGCGACGAGCTGTTGGAACGCTTCATCCAGCAGTACCTCGACGCGCAGACGCAGCCACAAGTACTCTTCACCTGGCACGGGGGCGAGACGCTGATGCGCCCGCTTGCTTTCTACCGCAAGGCCATGGACTTGCAACGCAAGTACGCCCGCGGCCGAACGATAGACAACTGCATACAAACCAACGGCACGATGCTCACCGACGAGTGGTGCCGCTTCTTCCACGACAACCATTGGCTCGTGGGCGTGTCCATCGACGGGCCGCAGGAGTTCCACGACGAGTACCGCCGTAACCGGCAGGGACGCCCCTCGTTCGTCAAGGTGATGCGCGGCATCGAGTTGCTAAACAAGCACCAGGTGGAGTGGAACGGCATGGCCGTGGTGAACGACTACAATGCCGACTACCCGCTGGACTTCTACCGCTTCTTCAAGGACATCGGTTGCCGCTACCTCCAGTTCGCCCCCATCGTGGAGCGCATACTGCCCCATGCCGACGGGCGACACCTGGCCGCCGTGGACGAGGAGGAGGGCAGCCGTCTGGCCGACTTCTCCGTCAGCCCCGCGCAATGGGGTGAGTTTCTCTGCACGCTGTTCGACGAATGGGTGCGCCATGACGTGGGGCAGTACTTCATACAGCTGTTCGACTCCACGCTGGCCAACTGGGTGGGACAGGAGCCTGGCGTGTGCACCCTGGCACGCACCTGCGGACATGCCGGCGTGATGGAGTGGAACGGCGATGTCTATGCGTGCGACCACTTTGTCTTCCCCCAATACAAGTTGGGCAACCTGCACACGCAGACGCTGGTGGAGATGATGTACAGTCCCCGCCAACAGCAGTTCGGCCAGGCCAAAGCAGACAGCCTGCCCGCACAGTGCAGGCAGTGTGACTACCTCTTTGCCTGCAACGGCGAATGCCCCAAGAACCGCTTTTGCCGCACGCGCGACGGCGAACCGGGGCTCAACTACCTGTGCGAGGGCTACCACCGCTTCTTTGCCCATGTGGCCCCGTACATGGACTACATGAAGCGCGAGCTTCTGGCCGGACGGCCGCCCGCCAACGTGATGGAGGCCATACGGCGTGGCGAAATCTCCCCGGCATAAGCCCCTCGCAACTCCTTCATACAGAAGCCTTAGGCGCAACACGTTGCGAGCACGCTCCCAACGCGTTGCGGGCACGCCCGCGACATGTACGGAGCACGGACGCGACACGTTGCGCCCGGAAGCCCCGCATACCGGGCTAAAAAAGCTCGCACGACGGACGGTCTTTTCCCATAAATACGTACATTTGCACATACGAACCGTAAACTGCAAGCAAAGATGAAAAACAAATACCGCATACTGGCCGCCCTGCTGTGCCTCGTGCTCACGGGCGGCATGCTTCGCGCACAGACGGGCGACCTGCCACATGCCGTACCCGAAGCCGAAGGGGTTCCCTCCGAAGCCGTCCACACCATGTTCGACTCGCTCATGGCCCTGCCGCGCACCGAGATACACAGCGTGGTGGTGGTGCGCCATGGCAAGGTGATAGGCGAGCTGCACCCCGCCCCCTTCGCCCCGGAATACCGGCACACCATGTACTCCTGCTCCAAAACGTTCGTGGCGGCGGGCGTGGGACTGGCCATAGCCGACAACCGTCTGTGCCTGGACGACCGCGTGGTCGACTTCTTCCCCGAACAGCTGCCGGACACCATGGACATCCGCGTGGATGACATCACCGTGCGCGACCTGCTGACCATGACGGCGGGCATCACGCCCGACTGGCAGATGCGTAGCCTCACGCCCCATTGGATTCGCGCCTACCTCTCCAAGCCCATCGCGGCAGAGCCTGGCACGAAGTTCCAGTACGACTCGCTCTGCTCTTACCTGCTTGCCGCCATGGTGCAGCGTGCCACCGGCAAGACGCTGCTCGACTACCTGCAAGAGCGCATCTTCACCCCCATGCACATCACGGAGGTGGGTTGGGAACTCAGCCCCGAAGGCTACAACACCGGCGGCTGGGGCCTGCACATACAGAGCGAATCGCTCGCCAAGTTCGGGCTGATGCTGCTCGACGGGGGCCGCTGGCAGGGCAAACAGTTGCTGCCCGAATGGTGGGTGCGGGAGATGATGACCGAGCAGAAGCCCGGCACGAACTATGGGTACCAGATGTGGAAGTGCGAGTACCCCGGTGCCTGGCGGGCCGACGGCGCGCTGGGACAGTTTGTCATCGTCGTTCCGGACAAGGACATGGTGGTGGTCATCACACAATGCTCGCTGCTCAACGGCGTGGCCGCCCGCCGCGCGGTGTGGGAGCAACTGTTGCCCAAAGCCACAGACACTCCCCTGCCGGAGGACAAGAAAGCTTATCGCCGGCTACAGAAAATGCAGGCTCGTGCCGCCTTGCCTTTCGCGCAAGGCAAGGCCAAAGCCAAGGCGGACAAGCTGTATGACGGAGCCGCCATCGAGCTGCCCGACAACAAATACGGCTTCGCCAAACTCTCTTTCAGCTTCGACCGGAAAGCCAGGCAAGTGGTGATGGGCGTGACCGATCGTGACGGCAACGCGTACAAGCTGTTGTTCGGGCACAAGCGTTGGGACACCGTGTCCACTTCCGCCACACCGCCCTACTCCATCTCGCCCATCGGAAAGTTCACCGGAATAGAAGGGCCGTTCCGCGTGGCGGGCAGCTATGCGTGGACGGGCAAGCACACGCTCCGCCTCAAGGCACACTACGTGAACTGGATCAGCGCGCTCGACCTCACCGTCCGTTTCGATGGCGACAAGGCATATGTGCACATCGGCGAGAACTACTCCAACCAAATGACGGAACTGGAATGCCCGCTCACCAAACGCCCGTAAGCCATGGATAGCCTTTCCTTGAAACGCCCGTTCATCTGGCTGCGCCGCTTCCGCCACCGCCGTGGCTATGGCGTACACTCGCCGTTCGCGTTCGGCTTCATCACGGATGTGGTCTACGAAAAAACCCCGTACTACAAGTACGAAGAGCTGGCTGCACAGAGCCTCTGCTCCCGCTTGCCCTACGAACCGGCGAGAGTGTTGCGCCTGCTGTTCCGCTTGGTGAACTACGCGCAGCCCCGCACCCTTGTGGATGCCGGCCCGGAGACTACGGCTTCGCTTTACCTCAAAGCAGGAAAAGAAGCCTGCCGCTACATCCGGATGGACGAGGCAGACAAACTGCCCCTTGCCGGGGACGTGGCGGTGGACTTCCTGTATCTGCACCATCCGCACCGGACTGACTTCGTCCGGGCCGCGTTCGATGCCTGCGCTTCGCGCGTCACGCCACGCTCGCTGTTCGTGATAGATGGCATCCACCGCTCCCGCGACATGGCGGCCCTGTGGCGACAGATACAGCAGGACAAGCGGACGGGCATCACGTTCGACCTCTACGACCTCGGCATCCTGTTCTTCGACAAACGGATGAACAAGCAAGACTATATAGTAAATTTCTGACATACATACAGCCATGAAGAAAAGCCTAATCTATACAAAGACGGGAGACGAAGGCCAGACCTCGCTCGTGGGAGGCATCCGCGTTTCCAAGACCCATGACCGCCTCGAAGCATACGGCACGGTGGACGAGCTAAGCTCTTTCCTCGGCCTCCTCGCCACCTACTTGGCCGACGGGCAAGACCTCCGTTTCGTGCAGCAGGTACAACAACGGTTATTCGCCATCGGCTCGCACCTCGCCACCGACCAGTCTGCCACCAACCTCCGTGCGGCCAGCGTCATCAGCCCCGACGCCGTGGAAGCCCTGGAGCAGGAGATAGACCGTTTAGACGCCACGCTTCCCCCGCTGCATGCCTTCATATTGCCTGGCGGAAGCCGGGGAGCCGCCCTCTGCCATGTGTGCCGCACCGTGTGCCGCCGGGCCGAACGCCGCATCTTGGCCGTGGCCTTGCAGGCAGACGTGGCACCCACGCTGCTGGCCTACATGAACCGTCTCTCCGACTATCTTTTCATATTGTCGCGAAAAATCAACCAAGACGAGAAAAAAAGCGAAATATTTTGGGATAATCGTTGCAAGTGACATAAAATGTTATACTTTTGCACGAAAATCAAAGACAAAACGCATCGTATACATTTTTAATACTTAACAGCATGTATTGGACATTAGAACTGGCATCCAAACTGGAGGATGCTCCTTGGCCGGCGACTAAGGATGAGCTCATCGATTATGCCATGCGCTCGGGCGCTCCGCTTGAGGTGATTGAAAACCTGCAAGAGATGGAAGACGAAGGCGAAATATATGAAAGTATTGAAGATATTTGGCCCGACTATCCCAGCAAAGAGGACTTCTTCTTCAACGAGGAAGAATACTGATACAGGCAGGGCGGCGTAAGTCCGCCTGCAAGACACCTTGGAGCATTGCCTGATGCAAACGGCAGGCACGGATCACACGAACATGCACGGAACGGGACACCCCGCAGACCGTAATGCAACATGTGTTCCGTGCCTGCTTTTTTTATTCTTGCGGCAAAAGCGAAAGGGTTGGACGCTCACAAAGAAAAGCGTTACCTTTGCGAGCACATAGCAAAAGACAGAAGGACATGATAGAGATAAGAAAAAGCCGCATCGAAGAACTGGACTGCCTGATGGACGTATTCGAGCAAGGCCGACGCATCATGCGGCAAAGCGGCAACATGCTGCAATGGACCGGAAACTACCCCTCGCGCGACATTATCACTACCGACATTGCCAACGGCAACAGCTACGTGTGTGTGGCCGAAGACGGCAGCATAGCGGGCACGTTCGCCTTCATCCCCGGAAAAGACCCCACATACGCAAGAATCTACCAAGGCGAGTGGCTGGACGACATCCGTCCCTACGCCACCATACACCGCCTGGCAAGCGCGGGCAACCACAAGGGAGTGGCTGCCGCGTGCCTTGACTGGTGCTACGCGCAGGTGCCCAACCTGCGGGCGGACACCCACCGCGACAACCACATCCTGCAACACATACTCGCCAAGCACGGGTTCCGTTACTGCGGCATCATATACCTGCTGAACGGCGACGAACGTCTGGCCTATCAAAAGGTGGCGTTGCCGTAATCCAGGCAAGCCACCGTGCCGTCCATCGTCATCACCACAAGGCGGCCTTGTCCCACGTCGCATAGGGATGTGACAGCTGAATGGGACACTTTATAGCTCCACTCCAAACCGCTCCCGTCGGTGCGCACGGCATGAACCACGCCGAACTCGGTGGGCACGAACACCAGTTCGCCGGTTGCCGGCATACGGGTGGGAATGAAATTGCCCTTATACGGCATCTCCACCGTCCACAAAGGCGAGTAAATGCCACGGGATACGTCGACAGCGGTCAGATTGTTTCCAATCCCCTTGACATACATGGTCTTGCCGTCCGGCGAGAAGCCGAGCGACTCGCGTCCTTTGGCTTCGTCCGAAGCCCAGAGTATCTTTCCGTCCGCGGGGTTGAAGGCGCGGACAAAGTAGTCGGAACTCAGTACGATGACCTGCTCACCCCGCCGACCGTCTTTCTCATAGGGCAACACCACGGGCCAGCAGGCTCCGGGCGAAAAATAGCGTCCCTTCCCCGTGTCGAACTCCCATGCCTTGGCGCCCGTCTTACGGTTCATGGCATAAAATTTGGCGCCCCACGTACCGGTGTACACGCGTTCCGCGTCCACGGCGGGGCGGCTCTCCATGTATCCCTGCAACCCGGTGCACATCCATTCCGAAGTGCCATCCTCCAGATTGAAACTATAAAACTTGCCATTGCTGCTGCCCAGGTAAACATGCCCGTCGGCCACTAGTGGGCAAGCCACGATGGGGTAGCCCGTGTCTTGCCGCCAAGCCAGGGAGCCGTCCTTGCGCGAAAGGGCATAGAGCGCGCCGTCGCACGAGGAAACAATCACCTTGTCCGGCGTGATGAAGGGTGCGGAGAAAACCTTGTCGCCCGTGGCAAAAGTCCACAGTTCCCGCCCGTCGGCCGCATCGAGGGCACGCACCACGCCCGCCGTGTTGGTATACACGTAGAACGAGCCGTCCACGCTGCCCTGCGAAGCCACATCGGTCACATCGTTGAGCCGCCACAGCACGCGCACCGAAGGATATGCGTCGTTCACGGAGTAGTCGGGCCGCTGATACACGGTATCGGTACGCTCTGCCAAAGGTGCGAACGCGGCA
>CALUGY010000053.1 GCA_944320295.1 uncultured Bacteroides sp.
TGCAAAGGTAAGGCTTTTTCCCGTTTCCCTCCAAACAATCGGGGGACTTTTTTCCGGGGAAAAGGCCGCGGGACCGAAGAACCGCGGCAACCTTGCCGAAAGCGGGTGCAAAAGTACGCCTTTCGCGCGGAACGCCAAACAAAACGGGGGATTTTTTTCATGGGAAAGGGAACTTTTTTTGCGCCGGGGCTGAAAAACAGGGGGTTACGGGGAACGCGCGGAGCGGGACGGGGAGGAACCGGGAGGGGGACACACATTTATATAATATATATAAGGGAAAAGAGTGCATAAGATAAAATGAGAAAACTACACGGAACGCGAAAGAATGCACGACATTTGCGGTACACCATACTGACATTCCGTCAGACAAGGCGCGACTCACACCAAATCCAAATAACTATAACGACGGACAGCACCGCCACCGCCTTCCGCAAACATCTTGCTATATGCGCCCTTGACTTTGAAGCCGACCGGATAGCGGAATATCGGCCCGTCGAACACGAAAGAATGGTACTCGCCGTTTTCACCACACACATCCACACCTTCCGGAAGGTCGGCAAGGAAGCTTTCGTCTATCCATCTGCCGACAAACGCCTCCGGCAGGGAAGCAGTATCCATGCATGTCACTATTGCTTTGAGGCCCAAGCGGATAAATTCCGACAAGGTATCATGCATAGAGATGCCCCACAGCGGAAAGTCCGCCCTTATGCCGGCGGCGTGGCAACGTTGCACCCGGTAAGCGCGCAACGGCTCCAAATGCAGGTCGCCGAACAGGGTCGTGGAGATGCCCCGCGACTTGAAACGCTCCATCTGGCCGGCCATAGCCTGTCCGTATTCCACAGCCTGCCAACGCTCGTCGAAGTAAAACGGAACGAGGGGGATGCCTACGGCCTCTCCCCTCAGCACCATCCGCCGTATTTTTCCTTGTCCTTGTCGGTGATTTCACGCAGCACCCGGCACGGATTACCCACGGCCAGCACATTGGCCGGGATGTCTTTCGTCACCACGCTGCCCGCACCTATCACGGAATTGCTCCCTATGCTGACACCCGGCAGCACGCACACCTGCGCCCCAATCCACACATTGTCCCCTATCGTGATAGGGTAAGCGTATTCCAGTCCCTTGTTGCGCCGCTCCACGTCCAACGGATGTCCCGCCGTATAGAAGCCGCAGCCCGGAGCGACGAACACATTGTTGCCGAACGTCACCTTCGCCCCGTCGAGAATGACGCAGTTCATGTTCATAAAGAAATTCTCACCCACCTCGATGTTATAGCCGTAATCGCAAAAAAATGGTGAGACAACGGTGAAAACTTTCCCCGTCTTGCCAAGCAGGCGGCGCAGGAGCGCCTCGCGTTCCACCGTCTGCGAAGGGCGAAGGAGGTTCAATTGGTAAGTCATCTCCGCGCAGGCAGCTCGCTCGCGCAACAGTTCTTCGTCAAAATTGGCATCGTAAAGGCATCCAGCCCGTGCTTTTTCTTTTTCGCTGTCCATATCCGTTTTCTATAAAATGATTTTGCCATTTGTCACCCTTGCAAAAGTAATATCTCTGGAGAAGAAAAACAACATGGGGAAAACAATTCGCCAGCACGCCCCGCCATTTCACCTTTTCTTTATCGACAAAACATCTGATATACAGACAAATGAATCGAAGTCTAAAAGGCATTTCCTTCCAACGTGTTGCGAGCACGGACGCAACATGTTGCGAGCGTACTCCCAACACGTTGCGGACAAACGCGGAACACGTTGGAAGCAAACGCCCGATATACAAGAAAAACAAAACATTCTTAAAGGCAAATGAACAAAAGCCTGCGGGCATTGTTATTGTAGTATGTCATATGAAACATTTATTATCAACCTAGACAAACAAGAAGTATGAAAAAGTTTATTTTATTGGCCGTATTGTTACTGGCCGGGGCAGCAGGAACGTATGCCCAACAAGAGAACACCGACAGCCGCGCAGCCCGCAAAGCGGAACGCGAACGCCAGAAAGAGGAAACCGAACGCATGGAAGCCGCCCTGCACGCACAAGCGGCAAAAGCCTTGGAAGCAAAGACTTTCGTACTGGAAGCAAACGAGGTGGTCTTTAAAAGCGGAGAGCGGGCATTTGTGAACTCCAACACCAACTTCATCCTTGTAGACCAAGAGCATGGCACGGTGCAAGTGGCCTTCAACGTGCCGTTTGCCGGCCCCAACGGCATAGGAGGAGTAACGGTGGACGGCGGTGTGACAGGTTTCGAAATGAAAACCGACAAGAAGGGAAACATCACGTGCAAGTACAACATTCTGGGTACGGGCATCTCCGCACAGGTGTTCATCAGGTTGCCGAAGGACAGCAACGAGGCTTCCGTGGACATCAGCCCCAACTTCAACTCGCGCACCTTGACACTAAGAGGGGAACTCGTGCCGTTGGAGGAGTCCACCATCTTCAAGGGACGCTCGTGGTAACGCCGAGCACACGGCATTAGCAATGTTTTGCCCTCCGGATGGGGCAAGAAAACAAACTATTACGTATTTTTGCGGTCATGAAAGCCAAATACGTACTAATATGCATGGCAGTACTGACAATACTGCCTGCTGTTGTTTGCTCGTGCGGAGTAGACCGCTGGGCCGCCTACGCGGAGCGGACGAAAACCGACCGGTGGATAGACGACACGATGCGCACGTGGTATTACTGGTATCGCGACATGCCGGACGAAAACCACGTGAACTATTTCGTGCCGCCTTTCGAATTCTTCGAATCCGTCCTTTCGCCCAAAGACGGCAAGGGCGGGTATGCCTACTCCACGATAGACAGCCTTGAGACCGGCACGCGCAGCATCCCTTACACGGACTACAGCTATGGTTTCCAGTTCACTACAAACCGGGTGGAGAGCAACGACACCGCCCTCTATGCACATATATTATATGTAGCAAAAGACAGCCCCGCCGACGAGGCCGGACTGCAACGGGGCGACTGGATAATGGAGATGGACGGCGAGGTCATCACCCAGGACAATTACGCCGCGCTGCTGGGAAGCAGAAGCATGCAGCTCACGGTAGGTTACTACGATGCCGCCAACGATACCATCATAGCCTACGAGGAGCCTATGCCCATAGCCCAGGCAAGGACCGTGAACGACAATCCCGTGCACCATCTGTCCGTCTTCAACATGGGAAACGACAAGCCGATAGGTTACTTGGTGTACAACCACTTCACTCCAGGCATGACCGATGGAGGACAGGAATATGACAACGCGCTACGCGAGGCATTCAGGCAGTTTGCCGCGTATTCCATGGACGACTTCATCCTCGACCTGCGCTACAACAACGGCGGTTCGCTGTCCAGCGCCCAGCTGTTGTGCGCCATGCTGGCACCGGCTTCGGCTTTGGGGCAGGAACTGGGTTACTTGGAGTTCAACGACCGCTTCGCGGAACGCGAGCAACCATTCTCGCTCAACCAAAGACTGATAGGCCAAGGCGCCAACCTGAACCTCTCGCACCTCTACGTGCTGACCAGCGACCAGACCGCCTCAGCCTCCGAGATGGTCATCAACTGCCTCATGCCCTACATGGACGTAACCCTCATCGGTGCACGAACCGAAGGCAAAAACGTAGGTTCCACCACCTTTACAAACCAAGAACTAGGCATTGAGATGCACCCCATCGTCTGCAAGATATACAACGCCAAGGGCCAATCGGACTATGAAAACGGTTTCCAACCCGACCTGACCGTGTACGAAAACACCGACCTAAGCCGTTTCCTGCCTTTCGGCAATCCCAACGAAGCCTTGCTCAATGCCGCGCTCGGCCTCATCTACAACAATTCGGCTGCACCACAAGCGGAAACGAAAAGCCGTATGAAGGTATCCGTCACAAGCAACTCCATTGCACGCCGGGCCACATCGTCGGTAGACATAGGAACCGTGCCCTAAGCAGCAATGGCCAAAGAACAGGAGCCAGACACATAAACAAAAACAGCCGGACGGCAGAACCGTCCGGCTGTTTTGCATATCATGCCACTTTCACTTCAAGTTCTCTTGAAAGTACTTCTCAAAGAACAGCAAGTGATAATCTATCGAGTTGTTCCAGTATTCACGCGTATGCGCGCCGGGGCGAGTAATGAAGTCATGGTCTATGCCACGTTCCAAAAGAGCCTGATGCAGGTTCTTGTTCACATCGATAAAGAAATCCTGTTCGCCGCAATCGAACAACAAAGTCAAATCCCTGTTGGCAAGCTTGTCCAGCTGAGTCATCACCGTATGGCTGTCCCACTGTTCCTTGTTTTCCTCATACTCGCCAAGTTGCAGTTTCATGTCCCAGTTGTCGGGAAACGGGCGTATGTCCACACCGCCGCTCATGCTTGCTGCCACCCCGAACGTATCCTTGTGCCTGATGGAAAGCCACAACGCACCATGCCCTCCCATGCTCAATCCGGAAATGGCGCGTGCCTCACGGCGGGGAAGCGTGGCGAAGTGCGCATCAGTATACGCAACCAATTCAGCCGATACGAAAGTCTCATAGCGATAAGCAGGGTTCTTAGGGCTGTCCCAGTACCAACTGTTCTTGCCGTCAGGACAGACGAATATCATCCCTTTTTCGTCTGCAATGGCTGGCAATTCCGGCTTAACCTCAAGCCAGGTCTTCGCATTGCCGCCATAACCATGCAACAAGTATACTACCGGACACCGTACGGCATCCGGACCCACAGCCTTATCGGGTAAAATGTACACCACTTTCACTTCCGTCCCCATGGATGGACTTGCCACCAGCAGCGTGTCCACTTCGGCCGCACGTGTCGCCACCACAGCCCACAAAAGCAGACACCCCAACAAATAAAACGTTCTTTTCATAAGCATTTCTATATTATATGCTGCAAAATTACTAAGTTTGTGGCGTAAAACATTTAAAATCCTATATGGAATTTGCAATCATCCTACTTTTACTCCTTCTCAACGGTATCTTTGCCATGTACGAAATAGCGCTGGTGTCGTCCAGCAAAGCCCGCCTGGAAACCATGCTGGGTAAAGGAAACAAAAAGGCAAAAGGTGTACTGAAACAACTTGAGGAACCTGAAAAATTCTTTTCTACCATTCAAATCGGCATCACATTGATAGGCATCGTCTCGGGTGCTTATGGTGGAGCAACCATCTCGGACGACGTGGAGAGGCTCTTTGTATTGATCCCCGCCATTGCTCCTTATGCCGACACGCTCGCCATGATTACCGTGGTGGCGGTCATCACTTACCTCTCGCTCATCATCGGCGAATTGGTGCCCAAGTCCCTGGCCTTGCACAATCCGGAAAAATGGGCCACGATGCTCAGCCCGCTCATGATCGTGGTCAGCAAGATATCTTATCCATTTGTCTGCCTGCTTAGTGCCTCTACCAAGCTCGTCAATAAACTGATAGGCATGAAGGAGGGCGAAGAACGACAAATGACACAAGAAGAACTGAAAATGATTCTGAACCAAAGTTCGGAACAAGGTGTCATAGACAAAGACGAAACAGAGATGCTGCGCGATGTATTCCGTTTCTCGGACAAGCGGGCCAATGACCTTATGACTTACCGACGCGACATCGTGGTGCTGCATCCCGAAGACACGCGCGATGAGGTGCTGCGCACCATACGCGAACAACACTTCAGCAAATATCTGCTGGTAGAAAGCGGGAAAGATGAGGTGATAGGCGTGGTATCGGTGAAAGACATCATCGTCATGATGGGAAACAAACAGCCCTTCAACTTGCGCGACATCGCCCGCCCGCCCCTCTTTATTCCGGAAAGCCTGTATGCAAAGAAGGTGCTGGAACTGTTCAAAAAGAACAAGAACAAGTTT
The DNA here is from genome assembly GCA_944320295.1 of uncultured Bacteroides sp. Classification (GTDB taxonomy): domain Bacteria; phylum Bacteroidota; class Bacteroidia; order Bacteroidales; family Bacteroidaceae; genus Bacteroides. The sequence continues at coordinate 5,815 of CALUGY010000053.1, forward strand.
GGTGTCGTGGTGGACGAATATGGCAGCACGGAGGGAATCATCACCCTGCACGACCTGACGGAAAGTATCTTTGGCGACATACTTGAGGAAAACGAGGTGGAAGAAGAAGACATCGTGCAACGCCAAGACGGCTCCATGCTGGTGGAGGCTTCCATGAACTTGGACGATTTCATGGAGGAAATGGGCATCACAAGCTACGATGATCTGAAGGAAGAGGACTTCACCACGCTCAGCGGCCTCGCCATGTTCCTCATCGGCCGTATCCCCAAGGCAGGCGACCTGTTCAGCTATCAGAACCTCGATTTCGAAGTGGTGGACATGGACCGCGGACGGGTAGACAAGTTGCTTGTCATAAAACGTCCCGTAGAAGAATAACCACGCTCATTACAAAGACCTTACACAGGCCGTTTATCCCTCACTTATCCGGCTTTTGGGCGCAACGCGTACGAAGCATGGACGGAACGTGTACGGAGCACGGGCGCAACACGTTGCGTGCGAACACGCGACATGTTGCAGGCAAACGCCACATGCATACCCTGCAAAAGCACGTAATACTCCCCTAAAAAGCGAAATACAATATACTGGAAGCCACCGACCAAATAACGTATAAAAACAAAACGGCCGGCCCGTTATAGAAACAGGCCGGCCATTATTGGTTTATAGGATTTCTGGTTATTTCTTGGCGGGAGAAGAATAACGGGCATTCAACTGCTCCAGAATCTCCTGCGTGATGTTGTATGCGCTATTAGCGTAAAGCAGGTTGTCGAAGCCTGTATTGCTGATGATGAAATCATACTTCCTGTCTTTGTTATATTCCTTCAAGAAAGCGTTGATGGAGTCACGCAACTGGAGGTTGTTCTTCTCCGTCTCGCTCAACAGTTCAGACTGCAATTTGTTGCTCAGTTCTTGCAAGTCCTGTTCCAGCTTCGCAATACGGTTGTACTCCTGCTGTGCCCTTTCTTGCGAGAGGTAAGCATTGTTCTGGTATTTAGTCTGAAATTCCTGCTTTTGCTTGTTCAAATCGTTGGCCTTTTGGTTCAACGTCAGGCGCACATTCTCGCTCTTCTTTATCATCGCCTCGTTCAGGTCGACGCAGAAGTTATATTTGGTCAGAAGCGTGTCTATCTCCACATAAGCAATCTTCAGCCCGGAAAGTCCTTCGGCTTGAGCTGGAGCACTTGCCACCTGCTGATTGCCGTTTCCAGCGCATTGAGAAAACAAAATGACGCAAGCCAAAGCCGCCAAACCGTTAACAAGATAATTTAATCTCTTCATAATGTACATTGATAATGTTTTATTTGTTAGAATTAATTAGTTCACCTTACGTTACTGCCGGAGCGATTCCTCCAATTCATCAATGGAAAAGCGCGGCTTGCGCTGCGCTGCACGATCCTGCGATTGCACACACCCGATACCTTTGTCGCGCAAAGCCTTGTTGCCGCTCACGTGAGTATTAGGGAATCTGCCCCCCCTTACGAAAAAGACTTTCACACCCAATAATAGCACGCAAATAGCAACTATTAACAATGTTATCAGTATTGTGTCAAGCATTTCCATTAAATTTGTGCTGCAAAGATAGGGCTTTGGTTGAACTCAGCCTCTTTTTTAGCTCTAAAAAAGGAATCGGCATACAAGATAGTCAAGCAATTTAACTACATTTAATAGACCGTATACGATAAGAATAACTTAAATAAAAGCTCAAATGGAACAGGAAGAACTCAAACCGGCCGGTGTATTCCGCTATTTCAAGGAGATATGCCAAGTACCCCGTCCATCGAAAAAGGAGGAAAAGATTATCGCCTACCTGCAAGATTTCGGTAAAAAACACGGACTGGATACCCAGACGGACGATGCAGGAAACGTCTTAATAAAGAAACCGGCCAGCGCCGGACTGGAAGACAGGAAAACCATCGTATTACAGGCACATGTGGACATGGTGTGCGAAAAGAACAACGATGTGCAACACGACTTTCTGAACGACCCGATAGAAACCATCATAGAAGGTGATTGGATGAAAGCCAAAGGCACCACGCTGGGAGCCGACAACGGAATCGGCGTGGCCACGGCATTGGCCATCTTGGCTGACGACAGCATAGAGCACGGTCCGCTGGAGTGTCTGTTTACCGTGGATGAGGAGACCGGCTTGACCGGCGCGTTCGCATTGAAAGAGGGTTTCATGAATGGAGACATCCTGTTGAACCTCGATTCCGAGGACGAAGGCGAGCTGTTCATAGGTTGTGCGGGAGGCATCGACTCGGTGGCCGAATTCACCTATAAAGAGATTGATGTGCCTGCCGGATACTTCTTCTGCAAAGTGCAAGTAAAAGGTCTGAAAGGCGGACACTCAGGTGGGGACATACACCTTGGCTTAGGCAATGCCAATAAGTTGCTGAACCGCTTCCTTAGCCAAACTTTCCGCAAATATGACATGTATCTATGCGCAATAGACGGCGGCAACCTGCGCAATGCTATTCCTCGCGAAGCACATGCCGTCATCGCCGTACCAGAGGCCGACAAACACGCCCTTCGCGCCGACTTGAACGTATTTGCCGCAGAAGTTGAAGCCGAATACGCAGTCAGCGACCCCGACTTGACATTCATACTCGAATCGGAAACCGCATGTGCCAAAGCCATTGACAAGGACACGACCAAACGTTTGCTTCAGGCCCTTTACGCCGCTCCCCATGGTGTATATGCCATGAGCCAGGACATACCGGGGCTAGTAGAGACTTCCACTAACTTGGCTTCCGTCAAGATGAAGCCAGAAAACGTTATACGCATCGAGACCAGCCAACGTAGCTCTACCGCTTCATCCAAGCAGGACATTGCCAACATGGTGCGTACAGTATTCGAGATGGCCGGAGCTGTAGTGAGCCACGGCGACGGTTATCCCGGGTGGAAACCCAATCCCCACTCTGAAATTCTGGAGATTGCAAGCGAGTCATATAAACGACTATTCGGAGTAGAAGCCAAGGTAAAGGCCATCCACGCGGGACTGGAGTGCGGCTTGTTCCTCGACAAGTACCCGAAGTTGGACATGATATCCTTTGGCCCGACGCTACAAGGCGTGCATTCGCCCGACGAGCGTATGCTCATCCCAAGCGTTGAGAAGTTCTGGATTCATTTGCTTGATATCCTGAAACACGCGCCACACAAATAATAAATACCTAAAGCAAGGCAGGCGTATGCCTGCCTTGCTTTCTTTCCCATTCTTTTCTCTTTCGTCCACTCTCTTTCCACGCGACACGCTATATGAAACTGTACACGTCTCTTTGGGCAGCCATATCTCTCCTGTTTTCCGCATTCGTCGCCTGTGACGACACGGACGATTACTCCACCAGCCCGTCGCACTTGTTACAATTCTCGCAGGATACGCTGTTCATGGACACATTGTTTACAGAAGTACCTACCGCAACCCAGAAACTGATGGTGTACAACCGTAACCCAAAAGCCTTACGTGTCGCATCCATCTCATTGGCAGGAGAAGGAAAAACAGGATTCCGCATCAACGTGGATGGCATACAAGGTAACCGTTTCGACCAAGTGGAGATAGCGGCAGGTGACAGCATGTACATCTTTGTGGAAGCTACCCTGCCCAAGCAACACCAAGCAGGTATCGTTCTTGCCAAAGACTCCATCCGTTTCAACGTGAACGGTACTACGCAGGAAGTGAAACTGCGTGCCTACGCCCAAGATGCACAGGTATGGAGAGGTCAAGTCATAGACCGCGACATGACCGTAAGTTCGCAGCAACCTATCCTGATATATGACAGCTTGTACATCGACACAGATGCACACCTCACCTTGGAGGCCGGCGCACAGCTATACTTCCACGGCAAAGCCGGACTGCATGTGCGCGGCCAATTAACCGTGAACGGTGAACAAGGGAACCCGGTAGTATTCCGAGGAGACCGTACCGACAAATTGTTTCCTTATCTACCATATGACCGCTTGCCGGGACAATGGGGCGGCATCCATATTTATAAAGAAAGCTACGGCAACAGCATACGCCATGCAGACATACACGGAGGGGAGTTCGGCATCCGTTGCGATTCCTCGGACACGAACAGGGAAAAGCTACGACTGGAACACTCTGCCATCCGACAGGTTTCAGGCAACGCGCTGGAGTTACGCCATTGCCTTGCCACGATAGGCAACTGCGAGTTCAGCAATGCGGGAGGACATTGTGTCAGCCTGCAAGGAGGACATTATGACTTCACCCATTGCACGCTGGCCAACTACTTCAGTTGGAGCACGCGCCAGGGCGTGGCCCTGCACCTGAGCAATGACGGAGGTACTCATGCCCTGCCGCTCACCGCAGCCGCGTTCCGCAACTGCCTCATTGCCGGGAGCGGTGAAGACGAACTGAAAGGCGAACGACGGGACGACGGCACCGCCTTCGAATACCTCTTCTCCCATTGCCTCATCAACTCCACGGCCGAAACGGGCGAACGCTTCCCCGGTACGATATGGGCCAAGGACGACCACTTCCTGCTATTGGACGAAGACACACAACAGTACGACTTCCGGCTCAATGCCTCATCGGCTGCCATAAACATAGGTAACAAGGACGACGCGCAGGCCTACCCCACCGACCGCAACGGCGTGCCACGCCTGACAGACGAGGCTCCCGACGCAGGTTGTTACGAATATCATGAATAACCGCCCTGCACATGCGACTGCCGTTCCTCATATTCTGCATCTTCCTCACAGGGCATTTCCGGCTGCTCCATGCACAAGAAGGGACGGACACGTTGCGCTTCCGCATCGTAAGCTATAATGTGGAGAACCTCTTCGACTGCCAGCACGACTCGCTGAAAGACGACCTCGAATACCTGCCCGACGCCACACGGCATTGGAACCGTACACGTTACAAAAGGAAACTGGACAATGTGGCACGTACCATCATTGCTGCCGGAGGATGGCAACTGCCCGCCCTCGTGGCCTTGTGCGAAGTGGAGAACGACAGCGTGCTGAGAGACCTCACCCGCTATTCTGCCCTGCGGGAAGCCGGATACCGATACATCATGACCCACTCCGAGGACCTGCGCGGCATAAACGTGGCCTTGCTCTACCAACGCGGGCTGTTCAAACCATTGTCCGTCCATAGCTTCAAGGTGGAAAAGCCCCGCAAACACGACCGTCCGACCCGCGACATACTGCACGTGGCCGGACTGCTTCCCGACCTCGACACGCTCGACGTGCTGGTGGCCCACTTTCCCTCACGCTACGGCGGTGCCAAACATTCGGAACCTTACCGGCTGGCAGCGGCACGCCGCTTGAAAGTGGCCGTGGACAGCATTGCACTCCAACGCCAACAGCCACGTATCGTAATCATGGGCGACTTCAACGACACACCGCGAAGCAAGGCTGTACGCGAGGTGCTCGGAGCAGACATTCCCCCGGCAGATTTGAATACGGCCGACGAGCACAAACTCTACCACCTGTTGGCACGGCGGGAACGCATAGAAAAACATTTCGGCTCATATAAATATCAAGGGCAATGGGAACTGATAGACCATCTGCTGGTGTCGGGCAACCTGCTCCGGACAGACTCCAACCTGCGGACCAGCGAGGCACGGTCCGGCGTGCTAAGCCTGCCGTTCCTGCTTGCCAAAGACAAAAAATACGGCGGCAAGCAACCGTTCCGCACCTACCAAGGCATGAAGTACTTAGGCGGATACAGCGACCATCTGCCCGTCTATGCGGAGTTTATCCTTCTCTATTAAGCAAGAAATCACCGGAAGAAAGCCGCCACCAACATCCCCGCAACGGTGAGTGCCCCCACCCATACCGGCACATATAAATGCTCCAGCTTTTCGGGACGACGGTATCGGGCCACCCAGGCAAACAGGCGGTACATGAGCCAAGCCCCTACGAAACCCACCACGGCACCCGCCAACAGATCGCCCGGATAGTGCACGCCAAGGTAGACCCGCGAATAACACGTCAGCAACGCCCACCCCATCATGAACAAAGTCAGTCCGCGCCGTCTGAACAGGAACATCAGGTAGAAGGCCAAGGCAAACGTGTTGGCCGAGTGGCACGAGGGGAAGCCGTAAGCACCGCCCCGCCTACCGTTCACAATGTGTACCAGCTCCGACAGGGGATTCTCCAGGTTAGAGGGACGGAGCCGCTCCACATAGGGACGAATCAGCGTGGCACACACCTGGTCGGCAAACGTAATGGTCAATGCCACGCCCACCGTGCACAGCAGGGCCGTCTTCCACGACATGTTGCGCAACAACACATAGAGTATGGCCGCATACATGGGTACCCAGATCCACTTTCCGCTGTACGCGCTCATGAAAAAGTCGAAATACGGGTTGTGCATCCCGTTGATGGACAGGAACACCTGTGTGTCCACATCGACCAGACCCTGCAAGACGTCGGCAATAAATAGCATAACAAAATGATTAGAAAGTTAAAACACATAAGATGACGCGGTTCAACGGGCGGCCACGTCGTCATACAACTTCTGCAAGTAGGCTTTTCCCAAAGGAAGGTTACGGCCTTGCGCCGTGCCCTCATCCAGCGACACCTTGCCCGACTGGCAATCGAACACCACGCGGTTGTCTTCCGTCACCATGCCGAAAGCATCGGGCACCGTGAAGAAGCCGAAGTGCGGGGCAGCGGGGTCCATAAGGTCTTTGCTGAAAGTGAACTCGCCGTGCGGCAAGCCCATCTGGGCAAGCAACGTGGCGGCAATGTCCTGTTGCGAGCCGTAAACATCCACGCGCTTCGGGCCGGCCACCGCACCGCCCACCAACAGAAGCGGTATCTGGTAACGCTCCACGGACAGCGTACTCAGATTCTCTGGATATGCGCCCAAGTGGTCGGGCACCAGCACCACGAGCGTGTTGCGCCATTGCGGAAGCTGGCGGAAGCGTTGTATGAAGTCGCCCACGCAACTGTCCGTATAGGCAAAGGCGTTCAGACGGTCGTCCGCCAGGCGGCGATAGGGCACTTCGAACGGTTCATGGCTGCTCGATGTCTGCAACACGCGGAAGCGCGGCTGGCGGCCAGCGGAGAGCGTGTCTTCCTGCTTCATGTCGTCCAGCAAGCGGTCGAACACCAAGTGGTCGTGGGCACCCCACTTGCTAAGGCGTTGCGACACGGGGAAATCCTTGTCACACACAATGCGCTCGAACCCAGAAGACTTGAGGTAAGAGCGCATGTTGGTAAAGTCGGCATCGCCCCCGTAGTAGTACTCGGCGCGGTAACCTTCCTCCGCCAACCGGCCGGCTATGGAGGGGATGGACTGTGTCTTGCGAGGATATTTCATGATGCTGGTGGTAGGCTGTGCGGGGTAACCGCTCAATATGGCCACCAGCCCGCGGTCGGTACGGAAACTGTTGGCGTAGAAGTTTGTAAAGAGCACGCCCTCGCGGCTCAGGCTGTCCAGACAAACGGCCACACCCTGCTGGCCGCTCAGCGTGCCCATAAGGTGGGAGGAGAAACCTTCGAGGACGATGAACAGCACGTCGGGACGAGACGTGGAAAGCAATGTGCGGAGCGAGTCGCCCATCTGCTCCACGACGGGCTGCACACCGGCCTGCCTCATCTGCCGTGCTTGCGGGTCAAGCAACCCGTCAAACAAGCTGTCGGCCTCTGCGGCATCCATAAAGCGATACTGGCTTGCAAAGTCGGTTTGCTTGGAAATGGACTCCATCAGGCTGAAAGCAGGATTGATGGCGGCATGGTTCAGCCGCTGGTTTGTACTGAAATATACTTTGCCCGTGTTCATAGTAGACACGCTGAAGCCTCCCCTGATGGGAATGAACAATGCCGCAAGAAACAGCAACAGGACAAACGACACGGTGAGGCGGCGATAGGGCATCTTCATGCGCAACAACGAACGGCGACGCAACAGGTCGGAGCGGAAACAAGCATAAATCACCAAAGCATAGAAGGCCATGCCCAACATGCCTCCCGCCACCAACCACAGGCTGCCGCTGGCCAGCGCGTCCTTGGGCGAAGAGAAGAAGTAAAAGAATGGCGTGGTATCCAGACGGAAGCCCCAATACTCGTACAAGGCCGTGTCGATTACGAAGATGGCAGACAGCAGTACGGAGACCAACCCGAAGTAAGCGCACCATACGCGCCTGAGGCCGTTGCCCAACTTCCAAACGGAGCAAATATAGAACAGCCCCGGAATAGCCGTAAGATAGCCCGCAAGCGACAGGTCGAGCGGAAGGCCGTACCACATGGCAGCCAGCCACTCGCCCGGCGAACAGTCTTTGTACAGCCCGAAGTGCAACAGCATAAACAGAGGTTTCTGCAAAGCGAATATACCCAAAAAGAGGCAATAGGTCTTGATGAATCCGATAAGCCTTTCTTTCATATGTTCAAGTTTCGTCCATATCTCATTACATGCCACAAAAATAAAGGTTTTTATCGTATCCCCCACCAACAAGGGGCAAGAAACGAGTGCCTTCCTCCACAAAACACAGCCCGTCGTCCCTGCCGGCTGGGGAAACACCCGTCCCCTTTCCTGCGCACCAGGCAAGCATCAAGATACGGGAAAAGTCCTCCTTCCTGCGCACTCCGATTGGTTACCCACAGCCGTGGGAATATCGAACCACCCGGGTGGGGATATCGAACCACGAGGGTGGGACGATCGAACCACCCCCGTGGGTAAGCAACGGAAGTGGCGCATAGCCCCTACGTAGGCGGCACATAAGGCAAGGCAAAGCCGTACCCCGGCCCAAGCCGCAAGACTTCCCCCTCGCGGCCGGGCACAAAAAAGACAGGCTGCCGGGATGATGCTTCCACCCGCGCAGCCCGTCTGCAAAAAGCTTGCGTAAAGAATCTATTTCTTATTCAGCCCCTTCCTCCGTTTTCTCTTCTTCGGCCGGTTCCTCGAAGTCGGTCATTCCGTTAGCCACCAGAAGGTTATACCAAGCGATGAGCTTCTTGATGTCCGACACGTGCACACGGTCACGGTCGAAGTTGGGGAGCACTTCGGCCAGGTAGGCGCGGAAGTCCTCGGCCGATGCCTTCTTCACGTCCAGCGTGGCGGCGGCCCCGTTTTCCTTCTTCTTCATGGCCGCGAGCACATCACGCAAGGGCACGTCTTCCTCGTCGGTATACATGGCGATGTCGCCCAGGGAGATTATCTTTTCGTTGCCGTATGCGGGGAAACGTTTCCCGTCTACCAACGACTCCACTATCAGCATGTTCTTTCCTCTCGAAATGAGTTTGTACAAACCGGGCTTCCCGGCAATGGACAATACGGTTTTCAGCATAATGGTATTTGTTTTTGATTGTTAGTGTTCACTTTCCGGGCGGCAAAGGTAAGCATTATTTTCAGATAGGGAAGCAAGCAGGCTTAAAACCTGCGGAATCAGCGGAGATTCACCGTCGTTCGTTATCACATAGTCGGCCAAATCCCGCTTGCGCTCGTCGTCCATCTGGTGTCCCATGCGGCTCTCCACCGCTTCGCGCGAAACCTCGTCACGCAGCATGGCCCTGCGGAGGCGCACTTCCTTGGGAGCATATACCGACACCACGCGGTCCACCACGTCCGTGAAACCGGCTTCTATCAGGATGGCCGACTCCATGGCCACGACGGGGCAATCCTTGTGGCGTTTCACCCATTGCCTGAAATCATCCTTCACCTTGGGATGGATGATGGCGTTCACCCGCGCCGCATGGCTCTCGTCGCTGAACAGATAGGCGGCGAGGAACGGTTTGTTCAGGCTGCCCCCTGCATAGACCTCCGGCCCCAACAGGGATGTCAGTTCCTTGCGGATGGCCTCGTCCGTGGCGACCAGCCGCTTCGACTCTTCATCGGATATGTACACGGGAACGTCCAGCAGCCGCATCAGACGGGAAACCACACTCTTCCCGCTGCCTATGCCGCCGGTAATGCCTATTCTTATCATTCGTAAGTGAGTTGTTCAATCAGGAAATCCACTTGACTGGGGGAGAAGCGTACCCGGTTCACCCCTGCGGGAATCTGGCTCAGGCGCACCTCATATTTGTCCGTGCCGAGACGAAGCAATTCCTCGTAAGGCACGTCGATGCGGAAATCATCCTCCGTCACTTGGCGGAAATGCCCCACACCCACTTGGAAAGTAACCTTCACTTTGGACGGGAAAGTCCGCAAGACTTTGTCCGGCGGGAATCCCACACCAACCAGAGGCACTTCCACCGTTTTCTCGGTATATATGTCTACCGGCAGCGTCATCTCTATGGCAGCCGGCACGAACTTCACCCCTTTCCCGGAAGCAAGCGCCACGTGGCGCACCAGCGTATCGGCCACATCGGCCAACTGCAACCAACGGGTATATGCTGCGGTAATAGTGTCCAGTACCTCCTGCGTGGCAAAAACATCCACAGAGTCCGGGCGGAAGATGGTATCGGGGAAATAGTATTGTCGGCCGGCTTTCAGTTCCCCGTTCAAACGTACCGGGACACGCTTTGCCGCCCCCTTGGAATAAACATACTCCAATGTATCGGGGACAATGGAAAGCAACCGTGTAGAAGATTTCAATTGGTTCTGAACCTTCATCTTGTACTGCGAGGAATATATTTGCACCACGCCGTCACGATCCGTTGCATAGTCTGCAAAGTCGATGGTCACGGGGTAGAAGCTTTTTCCCAGCATGTAGTTCAGCAGGACGGTACCTTTATCCTTCACCTTTACATGCACCTCGGATGCAGGCTCCGAAATCAGTACCACGTTATCAGGAATCCCCCGCAACTTTACCGGAACGGAAAACTCCGTCTCATAATCATTGTTCAAAGTTTGCAGCAACCAGAATCCAGCCGCAACGAAGAAGAAGAACAAAAAAACAAAGAACTCCCTGCTCTTTTCGGTGAGCAAGAAGTCCTTTATCCGTATTGTAGTCTTTAGATATAATTGCCTTATGTCCCTACGTCCAAACATAGGTGTGTTATTTGGCCGAGTTGCCTGTAGCAGCCGCATCGGCAGCTGCAGCAAAGATAGAGTTCTTATCTATGCGTATTCTCACATTCGGGCTTTGGGAAATCTCAAGAATCACATCCGAGTCGTTAATCTCCTTGATGACGCCGTGGATGCCACCTGCCGTAATCACTTTTTGATTGACCTGAAGAGACTTGCGGAAGTTTGCTATCTCCTTTTGCTTCTTGTTCTGCGGACGAATCATGAAGAAGTACATGATGACGAACATGGCTATCAGGAATATCCACATCATGGCTCCGCCGTTAGGGGTTTGTTGCTCCAGCAACATGACTGTCATAAAATTCATACTTGCGCTCTGTTTAAAGATAAAACATATAACTCGTTGGCAAATGTATTAGTTTTTGGCCAACTTCCCTTCTTTTTTCAATTGATTAACTATTCCTTCAAGCGTGCCGTTTACAAACGCCCCGCTCTTAACCGTGCTGTATGCCTTTGCGATGTTGACGTACTCATTCAAGGTCACGCTAATCGGTATGTTGGGAAAGCTCAGGATTTCCGCCAGGGCGCATTGCATGATTATCACGTCCATGAAGGCCACACGGTCCAGATCCCAATTGCGTGTGTGTTCGCCTATTACATGACGGTAATACTCGCTGTTCAGAATGGAACGGCGGAACAAACGGCGGGCAAATTCACGGTCTTCATCGTCCTTGTACTCGGGAAGGAGCAACTGGTCGGCACCGTTGTTTTCTTCAAAACGCTTGATGGTCTTCAACACGAACGTGTCTACTATCTCCTTGTCATCATTCCAATACAGGCTTTGGTCCTCAAGCAAAGAGCTCAAGTCGTCGTTGCCGCAAATGAATACTTTGTAGAGCTTGCGCCACAACTCGCGGTCGCCTTCATACGAACTGTCGTCCGAAGCCATATAGTCTTTATAGATATCCGAAGCAATGACTCGCTCATACAGGCTCTTAACGAAATCCTCCCCGCTGGCCCACGAACGCTTCTGGTTGGCGATAAAGTCCTGCAGCTGCTTATTGTCCTCCAGTTGGGCAATGAACTTGTTATTCACGAACTTCATATTAGGATTCAATTCTTCGGCTGTGGGAGCCAGTTTGGCTTTGCCTGCATCGATGCGCCTCTGCGCGTAATTCGTTACTGCAATCATCAGCATCAACAAGTAGTTGTAAAGGTCGTAAGCCTTGGAGAGACTGAAGAACAACTCTTTTTCTGCCGCGTCCAAGTTTTTGCTTCCGTTCTGATAATATGCATATACCAGCTGTACAATTTTCAGACGGATAAGAACTCTGTTAATCATAACTTCTAAAGTAAACTCTGTTTTAACGGAGTGCAAAAGTAGGCATTTTGCACGACCCGGCACAAAGAAATCCCCTTTTTTTAAGCTTCTTATGGATTATCCGGAATTTTCTTTTGCGTGTTGAAAAAAAATCGTCAATTTTGAAGCCATATTCTAACTTAGAACTAAAGACATGGAAGATTTCAAGAGGAGAAACAGCGCAGATGCAAGCGACAAGGACAAAGAGATAGTCCACTCGCAATCCATCAAAGCCGGCAAGCGCATCTATTACTTGGACGTCAAGAGGAACAAGAAGGACGAACTGTTCCTTGCCATCACCGAAAGCAAGAAGATTATCACAGGAGAGGGAAGCGAGTCGCAAATCAGCTTCGAGAAGCACAAAATCTTCTTGTACAAGGAGGACTTCGAGAAGTTCATGGAAGGCATGCACGAAGCATTGGACTTCATACGGCAACACCAAGGAGAAAGCCCGGCTGCGGGAAGCGCTGAAGATGACAACGCGAAGCCTGCCAATGCGGAAGAAAACTGAGCCTATGGCAGAAGCACACTACTGACCCATTAAAAGACATTTGTTCTCACATTGCGGCATGAGGGGCAAGGGATATGCCACGCCCCCATGCCGCATTTTTCATTTCAGCCGGGAAGCCTGTAGGGCACAAAGGGAGCAGACGAAACGATGCCGGATGCGTCCAAGAGCAATACCTACTGTGATTCAGCGAATTACACCCGACATCTTCCACTTTTGTCCGCAACACGTTGCGAGCGCGCTCCGAACACGTTGCGAGTATGCTCGCAACATGTTGCGTGTTCAAGCGGAACATACACGGCCCGCGGACGTCATCTGTAGCGAAGAAAAATGGTGTCCGGCACGCTGCGGTTCGCGAAAAAAGCCTATATTTACTGCGAAATCATGGGTGTCGCAAGGGAAGCCCCTGCGACATCCCGCATCACCTTTATTTTAATTACCCGTATGAGACACTTTTCAACGTTTGTCAACACGCTCTGTTTGCTCTGCCTGCTATCGGCTTGCAGCGGCAACACCCATTTTCTGACCGACCCGGCCTATCGTGACCGAGTGGCAGCAGACTACCAACTCAAAAAAACTTTGTTGCCCAATGGCGACCTGTTCTCCACCGTCGAATCCGGCCTATGCACCTACGAGCAGGAAGCCATGCAGTTCCTTTACGCCTACATGCCGCTGGGCGACATTACAGACTACAGCGGCGACTTCTACCTGATGAACATCCGTGCCTCGCGGCGCGTCGCCCAAGAAATGCCGTGGGGCAAAAAGATACCTGAAGACGTGTTCCGCCACTTCGTGCTGCCTGTGAGGGTGAACAACGAATCGCTGGACAGCGCGCGCGTAGTATTCTACAAGGAACTACGGCCGCGCGTGGAACATCTCTCCATGTACGACGCCATCCTCGAAGTGAACCATTGGTGCCACGAAAAGGCCGTATACCAGCCCAGCGACGCACGTACCAGTTCCCCGATGGCCACCGTCCGTACAGCCTACGGGCGTTGCGGCGAAGAATCCACGTTCTTGGTAGCCGCCCTGCGCTCCGTGGGTATTCCCGCCCGCCAGGTATATACCCCGCGTTGGGCGCATACGGACGACAACCACGCTTGGGTGGAAGCATGGGCCGACGGCCAATGGTATTTTCTGGGGGCGTGCGAGCCTGAGCCGGTGCTCAACTTAGGTTGGTTCAACGCGCCGGCCAGCCGCGGCATGCTGATGCACACCAAAGTGTTCGGACGTTACGAGGGTAGCGAGGAAGTGATGTCCACCACCCCGAACTATACGGAAATCAATGTGACCGCCAACTATGCCCCCACGGCAGAAGCACGTGTCAAGGTATGTGACGAAACCGGACAGCCCGTGCCCGGCGCTACCGTGGAGTTCAAAATCTATAACTACGCGGAGTTCTACACCGTGTCGACCAAACGCACCGGTGCCGACGGGCTTTGCCGCCTGACCGCCGGCAAGGGCGACATGCTGGCCTGGGCCTCGAAAGACGAACGTTTCGGCTTTGCCAAAGTATCGTTCGGCAAGCAGGAAGAGGCAACCGTCATATTAGACAAGCAAGACGGCGACCTGTTCGACATGGACATAGACATCATGCCGCCCGCCGAGCAGGCCAACCTGCCGGAAACCACCCTTGCGCAACAGGAAGAGAACAAACGCCGCCTGGCCCAGGAAGACTCCATACGCGAAGCCTACGTAGCAACCATGATGGACGACGAAGAAGCACGTGCATGGATAGACGGCAACCTGAAGAAAGAAAACCTGACAGCCGACCTGCGCGACCGCATGGCATACATGTTGGTGGCCTCGCGCGGCAACCACGAAACGCTGAAGGCTTTCCTGGCCGACTACGGAAACAAGGAAGCGGAATTGCGTAACCCGCTCGAAAAGCCCGTGATATTGCTGGAAAGCCTCTCGGCGAAAGACTTGCGCGACGTGTGCAGAAGCGTGCTTGACGACAACATGCGGTACACGCCGCAACACGCGGAAGCCACCATGGACGAAGAGGCGACGTTGACTTCCGCCCTGCTCTGCCCCCGCGTGGCCAACGAGAAACTTACGCCATACAAACAATACCTCCAAAGTGCCGTTTCCAAGGAAGACAAGGAAGCGTTTCAAAACGACCCGCACAAATTGGCGGAATGGTGCAAGGTAAACATCCGGCTTGCCGACAGCCTCAACTCGCAGTCCATCCCCATGTCGCCGCAAGGCGTATGGAAAGCCCGCGTGGCCGACCGCCGCTCACGCGACATCTTCTTCGTGGCCATGGCACGCAGCCTCGGCATCCCGGCCTGGATAGACGCGGTGACAAAACAAGTGCGCTACTCAAAATTGCCTCAAGGCAATGCCCCGGCGACGGTATACAATGTGGATTTAGACGAAGCAGCAGCCCCGACCATTCCCAACATGGGACATGTCCAGGCCCACTTCGCCCCCACCCGTGTGTTTGACAATCCGAAGTATTACAGCCACTTCTCCCTGTCACGCTGCGAAGGCGGAAAGCTATCTCTCCAGAGCTACGACGAGACAAACTCCACCTGGCAGAGCTTGCTCTCCGCGCCCCGTAAGATTCCCGCCGGATACTATGTCATGGTCAACGGCACACGCCTGGCCAATGGCGGCGTGCTGGCACACATCGCGTCGTTCACCGTAGAGAAAGGCAAGCTGACAAAGACCCGTCTCTCCATGCGCGAGAGCCAAAACGAGGTGCAAGTGATAGGAAACTTCAATTCGGAGTCGCTGTTCACCCCCATCGAGGCCGGTGAACCTGCTCCCGCCACAAGCCTGCTGAGCGCCTGCGGCCGTGGTTACTATGTGGTGGGCATACTCGGTGTAGGCCAGGAACCCACCAACCATGCGCTGAAAGACATTGCCAAAATCGGTTCCGACTTGGAAGATTGGGGACGCAAATTGGTGTTGCTCTTCCCCGATGAAGAGCAATACCGCAAGCACAAGCACGACGACTTCCCCGGCATGCCCTCCACCGTGATATACGGCATAGACACGGACGGCATTGCCGCACAGATAGCCACGGAAATGAAATTGGGTGCGCGCGCGCCGCTGCCGCTGTTCATCATAGCCGACACCTTCAACCGTGTGGTGTTCGTGTCTAAAGGCTACACAATCGGACTGGGCGAGCAGTTACTGCACACCGTGAAAGGGCTGTAATCAGCAGCCCTTTCCTGTCAACGCCGCTATCGTGCGGGCCACCCTTCCGGCCGTTGTCACGGGACGGGAGTATTCGGCAATCTGCACGCTCCCGCCCATTGAAACGGCTTCGTTTCGGTACTTCATCCCGCTTTCCACTTCTTCACGAGCCGAGAAGTGGAACTCCCGGATACCGGTTTCAGCGGCTATGCGGGCAATGTTGTTTTCGTTCACGCCGCAGCCGGCAAGCAAGATGATGCGGCCCGCAGCCTGTTCCCTCAACTGACGTAACAGAGGAATACCCTTCTCCGCAGTAGGTTGCTGCCCGGAGGTCAATATGCGCGAGCAACCCAGGGACACCAGTTCCTCCAAAGCCCGTACAGGGTCGCGGCATACATCAAACGCACGGTGAAAGGTGACAGACATCGGTCCGGCGGCCTCCACCAGCTGTTTCAGCAAGGCGGTGTCCACATCACCGTCAGGGGTAAGACAGCCCACCACCACGCCATCCGCACCCAAACGACGGATTTGCGCAATGTCCTCCAGCATGATGCGTTGCTCCAGCGGGGAGTACAGGAAGTCTCCGCCACGCGGACGGACTATGACATGCAAACGGGTACGACGCATCGCCTCGCGTGCCGCAACCACCGTACCATAAGACGGCGTGGTACCTCCCTCGGGAATGCCGGCGCAAAGCTCCACGCGGTCAGCCCCTCCGGCTTGAGCCGCCAGACAGCTCTCCACCGAATTGGCACACACTTCAAACAAATATTCTGCCATAAGAAAACGTATTTATGACACAAGCGGGAGAACAGGCCGACATGGCACGCTCTCCCGCTCGCTTTATTGCAAATTATACCATTATATATATTACACCAACAGCAGACTACTTGGCGTAGCTTACGGCACGCGTTTCGCGGATAACCGTAATCTTCACCTGACCCGGATAGGTCATCTCGTCCTGAATCTTCTTGGCTATTTCGCCCGAGAGGTTCTCGGTCTGCTTGTCGTCTATCTTATCGGCGCCGACAATCACGCGAAGTTCACGGCCTGCCTGTATGGCATATGTCTTGGTCACTCCGGGATAAGACATGGCCAGCTGCTCAAGGTCATTAAGCCGCTTGATATAGGCTTCCACAATTTCGCGGCGTGCGCCGGGACGTGCGCCCGATATGGCGTCGCACACCTGCACGATGGGTGCCAATAGACTTGTCATCTCCACCTCGTCGTGATGGGCACCTATGGCGTTGCAAATGTCGGGCTTCTCCTTGAACTTCTCGGCCAGCTTCATGCCGTAAAGGGCGTGCGGCAGCTCCGGTTCCTCATCGGGCACCTTGCCTATGTCGTGCAGCAAGCCGGCGCGCTTGGCCTTCTTGGGGTTCAAGCCCAGCTCCGATGCCATGACGGCACAGAGGTTGGCCGTCTCGCGAGCGTGTTGTAACAGGTTCTGGCCGTAAGAAGAGCGGTACTTCATCTTGCCTATGATACGTATCAGCTCGGGGTGCAGGCCGTGGATGCCCAAGTCGATAGTTGTACGCTTTCCGGTCTCAATGATTTCTTCTTCCACCTGCTTGCGCACTTTGGCCACGACCTCCTCTATGCGTGCCGGGTGTATGCGGCCGTCCGTCACCAACTGGTGCAGGGCCAGACGGGCTATTTCACGGCGCACGGGGTCGAAGGCCGAAAGCACAATGGCCTCGGGCGTATCGTCCACCACGATTTCCACTCCGGTAGCGGCTTCGAGCGCACGGATGTTGCGCCCCTCACGCCCGATGATGCGTCCTTTAATCTCGTCGGACTCGATATGGAACACGGTCACGGAGTTTTCTATGGCGGTTTCGGTGGCCACACGCTGTATGGTCTGTATCACAATGCGCTTGGCTTCCTTGTTGGCCGTCATCTTCGCGTCGTCCATGATGTCGTTTATATAAGACTGGGCCTGTGTCTTTGCCTCCTCCTTGAGCGACTCGACCATGCGTTCCTTGGCTTCCTCGGCAGACAGACCGGATATGGCTTCCAGCTTGGCTATCTCTTGGTGCTGCAAGTACTCCAGTTCTTCTTTCTTCTTGTTCACAATGTCCAGCTGGTTTTCAAGGTTGGCCTTGATGGCTTCCGCGTCCTGCTTTTTACGTTGCAACTCTTCGTGTCGCTGGTTCAACACCAACTCGCGCTGCTTCAGCTTGTTCTCCACTTGCTGTATCTTTTGGTTGCGTGCGGCCACTTCTTTCTCCAGCTCCGCCTTTTTGTTGAGGAACTTCTCCTTCACCTCCAGCAACTTGTCCTTCTTTATTGTCTCCGCTTCGGCTTCCGCGTCTTTCAGTATGGCGTTGTATTTTGACTTCAAGCCGTATCTGAACAACAGGTAAGCTCCTGCCCCGCCGACTATAAGGCCGACAATGGCTAATGCTATGGAATCTCCAGTCATCTTATTATTACGTTTTATATATATAAAATAGCACCGCTCGAAAGCGTCCCTGCGGGAAACATCTTTCAGGCAGTGCGTGATTGTTCTTTATTCCTCAAAAGACAGGGGTTGACAAAGCAAAAGGCCGGATGTCACGGTTCTTTGAAGTAGTCTTCCAATGTCTCCGTCAACTCTTTTATCTTCTCGGCATAAGGTTCTGTGTCGTTCCGGTCTTTTATGCGGAGCGTTTCCAGGGCGAACTCGAATGCCACCGTCGCGAGCAGCCGCTCCGGCGAGGCGGACGGGTATCCTGCCTGGTTCTGGTTGAACCTCATGTTGACCTGCTTGGCTGCCTCACGCACCATCTGTTCGTCTTCGCGGTAGATGGACACGCGGAAGCTATTGCCTGCCATGTGCAGGTTTATTAGTATCTTATCGTTCATACATCAACATTATTTGCTATTCAATAAGGAGATGCATTTATCGACTTCACGCACTAATCTTGACAGCCGCAACCGCGTCTCCCTCACATCGGAACCGTCGATGCTGATGGCTGTCGCCGCCTTCAAATCGGTGTAGCGTTTCTGCAGCTCGTCGTAATCGGCCTGAATCCTGCGGCACTCGTCTTCTTTCTCCCCGGCTTGCCGTTGCAAATCCGCGTATTCGCGCTTCAATTCATCATGCAAGTAAATCAGGTGGCGCAGCCGTGCCTCAAAGGTACTCAATAGCTTCTTTTCTTCGTCTGTCATTACTACCACACCAAATTCCACACAAAAATAGGTTTTTCCAAACATATTGCAAAAATTTTCCACATAAAAAACGCGTTTGCATCTCGTTTTTTCCCGATTTCCTCCGTACATGTACGGAGCGCGGGCGCAACATGTTCGGAGCGCGCCCGCAACGCGTTGGAAGCACGCTCGCAACGCGTTGCGGACAAGCGGCTGACATACAGCAATTAAACGACGGTCATAACCAAGGGGTTCTCCGGGAAAGCACACCTGTCATTCTGAACGTAGTGAAGAATCCCCCGGCGGACACTCCTTTTCAGGAGATTCTTCACTACGTTCAGAATGACAAGAGGATCAGTTCAAAACGACAAACCATCCAGCGTTAAACGGCGGCAAGAAAAGAAGTGCCCGCACGCACCCTTCCCCTCCCTACGGGGGAGGGGAAGGGGGAGAGGCCGCCAAGCACGACACAAATCCGCAACAAAAAGCCCCCTCTTTCCCCCTCTGTCCCAAGACTGGAGGCAACGCATCGAAAATTTCCATAAAATATTTCAGAAAATAATTTGGTTTATAATATAAACTATTTATCTTTGCATCGGAGTTCGAACCCCGACATATTCTCTCTAACGTTTAACTAAAAGAAAAAGAAACATGAAGACTGTAAAACAATTATTAGCAACGACCGCCCTGTGCGCATTGTGTGCCACAGGTGCTTGGGGACAGAACACGCTAAAGGTAAAGGTGACAAACATCCCGGAGGCCACAGGCAAGATACTGATAGCCACCGACAAGGGTCAATACAACATTGTTGAGGCCACGGGCAGCGAAGTGATGCTGGAGCTAAAAGACGTGCCGCAAGGGCAAGTCGAGATTTATGCCTACCACGACACAAACGGCAACTTCCAGCTCGACAAGAAAGACTATGTGCCGACCGAATACTGCGCCATAGCCCGCGTGGAAGTGACCAAACAGGAACAGGCTATGGAAGTGCGCCTGGCCAACAAGCAAGAATGTAAACATTAAACTCTACAAACGCGGCGGGCGCATGGCCCAGGTGTATCCATGTGGTGCATGCGCCCCCGCAAAAAAGAAAGAAAACCATGATGGAAGACAAGCAATTGAACGAAAAGGAAAGTCTGGAGCTGATAGCCCGGATGATTCAAAACACACGGCACAGGCTGGAACGAAATGCCGGGATGCCGTTCTTGGTATGGGGATACGCCACGGTAGCAGTATCGTTATTGGTGTGGTACATGCTGAAGGAAACCGGAAACCCTTATTGGAACTTCCTGTGGTTCCTTATCCCCCTCGTCGGAATCCCCACCATGCTGTGGCAACAGCGCAAGAAGGTGAAAACGGTAAAGACATACATCGACCGCGTGATTAACTACGTGTGGATAGTGTTTGGCACGGCCGGGTTCGTGGTGAGTTGCACGGCCATGTTCCTACACCATCTCCCCATACTGTTCATCTGCATGCTCCTCATGGGGATGGGCACCGCGCTCACGGGGCTGATAAGCGGAATCCGTGGAGTGACCATAAGCGGGGCAGCGGGCGCATTGACATCGCTGGCATGTTTCCTTATCCCCGGAAGCGGGCAGATACTGTTGTTTGCCGCCGCCTTCCTGTTCATGATGGTGATTCCTGGCCATGCCATGAACCGGCTGGCCGCAAAGAAAACGCATTGACAGCAGAGAAAGGAGGTACAGCATGTTTAAGGAACTGAACCCGCTGCTTCACAGCGAGCTTCGCCTGGCCATCATGTCGCTGCTCATCGGAGTGGAGGAAGCCGACTTCACGTACATACGCAAGGAAACGGGCGCCACGGCCGGAAACCTGAGCGTGCAAATAGACAAGCTGGCCAAGGCGGGCTACGTAGAAGTGACGAAGACCTTCAAAGGGAAGATGCCCTGCACGCTCTGCAAAATCACCGCGCAAGGCGTGGATGCCTTCGAGGAGTACGTGGAGGCGCTGAAAAGCTACATCAGCCCGCGCTAAAAGGCACAAAAAAATCCGCGGGACAGGCACGGCATTCCTGTTCCGCAGACATGCGCATATATTAATATGTAGGAAGAAGCTACTCCAGACAGGCATCCAGGTCGCGCGTCAGCTGCTCCGTATCCATGTGCTGGCCAATGAAGACCAGCTTCACCATGCGGTCGCCGTACTTCTCGTCCCAGTCACGCATCAGCCCCGGCTCTTGCTGCATCAGTTGGATAAGGTCTTCCTCTGGAGCCGTGGCATACCACAAGCCGGCTTCACGCAGCTGCTTTTGCCGCCCCGCCTGCTCGAAGAGGAAAGACATGTCGCGGTTGTGGCTGAAGTAGCACACGCCCTTGGCACGAATCACGTTCTTTGGCCACGCCGTCGCCACGAAGTGGTCGAACTTGTGGATATTGAAGGCCGGACGGCGATAATACACGAACGTGCCGATGCCGTACTCCTCCACCTCGCCTCCCTCATGGTGGTGATGATGGTGTTCGTGCCCATGCTCCCCGTCGTGATGATGTTCGTGCGGGTGCTTGGCTTCGTGCTCCTCCTCGTCGGTGGCCTGCTGCTCTATGCCGCGTATCCACCCGGCGGACGTGGCCGCCCGCTCGAAGTCGAACAGGTGAGTGTCTATCAACTTGTCCAGAGGCACGTCGGCATAGTCGCACGCTATAATCTCGGCCGACGGCTGAAGGGTGCGGATAATCCGCTCGATGCGTGCCAGCTCCGCCGGTTCCACCTCCGAAGCCTTGTTCAGAAGTATCAGGTTGCAGAACTCTATCTGCTGAATGATGAGGTTTTCTATGTCCTCCTCGCCCACCGGCTTTGTCAGGCTGTCACCGCAAGCAAACTCGTCCTGCATCCGCAGGGCATCGACCACCGTCGCCACGCAGTCAAGCCGGCACAGGCCGTAGCGTGTGTACGCGTCGCCCATGCGTGGGATGGAACAGAGGGTCTGCGCGATGGGTTCCGGCTCGCATATTCCGCTTGCCTCGATAACGATGTAATCGAAACGCTGCATCCTCATCAGTTCGAACACCTGCTCTATGAGGTCGGTCTTCAGCGTGCAACAAATACACCCGTTCTGCAATGCCACAAGGCTGTCGTCCTTCTGGTTCACGACTCCTCCCTTCTGTATGAGGCTGGCATCGATGTTCACTTCGCCGATGTCGTTCACGATGACGGCGAAACGTATGCCCCTCTTGTTGGCAAGGATGTGGTTCACTAACGTGGTCTTTCCGCTGCCCAGGTAGCCGGTGAGCAGCAGTACGGGGATATCTTTCGTTCTCATAATCTTTCCGTGGTTTACAAAGTCCGTTATTTCTTGGTGCAAGCTTCCGCCCGGTTCCAAACATGTTCCGACCCCGGCGGGAAGCGCGCAAAATTACGCTTAATATCCATTCGCCGTCTTTCCGGAGAGGACATTTAACACTAACGGCAAGCCTCCCAAACGGATTTCCATGCCACAAGAAGAGGAAAAGAAGCCAAAAGGACTATTTTACAGGGCATATAAGAAACCGACAGAAACGACACTATGCGTACTTTTGCCATATCATAACATAAAACAAACAATACATACGAATTATGGGAAAAGAGACTTCCAAACGAATACAGACTTCGCTGCTGAACGGAGTGGAAAAGAAAGCGTTAATATGGCTGGCACAACGGCAACCGGCCTGGATTACGTCGGACTGCCTGACCTACTTCGGCGTGTTCGGCTCCGTGTTATTTGCCGTGGGCGGTTACTTGGCCAACGAGAACATCCTCTACCTGTGGCTGTCCGTGCTCGGACTGGTCATCCATTGGTACGGCGACAGCTTGGACGGTACCTTGGCACGTGTGCGCGACACGCAGCGGCCGCTTTACGGCTTCTTCATCGACCACACGCTGGATGCCGTGACGACCGCTTTGATTTGCATCGGAGCGGGTCTGTCACCCATGTTCCGCATGGACGTGGCTCTGTTCGTACTGAGCGGGTACTTGTGCCTGTCGCTCTACACCTACATCTGCGTCATACTGAAAGAAGAGTTCAAGCTGACTTACGGCAAGTTCGGACCGACCGAGTTCCGGCTGCTGCTCATATTGCTATGCATATTATATATGTATACGCCCTGGGGGGAATGGCATTGCGAAATAGGGGACATCGAGTTGGGCGTGTACGACATAGCCGGAGCGGTAATCTCCGCCATATTGTTCCTCATCTATCTCGTGCAGTTCGTGGGCGACCTGCGCTACTTCGGGCAACGCGACCCGCTGAAAGGCGCCAAAAAGTGATACCGGCCACGAACCGGAATAAGACAAACCGGGCCTGCCGTCATGACGGCAGGCCCGGTTGTTTTTTACTTGTTGCAACGTTCCACGAAAGAGCGGAAGCGCTCCAGCCCGTCGAGCACGGAGGCACGCGGGCAGGCCAGATTCCAGCGCATGAAGCCCTCTCCCTCGGTCCCGTACATGGTACCGGCATTGAGCCACAAGTGCGCTTCGTCTATCAAGCGACGCTCCAACTTCTCCGACGACAAGCCCAACGCACGGCAGTCCATCCATGCCAGATAGGTACCCTCGAGCTTGGCGACGGGGAAGGCCGGAAGGTGCTCCTCGCAGTAGCTACGCATGGTACAATAGTTCTGCCACAAATAGGCGGTAAGCTGCGACAGCCACTCTTCACCCTCGTTGTAGGCGGCCATGGTGGCCAGCACGCCGAAGGGGCCCACGTCGCACACCTCGTTCACGTTCAGCGCACGGTCTATCTTGGCACGTACAGCCTCATCGGGGGCGATGATGTTTGCCATCTGAAGGCCGGCGATGTTAAACGCCTTGCTGGCCGAAGTGCAGGTGACGGAATGGCGCAGGAACTCGTCGGACAACGAGGCAAACGGCACGTGCACATGCCCATCGTACACCAGTTCGCAATGTATCTCGTCCGAAATGACCGTCAGGCCGTGGCGCAGGCAAATCTCGCCAAGCCGTGTCAACTCTTCCCGCGTCCACACGCGGCCCACGGGGTTGTGCGGGCTGCACAACAGCATGACCTTCACCCGCTCGTCGGAGGCCTTGCGCTCCAGATCGTCGAAGTCCATATAGAAGGCATCGCCCCGGTGGAGCAACGGGCTGCTTACAATCTCGCAACCGTTGTTGCGGATGGAGGAGAAAAAGCAGTTGTACACCGGCGTCTGCATCAGCACCTTGTCGCCCGGCACGGTAAGCGCCTTGATGATGGCCGAAACAGCCGGGACAACCCCCGACGTGTAGAGCATCCACTCGCGCTCCACCCGCCAGCCATGACGGCGCGCCAGCCATGAGGCCACCGCCTCGTAATAAGCGTCGGGCACACGGGTATAACCGAAAATGCCATGTTCCACCCGCCGGCGCAGGGCATCCACTATGGCAGGGGCGGTGCGGAAGTCCATGTCGGCCACCCACATGGGCAGCACGCCGGGTTCGGCGGCGCTATCCCACTTCACACAGTTGGTACCGCGGCGAGGAACCATCTCATCAAAATCGAATTGCATATCTTCTTCCTTTCTTCATTAAT
>CALUGY010000054.1 GCA_944320295.1 uncultured Bacteroides sp.
GGCGGAGAAGATGTACTCCCCTGTCCGGGCGTTCAACCGGTAGGACGCCTCCTGCGTCTCGCCGTTATCACCCGTGACGGAGGCATTCACATGGAAGAATGCCCCATCGCGTTCCACCCAAGCAGAAGTGACCTCCCCGGCAGCCTCCTTATCCAAGAAAACGGGGATGGAGAAACGTCCGGAAGCATCCACGCGCACCGTGTCGGCCACCACGGGACGCATTTCACTCCTGAAGTAAGACTGCCCGAAACCGCTGCAAGTAATGGTGTAGGCCAGCGGCACATCTTGCAGGTTCGCGCTGTTGTAAGCCTTGACGGTGCCCGTCAGCATGACGGTGTCGCCCAAGGCATAGGCTTGCTTCACGGGGTCGAAGGCGATGGAGAACGTGGGCCGCTTGTACTCCTCCACCTTGAAAGACACGGAGCGTTGCCCCTTGACCTCAATGGTGTAATTGCCGTTGAGGCAGGCCGAGGGCAGCGTGAACTCCGCGTCGAACGAGCCGAAGTCGTTGGTACGCACCTCCTGCACGCCCACTTCCTTGCGGTTCACGTCAAGCAAGCGGACGGTATAGGGCTTCCCGGACAAGACGTGCGAGCTTTCCTTGCCCTTCATGAAGGCCACGCCCTTGACGTAGACCGTCTGGCCGGGACGGTAGATGCTACGGTCGGTGAACAGGCGCATGTCCTCGCTCTCCTCGGCCGTGGCCGGACGGCCATACGCGCCGGGCACGTCCTGCGGCCTGATGCAGCTGTCGCCGCCCTTCCGTACAATATAATATTGATAATCCTGCTTACGGCGGACTTTCACCCGGCCGTATTCGTCGGCCGTTGCCGTGTGGTCGGGGGCCACGCCCTCCTTGTCATAGGTTCCGCGCGAGTAGAAGGCGACCTCCGCCCCAGGCACCGGATGGCCGGAACGCGAGTCGAGCACCACGACCTCCAGACTGTCGCCGGACAAGGCCTGAGCAAGCGGGTGGAAGCGGGTGGATACCACCGGAAACAGCTCGGTGTCCGCTCCCTTCACGCCCGTCTCCACCACGGCGAGGTAGAGGCCTGTGTCGGCAGGCATCGGCAGGGACAGTTCCGTAGTCGACAAGGCATAGGGGATGTCGTCCGGCAACAGGTCGTCCGCCATCGGTTTGGGCGAGAGGGAGAAACGGCGGGTGTCCACCAGACGTCCCCGCTCCTTAGCGAAAGCCTCGTCCAAGTCCTCATCCGAACGGATGGCGGCCTCTGCCGTGCGGGCGTCGAGTCTGTAGAGCCTCAACGTGAAGCCCGTCAGGTTGCGGTACTGCACATCGAGGTAGAGCGAGTCGCCGGGGTAGACCCGTCCGGGCGTGCTGACTGTCAGCGAGGGGTGCAATATCTCCAGGCGGAGGTTGCGCAACTGGTTGACCCGCTTCGTGGAGGCGTAACGCTTGATTCCCTCCTCACAGGTCTCCAGGGCGAGGGAGACGCCGCGCCCGTTGCTGTTGCGCAGGGCATCGGCCTTGAGTATGTAGGCTTCCACGCAGGCCTCGCGCTCGCCGTAGCGGACTATCAGGCTGTCCAGTTGTTTCAGGTAGTCCTCCTTGGCACGGGAGATGTTTGCCATCCGCTCCTGGTACGGAGCGGCGGCGGATGCCTGCTCCAACTGCCACTCCAGGTAGTCGAGCGTGGAGAGCAGCGCGGCGTCCTCGCAACCGGCGCGGCGGGCGTAGGCCTCCATCCGCGCCTTGTATATCCCGCCCTTACGGGCTTCGAGGAGCGAGTCGCTGGCAAGGCCCTGCAACCGGTCGTAAGCATTGATGGCGCGGCGCGAAAGCAGGTGGTAGAGGTCGTGATAGTAGAAGCGGCTGCCGTTTTCCGTCTCCACGAAGGGCGCGTAGTCCAACCCCGAAGCGGCGAGCAGGGCGGCGGTGTCGCGCAGCGAGGCTTGGCAGAGCGCGTCCACGCGGTCTATGAATTGCTTGGACGTCCACTCGCGCACGTCGTCGGCAGAGAGGTCGTCCTGCACCACGGTACGTTGGCGCAACGTCCAGCTGTTATTATCGGCAAAGTCGGCATACTCCATGGCCAGCAGGGAGTTGAGCATGGCGCGCTCCACCGGGTCGGCGGAGGTTTGCTCCCACTCCTCCATGAACTTCAGGCGGGCATACAGGCTGTCCGGTGTGAGCCGCTCCTGGTAGCTCCCGCGGCATACGGCGGCCTTCAGCATCTGCCCCGCGTTCTTCTCCTCCTTGGCCTTCTGGAAGATGTCGTCGGCGAGTTCCACCACGGTTTTGGGCAGGTTCTTCTCCTGGGCCTGCTCCACTTTCTTCCACAATTTGTCATACGATTGGGCACTTGCCGGCACGCCCGCTCCCAGCAGGGATGCCAGCATCAAGGTGCATAAGATTCGTAACCGTTTCATAAGCAATGTTTTTAACGAGAATGCGCCTAACTAAGAATGCAAACTCCCTGCCGTCACCCTGAGTGCAGTCGAAGGGTCTCCTTCCTGTTTATGCAAGGCGGGAGATGTTTCGACTTCGCTACGCTACGCTCAACATGATAGAATGATGGGGAGTTTTCATTCCGGCACGGCCTCGTGCGTTTTCTGTTCTTCAAAAGTAGGGAATGAATTGCAAATAAACATTCCTTGAGGTTTAAAAAAGCTTGATTTACAGAAAAAGCGCGTCCCGCAGCCGCACAAGACAAACGTGCGGCACACTTCGCTTGGGCCAAGGTGCCACTTCGAATGAATGAAAGTGCCACTTTGATTAGGTCGAAGTGGCACTTCGATTGATTACCCACCCGGGTGGTTCGATCGTCCCACCCCTGTGGTTCGATATCCCCACCCGGGTGGGACGATATCCCCACGGCCGTGGGTAAGTAATGAAAGTGGCACTTCGACCCTCCCGAAGTGGCACTTTGACCAGACCGAAGCGGCACTTCGGGCGGAACGGTGTGCGGACGAAAAAAGGGCTTTGCCGCCCGGGGACAGGCGGCGTGTGTGCCGTGCCGTCCGCCTTGGCGGGCAAAGCCCTTGCTGGAAACACCTTGTTTTTACTTGCGGGGCGTGCGTGCCAGCGTGGCCGTGAGGAAGTCATAGAACTTGGCCACGGAGGGGATGTAGGCGCGCTCGTCGGGCGAATGGGGCGAGCGGAGCGTGGGGCCGAAGGATATCATGTCCAGCCCCGGGCAGCTCGCGCCGATGATGCCGCACTCCAGCCCTGCGTGGATGACCTTGACGGCCGGCTCGGTGCCGAACTGTTCCTTATAGGAGGCCGTCATGGCGTGCAGGATGGGCGAATCGACGTTGGGCTGCCAACCGGAGTAGGCGCCGCTGAACTCCACCTTCATGCCCGCCATGGAGAAGCAGGCGGCGAGGCTGTCGGCCAGGAAGTCTTTCATGGAATCGCACGAGCTGCGCGCCAGGATTTTCACCGAAGCCTCTCCCCCGGCCACACGGACTATGGCGAGGTTGGACGAAGTCTCTACCGTGTCGGGCACCGTGGGAATCATGCGCATCACGCCGTCTTGGCAGGCCATGAGGGCGTCTATCACATTGTCTTGTATCTCTTCGGGCACCATGGTTTCCGGCATGGGGCACTTTTCCAGCTTGAGCGACACGCCACTCTCGATGGGGGCGTACTCGGAAGCTATCTGTACCTCATACTCGGCGATGTATTCGTCCAAGTCGTTGATGTCGTCGGCACCGAACAGCAAGACGGCGTGTGCCTCGCGGGGAATGGCGTTGCGCATGTTGCCACCCTCGAAAGAGGCCAGGCGGCAGTCGAATTCCATAAGCAAGTCGTGCACCACACGAGCCAGGAGCTTGTTGGCATTGGCACGGCCCTCGTTGATTTCCAGCCCGGAGTGGCCGCCGCGCAGTCCCTTCAAGGTAAGCCTGCGAGGCACGAAACCTTCGTCCACCGGCTCTTCCTTGTAGCGCATGGAGGCGGTGATGTCCACCCCGCCAGCGCAGCCGATGTACAGCTCGCCCTCCTCTTCGGAGTCGAGGTTCAAGAGGATTTCGCCCTTCAACGTGCCGGGCTTCAGTCCGAACGCGCCATACATGCCCGTCTCCTCGTCGCGGGTGATGAGGGCTTCGAGCGGGCCGTGCTTCAGGTCTGTAGCCTCGAGCACCGCCATGATGGCCGCCACGCCCAGCCCGTTGTCCGCGCCGAGCGTCGTGCCCCTGGCGCGAAGCCACTCGCCATCTACATAGGCCTCGATGGGGTCGTGCTCGAAGTCGTGGCGGGTATCGTTGTTCTTTTGCGGCACCATGTCCATGTGCGCTTGCAGGACGACGCCCTTGCAATCTTCCATACCGGGCGTGGCGGGCTTGCGGATGATGACGTTGCCAATCTCGTCCACAAAGCTTTCCAGGCCAAGACCCTTGCCGAAGTCCACCAGGAATGCGGTGACACGCTCCATGTGCCCCGACGGGCGGGGAATGCGGGTCAACGCGTAAAAATGCTTCCACACTTGCTGCGGAGCCAGTTGCATAATCTCGTTCATATCTTACAGGTATTTAGTTTTTCGCAAATATAGTCGTTTCTTCGGGGAAGTGGCACGCCGGGGCGAAAAAAATCTGCCGGGACGGAATATGGAATATATGCGGCATTTGGGCGCAACGTGTCCGGAGCGCGAACGCAACGCGTTGGAAGCGCGCCCGCAACATGTTGGAAGCACGTTCGCAACACGTTGGAAACAGGGCGCTGATATGCAGCAAGTTAAGTGTGCTTAGACACGGAAGAATCACGCCGTGCGGTTGCCCAGCGACACGCGCAACCAGCCATACAGGCCGAGCAGCACCACCAGCAGCGTCTGTATGCCGTGCACGATGAGGGCGAAGGTGGAGGCATCGTCGTCGCTCACCCCGTAGAGCATCATCATGGTGATGACGGCAAAGTGCCACGGCCCGGCCCCGTTGGGCGTGGGAACCACCACGGCAAACGTGCCGCCCACGAACATCACCAACCCGGCCAGTATGCCGAGGTGCTCCGTGAAGCCGAAACAGAAGAACGTGAGGTAGAAGTGAAGCAGGTAGCACAGCCAGATGCCCGCCGTGTAGAAGACGAACAGCGGCATGTTGCCCACCCGGCAGAGCGACATGACACCCTCCCAGATGTTGAGCGACACCTTCTTCACTTTCTCGAAAAAGGACAACATCCTCAGCAGACGCCACAGCAGCCACAGCGCGCCCGCCACGGAAAACAGGGCCACGTAGAACCAAGGGGAAGTGAAAAGGTGCACGAAGGAGGGTATCTTGGTGCCCGTCTCCTGGAAAAAACGCATGAACACGGGCATCTGGGCGAAGAAGGTGACGGCGGCTATCAGCACAAGGCAAAGCCCGTCGAGCAGCCGCTCGGTGACCACCGTGCCCAGCGACTTGGCAAACGGCACGCCATCGTAGCGGGCCAGAACCCCGCAGCGCGACACTTCGCCGACACGGGGAAGCAGCAAGTTTGCGGCGTAGGAGATGAAGATGGCGTCCACGCAGTTGGCCGTGCGGGGTCGGGCATCGAGCGGCGCGAGGGTCAGCTTCCAACGCAAGCCCCTCAACACGTGGCTCAGCACGCCGAACAGCAGCGAGAGCGACATCCAGCCCCAGTCGGTGCCGTGCAACAAGACATCTTCCGCACGGCGGAAGTCGAAATCCTGGTATACCCAGTAAAGCACGAAGGCGCACAGCACAAGCGACAGCAGCACCTGTCCCATTTTTTTTATCAGTTTATCCATCCGGTTTTCTTCATTCTTCGTCAAAAAGAACTACCTTTGCTTGGCGAAAAAACTCCAGCCCCCGGAAGCATGACACGCACGAGCCGGCGGCCGGGAGACGCCTTGCAAGGCGCAAATATAAAGCAAATGCCAAGCAGTACAAAATAGTACACCGAAAAAGGAGCAGCAACATGAAAGCCGTAAGACCGAAGAAGTTCCTTGGCCAGCACTTTCTGACCGACCTGAAAGTGGCACAAGACATAGCCGACAGCGTAGAAGCCTGCCCCGGACTGCCCATACTGGAGGTGGGACCGGGCATGGGGGTACTCACCCAGTTCCTCGTACCCAAGGGACGGCCGCTCAAGGTGGTGGAGCTTGACTTCGAGTCGGTGGCCTACCTGCGCGAACACTTTCCCGAGCTGGAAGACCATATCATAGAAGACGACTTCCTGAAGATGCACCTGGAGCGCCTGTTCGACGGGAAGCCGTTCGTGCTCACCGGGAACTACCCTTACAACATATCGAGCCAGATATTCTTCAAGATGCTGGACTACAAGGAACTGATACCCTGCTGTACGGGCATGATACAAAAGGAAGTGGCCGAACGCATGGCCGCCGCGCCGGGCAGCAAAACCTACGGCATACTGAGCGTATTGATACAGGCGTGGTACCGGGTGGAATACCTGTTCACCGTGCACGAACACGTGTTCAACCCGCCGCCCAAAGTGAAGAGCGCGGTGATACGCATGACGCGCAACGACACCCGCGAATTGGGCTGCGACGAGAAACTGTTCCGCCTGGTGGTGAAGACCACCTTCAACCAACGGCGCAAAACGCTCCGCAACTCCATAAAGCCCATACTGGGCGCAGGCAGCCCGCTGGTGCAAAGCGACCTGTTCGACAAACGCCCGGAACAGCTTTCGGTACAGGACTTCATAAGCCTGACCAACGACGTGGAGAAAGAACTGGCCCGCCAGCAACAAGCCGGGGAATAAAGCGGCAACACGGCCGGCAGGGGCCGGAGAGCCATTTCCAATAACTTCTTATACCTATATGTTATTATGGAAATAGACGAAGAATATATAGACAAAGTAAAAGAGCTGATCAAGCAAAAGAATGCCGACGATGTGAAGGCGCAGTTGGCCGACCTGCATCCTGCGGACATAGCCGAGTTGTGCAATGACTTGGACTTGGAAGAAGCACGCTTCGTCTACCGCCTCCTCGACAACGAGACGGCCGCCGACGTACTGGTGGAGATGGACGAGGACTCCCGGAAGGAACTGCTCGACATGCTTCCCTCGGAAACCATTGCCAAGCGCTTCGTGGACTACATGGACACCGACGACGCGGTGGACCTGATGCGCGACCTGGACGAGGACAAGCAGGAGGAAGTCTTGTCGCACATAGAAGACATCGAGCAGGCGGGCGACATCGTCGACCTGTTGAAGTACGACGAAGACACGGCAGGTGGATTGATGGGCACGGAGATGGTGACCGTCAACGAGAACTGGAGTATGCCCGAATGCCTGAAGGAAATGCGCCTGCAAGCCGAAGAACTGGATGAAATATATTATGTATATGTCATAGACGACGAAGAACGGTTGCGAGGCGTATTCCCGCTCAAGAAGATGATAACCTCGCCCTCCGTCTCGAAAGTGAAGCATGTGATGAAGAAAGACCCCATCTCCGTCCACGTGGACACACCGATAGACGAGGTGGTACAGACCATTGAGAAGTACGACTTGGTAGCGGTGCCCGTCATCGACAGCATTGGCCGCTTGGTGGGACAAATCACCGTGGACGACGTGATGGACGAGGTGCGCGAACAGTCGGAACGAGACTACCAGCTGGCATCCGGTCTTTCGCAGGACGTGGAGACAAACGACAACCTGGTGCGCCAGACGTCGGCCCGCCTGCCGTGGCTCCTCATAGGCATGTTGGGCGGCATAGGCAACTCGATGATACTCGGAAACTTCGACACCACATTCGCCGCCCATCCCGAAATGGCCCTCTATATCCCGCTAATCGGCGGTACGGGCGGTAACGTGGGAACGCAGTCGTCGGCCATCGTGGTGCAGGGACTGGCCAACAGTTCGCTCGACGCCAAGAACACGTTCAAGCAAGTAGCCAAGGAGGCCGTGGTGGCATCCATCAACGCCACCATCATCTCCCTCTTGGTATACATTTACAACTTCGTGCGGTTCGGCGCGGCAGCCACGGTCACCTACTCCGTATCCATCAGCCTGTTTGCCGTGGTGATGTTCGCCTCCATATTCGGGACGCTGGTGCCCATGACGCTGGAAAAGCTGAAAGTAGACCCCGCCATAGCCACCGGCCCGTTCATCTCCATTACGAACGACATCATAGGCATGATGCTGTACATGGGAATCACCGTACTGCTGTCTTGACATCCTTTACAACAAAGATTGCAAGCGCACATGAAAAAAACAGCAAAAAAATAAGAAATAATCATTTTAATTTCCTTAATTTGCACCGCAACGTAATCCGGGCGGGAAAATCCTGCTCCACAAAAAAATGTATATACAATGACGGACACTCATGACACTAACCTCCCCGAACAACAAACGGGGTTAGAAGAAGAACAAAAAGCAGTTGAGGTTTCTGAAGAAACAACCGTAACAGAAACTCCCGCTGAGCAAGACGCTATCGAGCAACCCGCAGAACCTATGCAAAAACTGACACAGGAAGAAATCCTGGCAAAGCTCAAAGAAATAGCGCAAAACGTGGAAAGCACGAGCAAAGCCGAAATAGACGGACTAAAGCAGGCATTCTACAAACTACACAGTTCCGATGTGGAAACAGCGCGGAAACAGTTCATTGACAACGGTGGTGCTCCCGAAAGTTTCATCATGCCCGCGAACCCGCAAGAGGAGGAGTTCAAGAACATCATGTCCGTCATCAAAGAAAAAAGAAGCGCATTGGCCGCAGAGCAGGAGAAACAAAAGGAAATGAATCTCCAAGTAAAGCTCTCCATCATCGAGGAACTAAAGGAACTGGTAGACTCACCAGAAGACCCGAACAAGAACTACGCGGAGTTCAAAAAGCTACAACAGCAATGGAACGAGGTGACCCTGGTTCCCCAAGGCAAGGTCAACGAGCTGTGGAAGAACTACCAACTCTATGTGGAGAAGTTCTACGACCTGCTGAAACTGAACAACGAATTCCGCGAATACGACTTCAAGAAGAACCTGGAAATCAAGCTCCACCTGTGCGAAGCCGCCGAGAAGCTGGCCGAGGAACCGGACGTAATATCCGCCTTCCACCAGCTGCAGAAGCTGCACATGGAGTTCCGCGACACCGGCCCTGTGGCCAAAGAGCTGCGCGAAGAGATATGGGCGCGCTTCAAAGCCGCATCGACCATCGTCAACAAACGCCACCAACAGCACTTCGAAGCCCTGAAAGAGGCCGAGCAACAGAACCTTGACCAGAAGACCGTGATTTGCGAAATCATGGAGGCCATCGACTACAACGAACTGACCAACTTCGCCGCATGGGACAGCAAGACCAAGGAGGTGATAGCCCTGCAAAACAAGTGGAAGACCATAGGCTTCGCCCCGCAGAAGATGAACGTGAAGATATTCGAACGCTTCCGCAAGGCATGCGACGACTTCTTCAAGCGGAAGGGGGAATACTTCAAGGCCCTGAAGGAGGGGATGAACGAGAACCTGGAGAAGAAGCGCGCCTTGTGCGAAAGGGCCGAAGCCTTGAAAGACAGCACGGACTGGAAAGAGACCACCGACAAGCTGGTGAAACTCCAAAAGGAATGGAAAGCCATAGGCCCCGTGGCCAAGAAGCATTCCGACGCCATATGGAAACGCTTCATCTCGGCCTGCGACCATTTCTTCGAGCAAAAGAACCGGGCCGTCTCGTCGCAACGAAGCCAAGAGGCCGAGAACCTGGAGAAGAAAAAGGCCATCATCGAAAAACTGAACGCCCTGAGCGAAAGCGGGAACGAGGAAGAAACGGCCGCCCAACAAGTGCGCGAACTCATGAAGGAGTGGAACGCCGTGGGTCACGTGCCCTTCAAGGAGAAGGACAAGGTGTACAAGCAGTACCACAACCTGGTGGACAAGCTGTTCGCACAGCTCAACATGAGCGCGTCGAGCAAGAAGCTGAGCAACTTCAAGTCGTCCGTGGACAACATGCAAGACGGCGACATGCAGGCGCTCTACCGCGAACGCGAAAAGCTGGCACGCATCTTGGAAAGCATGAAGAGCGAGCTGCACACCTACGAGAACAACCTGGGCTTCCTCAGCGCATCGTCGCAAAAAGGCAACAGCCTGCTGGCCGAAGTGAACCGCAAGGTGGACAAGCTGAAGGCCGACATCGAGCTGGGCAAGGAGAAGATAAAGGTGATAGACGAGAAGATAAAGGGCGGAAGCGAACAATAACACACATACGCTATACAGGCACGAGAAAAGAGGGCGTGTCAAAATGTAGGATGACTATCATTATGTCATTCTGAGCGTTAGCGAAGAATCTCCCGCAGGTATAAATAAAAGGGAGATCCTTCACTTACGTTCAGGATGACAGAGCAAAGCGATAGTTAATTTCCATTTTGACACGCCCTCTTTCTCGTGCCGTGCCCCGCCCCCGGCGGCGGAAAACGGCAAAAAGAAAAGGCCTTCCGTCGCCGGAAGACCCCTTCTGCATGTTAAACCCTTGTCTGACTGTTGGGCTACTTGGATTCGAACCAAGAATGACAGGACCAGAATCTGTAGTGTTACCATTACACCATAGCCCAAACGCATTTCTTGTAAGCGGGGGCAAAGATACGAAGTTTTTGGCAATACCAAACAAATGGCCCGTCTTTTTTTGCGGAAAAGTGCGAAAACCTTATCCCAAGGTGCCTTCGCCGCCGCCCTGACCGGGTTCGGTGCCGCCGGGCTCTTCCTCATCGCCCGAGGAGGCCGTTGCGGGGCGGTCTACAACCAGTTGCACCCTGTTGGCGGCCTCGCGCATCTTCTGCTTGGGGGTGAAGACTATCTTGGGGGTCTTCAGCGCGTTGTCGGCGGTCACCTCCTCCGGGGAGTCCATCATCTTCGAGGGGACCACGAGGCGCAGCGAGCCCAGCTCGGCCAGGTCCACGCTCATGCCCAGCTCCAGGGCTTCGCACACCACGTTCGACAGGCTGATGAGGGCGTTGCTCACGTCGCCCGCCGAGAGGGACGTCTCGCGCACGATGCGCTCGATGAGCACCTTGTTCGTCAAATGTTGTTGGCTCTTGGCCTGGGCGTAGTACACCGTCTGCCCCTTGCGCGTGCCTATAGGCTGCGTCTTCGTTTTGATTTCAAAGTCAATCATAGCTCTTTGTTTTAAGTGTTAATAATATGTTGTCCGAATACCCATACATGGGTGTCACTCAATACCCATATATGGGTGTTCCTTAATACCCTTGTATGGGTGTCCATCGATACCCTTGTATGGGTGTTGCCGGATGGCCTTGCCTGCCATGACAGGCAGATGGCATATCCGCTGGGATGGGCGATTCTACTCATTGCCCTATACCATCGGGGCTGGTCTGTGTGCCGTCGCTTGCCTCCAGCGTCACGCCCGGCCAAGTGCCGCTACCGTCTTGGTTGTAAAAGGTCATGCGATCGCTATAATAATTTCCTTTTCCTATCTTGAAATTGCCGGATGAAGTCAGCCTGCCTA
>CALUGY010000055.1 GCA_944320295.1 uncultured Bacteroides sp.
CGATCATCAGCGAATAGTAGTAAGCGATGAGGAAGCGGACTTCGGCCTTCATCTGGTCTACGTACTCTTGCGTCAAATCCACATCGGGAATGACACGCACATTGTCCAAGAACTGGAAGCCGGCGCGTATGCGCTTGGGCAGTTCCGTGTAGAAGTTGGGGTTCCAAGCCGAAGTGGCGCTCCAGTTGGCCACGGTAAAAGCATACACATTAGCCCAACCGTAGGGCGACCAGTCTTGCGGGATGGTAAGGTCGTCGCCCATGATGTTGTAACCATGGTCTTTGAAGTAACCCCATATGGGACTGGGTATGGACGAGTAGACGCCGGCCAGCCAGTCTTCCGTACGCACGCGGTCGGTAAAGACCATCTCCATGGTCAGTTCATCATCCGGGCGTTTGTCCAAATAGTCGCAGCCTGCCATCATAAAACTCGAAAGAGCGGCCACAACAGCTATACATGTAGATTTATACTTTCTCATAGTGCAGTTAATCAATTAAAGTTTAAACTTAAGCCTACAGATATAGACTTCATCTGCGGGTACATCAAACCGTCTCCGGTGTTCAATTCCGGATCCCACAAATCGAATTTAGAAAAGGTCAGCAGGTTGGAGCCACGCAGGAAGATACGGCAGTTGCTTACGCTGATTTTCTTCATCCACATGCGGGGAAGGGTGTATCCCACCTCCACGTTCTTCAGACGCAAGAAGCTCATATTGCGCAGCCACCAAGTGGACTCTTGCGAGTTGTTTGTGGCGGTCAAGTCGTTGACACGGGGCCAGAACACATCCTGGCGGGGATTTTCGGGTGTCCAGCGGTCGTCGATGTTCGTAAAGATGTTGCCGGCACCCAAGGATGAACCCGGAAGCCAAGTTTCGCCTCCCAACAGACGGTAGGTCTTACCCACGCCTTGGAAGAAGACACCGAAATCGAGGTCTTTCCAGCGTGCGGTCGCACCGAAACCGTAAACAATCTCAGGCATGTTGGTGCCACCGATGGCCGTACGGTCCAAGGCCGTGATTTCACCGTCGCCGTTCAAGTCGCGGTACTTGATGTCACCAGGGCCGAGGTTGCTCTCCTCGCTGAAGCGTTGGTGGGGAATACCATCCTTCAAGCTACCGTCTTCATTGAAATCGTCCTCGGTGAAGAGGCCTTCGGCTATCAGACCGAACAACTGGCCTACGGGATGGCCCGTTTCAGCACGGTAAGTGCCAACAATGGCAGCCGGCTCGTCTTTCTCGGTCACCTCGTTGTGGGCATACGTGTAGTTTGCCATTACGGAGATACCCCAGTCTTTGTTAATCTGGCGATTGATGCTCAGCGACATGTCGAAACCTTGGTTTTCCACCTTGCCGTAGTTGGCCCAAACTGGCTTGTTGAAACCGGCGGAACCCGGCACATTGGTACGCTGCATGAAGATGTCCTTGCGATATTCCTTGAAGATATCTGCGGACAGGTTTATCGAGTTGTTCCACAGACCGAGGTCTATACCGGCATTGATCTTCGTCACGTTCTCCCACGTCAGGTCATTCACACCGATTTCACCTTCCGAACGGCCCAAACGGTAGAATTCATTGTTGGTACCCCAGTAATAGTGACCGGTGTCGACGATGGTAGAGATGTAAGCAAAACGGCGGCCCTGGATGTTGCTGTTACCAGCCTTACCCCAAGATGCTCTGAGCTTCAAATTGGAAATGACGTCGGCCACGGGCTGCATGAACTTTTCCTGCGAGACCACCCAACCGAGAGCAAAAGCAGGAAAGAAACCGAAGCGTTTACCTGGGGCAAAGTTCTCGGAACCGTTATAACCGAAGTTGAATTCAGCCACGTAGCGGCTATCGTACGTGTAAGACAGACGTCCGGCCATACCTTGCGTACGGTAAGGCAACTTGTCGCCGTTGTCGTAGTTCTGCTGGTTGTACATCACCATCGCATTGACATCGTGCACGTCGTTGAATATCCGATTATAAGAGAGCTGTCCCTCCACATACACGCGCTGGTCGCCCCATTCGGCCCCTTTGGCATAGCCCAGGAACGACTCGCCTTGGGACATGAGCTCAGCTACCAAATCGCCGTTCTCGTCGCGGCCTGTGGCCGGGAAATAATAGTCGGGGTTCTTGGAACGCGTGACGGACGTGGCCGAGTACTTGTCGAACGAGAAAGTGACTTTGGCCTTCAAGCCCGGCGTGATGAACTTCAGGTCTTGCTCCAACGAAGCCAGCGACTCGATTTTGTTGTGGTTCACGTTCTCATAACCGCGTTGCGTGG
Source organism: uncultured Bacteroides sp. (assembly GCA_944320295.1). Taxonomy (GTDB): domain Bacteria; phylum Bacteroidota; class Bacteroidia; order Bacteroidales; family Bacteroidaceae; genus Bacteroides. Next base: position 2,265 of record CALUGY010000055.1, read on the forward strand.
CCCATGCCCACGGGTTTTCCTTGTATTGTACCTTAGGAATACGACCGTCTGAGTAAATGGCAGGATGCGCATAGGGAGGCACACGCATGGCCTGATAGAAGATACCGGTGTTCGTTTCGGTGTCTCCCGGAGGAGCGTTACGCGTTTGTAGGAATCCACCGATGTTCATGCGGAACAGCGTGGTGGGCGTGATGTTGACATCGACATTGGAACGTACTGTGAAACGCTGTACGCGCAACGAGGAATCCCAAGCCTGTGCTTCGTCACGCTCGATGATACCGTTCTCGTTATAGTAACCGGCCACCAACGAATAGCGCAAAATGTCAGAACCGCCGTTCACGCTCAAGTTCACCTTCGTGTTGTCGGCATGATCTTTTGAAATCACATCCCACCAATTTACGTCCGGATAAAGTTCCGGATCGGTATGGTTACGGTAGTTGGCTATCGTGGCCTCGCTGGCAAAAGGCGAACGGCCTTGTGCCGCATACATTTCGTTAATCAACTCCAGATAGTCGGCACTTCCGATGTATTCGGGAATGCGTGTCGGCGAAGTAAATGACTGCTCCACCTTGATTTCCACCTGGGGCTTGCCAATCTGGCCGCGCTTGGTCTCGATCATCACGACGCCGTTGGCACCACGTACACCATATACGGCGCTGGCAGCGGCATCTTTCAACACGGAGAAGGAAGCGATTTCTTCCGGGTCGAGGTCGTGCAGCGAACGTTCTATACCGTCCACCAATACCAAAGGACTGGTATTGCCCGTAAAGCTACTGATACCACGAATCCAGAAGTCAGAGTTGCTGAACCAAGGGTTACCGCTTCGTGTCACGGCAATCACGCCCGGCACCATACCGGCCAGATTGTTACTCAACGAACGGGCGGGAGTGATGGACAGCTTCGCGGGTTCCACATTCGTAATTGAGCCCACGATAGAGGCCTTCTTCTGCGTACCGAAACCCACGACTACCACTTCGTCGAGGGCAGCCACGTCTTCATCCATCGAGACATCGACAATGCCCCGGTTGCCCACTTCCACGATTTGGTCCTTGTAGCCTATGTACGAGAATTTCAAAGATACGTTCTTTCCTTTAACCATGATGGTGTACGTACCGTTTATGTCGGTTATGACACCGTTGGTCGGTTCGTTCACGTCAACCACGTTGACGCCTATCAGCAACTCACCGGTCGCATCCATTACACGACCCGTGATTTTCCGTCCTGTCTGGGCATATGCGTCATGCAAACTGCCCACGCACATCAGCAGAGACAAAAACAGGAATATTATTTTCGTCTTTTTAAAGTTTTTCATATTGTACGAATTTCATTTGTAAAATAAATTGATGGTACGAGTATCCCATACCATTCCATTTTGTTCTTGTACCATGTCAGTCATCCGGCATGCAGGAAGCCACGGACAAACACATCTTCAACAGTAACGCCCGCAACACGTCCGGCGTTTCCGAGCAACGCGTTGGAAGCAAAAGCGCAACACATTGCGAAGACAAGCGCGACACATTGCGCTCTCGGCTACCTGCAACCAGCTGTAACTGGTCTCATTATCACCATTGTAACGGCGATATGCGGATAAGGAATCCGGATAAGAGCCCGGAACCCCGGCGACGCTTGCCGCCGGAAGTCCCAAACTCTTGCCATACTAACCTTTAACCTTATCTAACTTTATCATTCATTACCCCACAACGTCGGGCTGTTGCCTTTCATCTTGCGCCAAGCATCGCGCCAGCGATGAATGTCCGTGGAGTTGATGAAGGGCTTGAGGGCACGTTGTTCTTTTGTAGGAGCCGCAGGCAGAGCAACAGCCTTGTCCTGATACCAATAGCTGACAGTTGCCATGTCCAACGTCAAGTTGTTGTTGTGACCATGTTCAATGGTTCCCTTCAGGCTCTTGTCAAAGAAAATGGGATCGCTGATGAAGAAGCGATACACATGCGTACGTCCCAGCCAACCGAGGTCGTTGTTTACACGCGGATAGCCGAAGTAAGGATGAGAGAAGGGTTGCTTGGGGCACCATGCCGTATTGAAGAAGTCTTCCGTACCGGTACCAAGCAAAGAAGCTTTCTCTTCGCCATCGATGAAGAACATGTCATCACCTTCGCCATACCACATGGTAGTAGGACAGTGAACATAGTAGTTGATACCCACGAAATGTCCCTTGCCTTCGGTATTGATGAACACATAGTTGTCCTCACCGGTCAGGTTGGGTCTCTGCGGGCCTGTGGCACCCCATTCAGTCTCGCCTTCAGGCAAAGCCTCGGTCAGGCTGTGGTTATACCAGGCATGGAAGCGTCCCATGTCTTTCGGAAGCTTCTCCATCTCCACATAATCCACATAGAAGTAGAAGGCGTCGATGTTTCTGTCCGACTGGTTCTCGATTTCAATACGCGCACCTTTCTCGAACGGCATCATGAAATAGCATGACATACCCGTACCGGAATCAGGACCGGCGGAAAGGGGCAACGAAGCATAATTGTAACGCTCATCCCAACCTTGTCCAAAGAAGGGGCCGATGGGCGATTCTACTGAAGGATACTCATTACCGTCCCAGTACATACGGATAATGATGTCGTTTCTGCTCAACATAGGAGGCTGAGGGGCTATCGTCACCCAAATGTGGTTGATAACGCCCGTGCCTTTGATGTCGGCAATCGTTCTTTTCTCTCCCGGCTTGAATGGATCCAAGTGGTCTCTGTTATTCCCTGTAGGGTCAGCGCTCGAAACGCGCTTGTTCTTCACGCCAGACTGGATCTTGGCCAAAGAAAAGAGATCACTACCCAACTCAGCTTGCGCCCAGAGGGCCAATGGGGAAAACGTAAACAGTAGGAAAAGTCCCCACAAAATACTTTTTTTTCTCATTGTGTTTGATTGGTTTTAATTAGTAAAAGAAGATGTGTTTATTTAAGCATTAAGTGTGCTTCAACGGTAATATCAATATTCCAATAGTTTCGGTTTGTCGTTCAACGTGTTCCACAGCAGTTCGCCGAACAGCGTGTTGGCCCATGCAAACCAGCTGCGCGTAAACCGGCGCGGGTCGTCTTTATGGAACGACTCGTGCATGAAGCCCGTCCCCCCGTGCGTGTGTTGCAGCATCTGGATGCATTGCTGTATTTCCTTGTCGTCTTTTGAGGTCATGGCTTTCATGATGATGCTCATGGGCCATATCATATCCTCGCCGATGTGAGGCCCGCCGATGCCCTCGCCGGCCGTCCCCTTGAAGAAGAACGGGTTGGCCTTGGACCAAACGAACTTACGCGTGTTCTGGTAAATGTCGTCGTTTATAGCATCGCCGCTCAAGTAGGGCAAAGCCAAGAGGCTCGGCGCATTGGCATCGTCAATCAGATAGACGGAGCCGAAACCGTCGGTCTCAAAGGCATAGATCTCGCCGTAGTCAGGATGCTGCACGGTGGCGTATTCCTTCAACGCGCCATGCACTTCCTCGCTCAGCTCTTTCAGGTCTCTGGCCAGCGCGCCGTCGTTCAATATTTTGTCCACCATTTCCGAAGCCTGGCGCAGGCTTGTCACCGCAAAAAAGTTGGACGGGATGAGGAACGGGAATACCGTAGAATCGTCGCTCGGACGGAAGAAAGAGCATATCAAGCCCACAGGGTTCACTTTATAATGATGGCCTCCCATAGGGATAGCATGTATGGCCCACTCCGAGGTACGGCGGAACACGTATGGTCCGTTGCCGTTTTTGCGTTGCTGGTCCTTGCATACCTGCAAAAATGCCTTGATGGCCTCTTTCCATTTGGCATCAAAAGGAGACGTATCACCCGTCGCCTTCCAATAGCCATGTGCCAAACGCACCGGATAGCAAAGGGAATCCAGTTCATACTTGCGCTCGTGCACGCCGGGCTTCATTTCCGTATGGTCGCTGCTCCAGATGGTAGGCTTGGTATCGTCATTGAAGAAAGCGTTGGCATACGGGTCTTTCAGTATCAGCTCCGTCTGCTTGTTTATAACACCAGCCACCAATTTGCGCAACTTCTTGTCCTCCTTCACAAAATGAAGATAAGGATAAACCTGCGCAGAACTGTCACGCAACCACATGGCGTCTATATCGCCCGTAATGACATACGTGTCGGGACGGCCATTCTTCTCCGAATAAAAGACGGTCGTGTCCAATGTATTCGGGAAACAGTTTTCGAACAGCCATTTCAGTTCCTCGTTCTTTACCTTCTTCTTAAAGGTCACGATGGCACTTTCTACCGCATCGCTCGTAAAGCGACGCTCAGCCAAAGGCTTCCGTACCGTAGGGAACGGAGAAACCACAGGCGATGACATCCCGGATGTACCGGAATTAGCAAAAGCCGCATTCCCTGTCAACACATAACCGGCACCAAAAAGGCCCATATTTCTCAAAAAACTCCGTCTATCCATAACTTTAGATAATCTAAAACAAACTTGTCTCCTTAAACAATCTATTTACCATCAAAAAAGACGGCCTATCCAATCCATTTATATTCAATCAAAAATCCAAAAGATATGGTTTCTCGTTCAATGTATTCCACAGCAATTCGCCAAACAATGTGTTAGCCCATGCGAACCAAGCACGTGAGAATTGTTTAGGATCGTTCCTATGGAAAGACTCATGCATGAAGCCTGTACCCGCATGGGTTGCCACCAACATGCGTATGCAGTCACGTATTTCCCCATCATCGTGCGAAGTCATCGCCTTCATGATAATGCTCATAGGCCATATCATATCCGCACCCTTATGGTGGCCTCCTATACCCTCGCCGGCCGTTCCTTTGAAGAAGAACGGATTGTCTGCCGACCACACGAACTTACGCGTGTTCTCATATACCGGGTCATCCGCAGCCACACACCCCAGATAAGGCAAAGACAACAGACTGGGAACGTTGGCATCGTCGCTCAAATAGACAGAGCCGAAGCCGTCCGCCTCAAAAGCATATATCTTACCATATTTACGATGCTCTACTACCGCATACTTCCGTAAAGCAGCGTATACCTCATCGCTCAGGTTCTTCAAATCCGAAGCAAGCGCATCGTCATGCAACAAGGCATGTACCATTTCCGAGGCTTGTTTCAGGCTTACGGCAGCAAAGAAATTAGAAGGTATCAAGAAAGGAAACACGGTAGCGTCGTCGCTCGGACGGAATATGGAACAAATCAGCCCTACCGGATTGACTTTGTATCCCATACCTCCCATAGGTACTGCATCAATACCCCACTCCGAATTACGGCGGAAAGAATAAGGCCCGTTACCGTCCTTGCGTTGCTGCACCTTGCACACGTGCAATATCAACTCAATAGCCTTCCGCCATTCTGCGTCAAACGGCGAAACATCCCCTGTTTTTTTCCAATAGCCGTACGCCAATCGGATAGGATAACAAAGAGAATCAAGTTCATACTTGCGCTCATGCACACCCGGCCTCATTTCAGTCTGATCGCTGACCCAAATGGTAGGTTCCTTGTCATTCTCCGCGAAAGCATTGGCATAAGGATCTTTCAGTATCAAAGAGGTCTGACGGTTGATGACTCCCGCCAACAACTTGCGCAGCGGTTCGTCCTCGTTCACGAAATGAAGGTAAGGATAGACCTGTGCTGAGCTGTCGCGCAGCCACATGGCATTGATGTCTCCCGTAATCACATAAGTATCCGGGCGGCCATCCTTTTCAGAATAATATACCGTCGTGTCCAACGTGTTGGGAAAGCAATTCTCGAACAGCCACTTCAACTCCTCGTTTTTCACTTTCGCCTTAAAGGTGGCAATGGCTTTTTCTAGAGATTCGCTCTTGAAACGCCTCTTGTCTGCCGAAACCCTAACCGAGGGAAACGGCGAAGATGCCTTCTCCGCACGAGCATATGCAAAACCGCTGCCAAGTGCAGACCCGGCACCCAAGAAACCCGTTCTTCTTATAAAGTCCTTTTCTCTCATACCATTACTTCTTTTCAGAGGAGAACGAGTACGGGAAAGCTTCGGGAGCCGTGCCGCGTTGCTCATTCGCCTCGGAAGACATTACATAACGTATATCCGCCCCCTTGAGCAAGTCCTCATGGGTCAAATAGTTCTTTTGATACGGACGGCCGTTTACGGTCATCGACTTCACGTAACAGTTTTCCCGGCCGTTTTCAGGTGCCTGTATCTTCACGGCCTTACCGTTCTCCAAATACAAGGTCACGTTTTTGAAGTAAGGGCTGCCCAGAACATATTGCCCCGTGCCCGGGCATACAGGATAGAAGCCCAAGGCCGAGAATACATACCAAGCCGAAGTCTGCCCATTGTCTTCATCACCGCAATAGCCGTCAGGGATGGCCGCGTAAAGCTTGTCCATAACCGTCCGTATCCAATACTGGGCTTTCCAAGGCTGGCCGGAATAGTTATAAAGATACGGCATGTGCTGTATGGGCTGGTTGCCGTGAGCATACTGGCCCATGTTCATAATCTGCATTTCGCGAATCTCATGAATCACTATGCCATAATAGCTATCGTCGAACAAAGGAGGCAAAGAGAACACGGAATCCATCATGGCGTTAAAGCCGTCCTGTCCGCCCATCAAGTCGATCAGCCCTTGCGGGTCGTGGAAGACAGACCAGGTATAATGCCAGCTGTTGCCTTCAGTAAAGGCGTCTCCCCATTTCAACGGATTGAAAGGCGACTGGAACGTGCCATCGGCATTCCTGCCACGCATCAACTTGTGCTCCTTGTCAAACAGGTTCTTATAGTTCATAGCTCTGCGGGCATACACCTCTATGTCCTTCTCCGGTTTCCCCAGAGCCTTGCCCAATTGGTAGATGCACCAGTCGTCGTAAGCATACTCCAATGTACGGGCAGCATTCTCATTGACGCCGACATTATAGGGCACATAACCCAGTTTGTTGTAATATTCATACCCCAAACGTCCAGTAGACGAAACGGTAGGATGCACGCTATTGGCGTCTTTCTGCACAGCCTCCCATAGTGTCTCGATGTCATAACCGCGCAAGCCTTTCAAATACGCATCGGCAACCACCGAGGCCGAATTATTGCCCACCATACAAGGCCGGTGTCCCGGACTTGCCCATTCCGGCAAGAAACCGCTTTCCCTATAAGCGTTGACCAGACCTTCTTGCATCTTGACGTTCATTGAAGGGTACATCAAGTTCAGCAACGGGAACAGGCAGCGGAACGTGTCCCAGAAGCCCGTATCTGTAAACATGTATCCCGGCAGCACCTGCCCGTTATAAGGACTGTAATGCACCACCTTGCCATCGGCATCGTATTCATAGAAACTGCGGGGGAAAAGCACGGAACGATACAGACAAGAGTAGAATGTACGCTTGTGGTCTATGTTCTCGTCTTCCACCTCTATGCGGCCCAAAGTTTCATTCCATAGCTTGCGGCCTTGTTCTTTGAGCGTCTCCAAATCATACTCGCCCAACTCAAGCAGATTGCGTTCAGCCTGCTCGAAGCTTATGAAAGAAGAGGCCACACGCACATTCACCTGTTCGCCCCTACAGGTAGCAAAACCTACGATTCCTCCCGCATGGTTGCTTTCCTTCTCGGTCGAACGCTCCTCTATCTTACCTTCGGAAACCGATGCCACATATTCAAACGGCTTGTCGAATTGCAGGACGAAATAATTCTTGAAATTGTCCGGCACGCCTCCCGTATTCTTTGTGGTATAACCTATTATCTTACGTTCTTCCGGGATAATCTTTATGTAAGAACCGTTGTCGAAGGCATCGACTGTCACAAATGACATGTTCTCCGGGAAGGTGAAACGGAACAAAGCCGCACGCGACGTGGGCACCAACTCGGCCGTTACATCATAATCGGCCAAATACACCCTATAATAATACGGTGTGGCACACTCCGCCTTGTGCGAGAACCAACTTGCCCGGGCATCTTGGTCGAAGACAGCCTTTCCTGTCGTAGGCATAATGGCAAATTGCCCGTAATCGTTCATCCACGGACTGGGTTGGTGTGTCTGTTTGAAGCCGCGAATCTTGTCCGCGTCATAAGTATAAGTCCATCCGTCACCCATCTTGCCAGTCTGGGGAGTCCAGAAGTTCATCCCCCAAGGCAGGGCGATGGCCGGATACGTGTTACCCGTCGACAAGCTGAACTTGGACAGCGTTCCCATCAGGGGATTCACATAGTCCACAGGCTGCATCTTCCCGCCGGCGTTCAA
>CALUGY010000056.1 GCA_944320295.1 uncultured Bacteroides sp.
TAACTGCAGAAAAGAACCCCGCCGACCTGAAATGGAACGAAGTAGAAGCCGAATACGTAGTAGAATCTACCGGTTTGTTCCTGACCCAAGAGAAGGCTCAGGCTCACATCCAAGCCGGCGCAAAATACGTCGTAATGTCTGCTCCTTCCAAGGATGCTACTCCGATGTTCGTATGCGGTGTAAACGAAAAGACTTACGTTAAGGGTACACAGTTCGTATCTAACGCTTCTTGTACGACCAACTGCTTGGCTCCTATTGCCAAGGTTTTGAACGACAAGTTCGGTATTGTTAACGGTTTGATGACTACGGTTCACTCTACTACAGCTACTCAGAAGACTGTAGACGGTCCTTCTATGAAAGACTGGCGTGGTGGCCGTGCGGCTTCCGGCAACATCATCCCGTCTTCTACGGGTGCTGCCAAGGCTGTAGGCAAAGTTATCCCCGAACTGAACGGCAAACTGACGGGTATCTCTATGCGCGTTCCGACTTTGGACGTATCTGTAGTAGACCTGACTGTAAACCTGGCTAAACCCGCTACGAAGGAAGCTATCTGTGCTGCCATGAAGGAAGCTGCTGAAGGCGAATTGAAGGGCGTACTGGGCTATACGGAAGATGCAGTAGTTTCTTCTGACTTCCTGGGCTGCACGCTGACTTCTATCTTCGATGCCAACGCAGGTGTTTACCTGACCGACACATTCGTTAAGGTTGTATCTTGGTACGACAACGAAATCGGCTACTCTAACAAGGTGCTTGACCTGATTGCCCACATGGCTTCGGTTAACTGCTAATTTACAGTTAGAAAATATTAAAGAAAGGGCGGCTTCCATATAAGTCGCCCTTTTTTTTCGCACTTTTGCAACAATTCTTCGCCACCACAAACGGCTACAAAATTAACTTCAGAAAATATGGGAAAAGACATACCGGCTTGCAATCCGCTGCTCGACGACGATTTCCCCACCCTACATGGCGTGGTGCCGTTCGACAAAATACGTATCTCAGACTTCGAGCCTGCCATGCATGAGGGCATGTGCCGCCAGAAAAAAGAGATAGAAGACATCGTAAACAACCCGGAAGCCCCGAATTTCCACAACACGATAGCCGCCTACGAACGTTCGGGTAGCCTGCTACATCGTGCTGAGACCATACTCAGCAATCTGAACAGCGCGGAGACAAACGACGACCTGCAAGCACTCGCCCAGAAAATGACACCGCTACTGAGCGAGCACGAAAGCGACATAGCCCAAAACAAGGCACTCTTCCGGCGCATCAAAGCCGTATACGAACAGCGTGACCAAGAAAATCTCACCACGGAACAGGCACGCCTATTGGAAGAAACCTACAACAGTTTCGTGCGTAACGGAGCGAACCTCGAAGGCGAAAAGGCAAAGAAGTATCGCGAGCTGTGCAAGCAGATAGGATTGCTCGCACTACAATTTAGTGAACACAACCTAAAAGAGACCAACGACTATCAGCTCGTCGTGTCGCATAAAGAACAGCTCGACGGTCTGCCCGACAGCGCGATGGAAGCGGCTGCTGAAACGGCACGCGAAAAAGGCAATCCCGGTTGCTGGGCGTTCACTCTACACGCGCCAAGCTATGTACCTTTCATGACTTATTGCCACGACCGTGAACTGCGCAAAGAACTGTACATGGCCTATAATACCAAGTGTACCCACCCCGATGCCTGCAATAATCTCGGAATCGTGACACAACTTGTCAATCTCCACATGGAGCTTGCGCAACTGCTGGGCTACACCAACTATGCAGAATACGCTCTTCAAGAACGCATGGCGCAAAACAGTTCCAACGTATATAATCTGCTGAACCAATTATTAAAGGCGTATACTCCTGCCGCACACAAGGAATATGAAGAAGTGCTAAGCATTGCCCGCGAAGAAGAGGGCGGGGATTTCCAGCTGATGCCGTGGGACTGGAGTTATTATTCGCAAAAGTTGAAAGACCGCAAGTACAACTTCAACGACGAAATGCTCCGCCCTTACTTCGAACTTAGCCGGGTAAAGGAAGGCGTATTCGGGTTAGCCACCAAATTATACGGCATCACATTCAAGAAGAATGCTGCCATCCCTGTTTATCACAAAGACGTGGAAGCTTACGAAGTATTCGACAAAGACGGGCGATTTCTTGCCGTGCTCTACACCGACTTCCACCCACGTCCCGGTAAGCGCTCGGGAGCATGGATGACATCTTATAAAGAACAATGGAAAGACGAAGCGACAGGTACCGACAGCCGCCCGCATGTATCCATCGTGATGAACTTCACCAAGCCTACAAAAGACAAGCCGGCCCTGCTGACTTTCGATGAAGTGAACACTTTGCTGCACGAATTCGGGCACAGCCTGCACGGCATGTTTGCAGATACCGTCTATCGAAGCTTGAGCGGCACTAACGTCTACTGGGACTTTGTGGAGCTACCATCGCAATTCATGGAGAACTTCGCGACAGAAAAAAATTTCCTCAACACGTTTGCCCGCCACTATCAAACCAATGAACCTATTCCCGAAGAATTAGTGCAACGCATTATCGACTCATCAAACTTCAATGCGGCATACGCTTGCTTGCGCCAAGTAAGCTTCGGACTGTTGGACATGGCATGGTATACACGTACCTCCCCCTTCACCGGTGACGTGGAGGCATACGAAAAAGAGGCATGGGCCAAAGCCCAGATATTACCATCCGTGCCTGACACATGTATGAGCGCACAGTTCTCACACATCTTTGCAGGAGGATACTCCGCCGGATATTACAGCTACAAATGGGCCGAGGTATTGGATGCCGATGCATTCTCTCTTTTCAAAGAACGAGGCATCTTCGATGCGGAAACGGCCTCATCGTTCCGCCGAAATATCCTTGCCAAAGGCGGGACTGAGCACCCCATGACACTCTACAAACGTTTCCGAGGGCAAGAACCTACAATAAATGCATTACTAACAAGAAATGGCATAAAGCAATGAAAAAGACATTGACATACACCCTGTACCAAGTTTTGCTGTTACTGTTGTTCCCGCTATTCTTTGCAAGCTGCAACGCAGAGGACGACGTGATTGAAATCTTTACCGGAAAAACCTGGAAGCTGACGTTTATCGCCACAGAAGGTAGTTACGAACAAGTAGACTTCTGGAGTGGCAACGAGGCAGCCCGCAAAAAGAGCATGGAAGAGCTTGCCAAGTCCGGTACATTCATTCTCAACTTCAACGGCGATGAGATAAACGGTGTCGTGGAAGGTGAAATGACAGGGCGGGGCATCTCCTCATCCATCACCAGCACATGGCGGGCAGACGGCGGGACACGCGAACTGACCTTGGGGGTTCGGACCACCGGCAGCGAAAGCGACATGCTGGGCAAAGCCTTCCTTACCGGGATACAGAACGCACAGAGTTACAGCGGTGACAGCAAGAATCTCTTCATCTATTATAAAGACGGGCAGACAACCAAGTACATGGCTTTCCACCCCGTAAACCAATAAGCAACGATATGGACAACGAATCGGCAAAAGCCAAGCAAGAAAATCTGGACAAGCGCTACATACGCATGGCAAACATCTGGGCGGAAAACTCCTACTGCAAACGCCGCCAAGTGGGCACACTTATCGTAAAAGACAAGATGATAATATCCGACGGGTACAACGGCACACCGGCAGGATTCGAAAACGTGTGCGAGGACGAAAACAACGTGACCAAGCCTTACGTGCTGCATGCCGAAGCCAATGCCATCACCAAAATAGCCCGTTCGAACAACAGCAGCGACGGGGCCACCATGTACGTTACCGCCTCGCCCTGCATAGAATGTTCCAAGTTGATTATCCAAGCAGGAATCAAGCGCGTGGTCTACTCGGAAAAATACCGGCTGGAAGACGGCATCGAACTGTTGAAGCGCGCCGGCATCGAAGTGGTATACCTGCCGCTTCCTGAACAATCGTAAGCAAACAAGATAAACAATACATAACATGAGCAACAGGAATACTTCACGTTTCATGCCATTAATCATTGCCATCAGCGTGGTTATAGGCATCTCCATAGGCACGTTCTATGCAAAACACTACGGCGGAAACAGGCTGGGCATAGTCAACGGCTCGTCAAACAAGTTAAATGCGCTGCTGCACGTCATCGACGAGCAATATGTAGACACGGTGAACATGGGCGAACTGGTGGAAAAAGCCATGCCGCAGATACTGGCCGAACTCGACCCCCACTCCGTCTACATTCCCGCACAAAACCTGGAGGAGGTGAACTCCGAGCTTGAAGGTAGCTTCAGCGGAGTAGGCATACAGTTCACTATACAACAGGATACCATACACGTCAACCAGATAGTGCCCGGAGGCCCGGCCGAGAAGGTGGGCATGCTGGCCGGCGACCGCATTGTAAGGGTGGACGACAGCCTCTTCGTGGGCAAGGGGCTTACCAACGAAAAAGCCATGCGCACCCTGAAAGGCCCGAAAGGCAGCGAAGTGAAGCTGAGCGTGAAGCGCGCCACGGAGAAGGAGTTGCTGGACTTCACCATCGTGCGGGGCGACATACCGCAAACCAGCATAGATGCAGCCTACATGCTGGACAACGATTACGGTTACATCCAAGTCAGCAAATTCGGGCGGACCACACACGTGGAGATGCTGAACGCCATAGCCCAACTGAACCACCAGAACTGCAAAGGCCTCATCATCGACCTGCGTGACAATACCGGAGGCTACATGGAAGCCGCCACCCGCATGGCCAACGAGTTTTTGCTCAAAGACCGCCTGATAGTCTACATGGAGGGCAGGCAATATCCCCGCTACGAGGAGTACGCCGACGGTACCGGCAGTTTCCAGCAGATGCCGCTCGTCGTGCTGGTAAACGAGAACTCCGCTTCGGCCAGCGAGATATTCGCCGGAGCCATACAAGACAACGACCGGGGTACTATCATCGGGCGGCGCTCGTTCGGCAAGGGACTGGTGCAACAGCCCATAGACTTCAGCGACGGTTCTGCCATCCGGCTCACCATCGCCCGGTACTACACGCCTTCGGGACGCTGCATCCAGAAGCCATACGAAAGCGGCAAGAACTCGCAGTATGACATGGACTGGTTAGAGCGGTACGAGCACGGTGAGTTCTTCTCGAAAGACAGCATCAAGCTGAACAAGGAGCAACGCTACTCCACCCGGCTGGGACGCCCCGTGTACGGGGGCGGGGGTATCATGCCGGACATCTTCGTGCCGCAAGACACCACCGGCGTGTCTTCGTATCTCATCGAAGTGAGCAACAAGGGGCTCATCCTGCAATTCTGCTTCCAGTACACCGACCATAACCGCCCCAAGCTGAAGCAATACGCCAGCAGCGAAGAACTGTTGAAATACCTGCAACAACAAAACCTGCTGCAACAATTCATACGCTTTGCCGACTCAAAAGGCATAAAGCGCCGCAACTTGCTCATACAGAAGTCGCGCAAACTGTTGGAACATAACCTCTACGGCGGCATCTTATACAACATGCTGGGCATGGAGGAGTACATACGCTACATCAACCAAAGCGACAACACGGTGCAGACAGCCTTGAAACTGCTGCAAGACGGCAAGGCTTTCCCCGAAGCACCCCAAGAAACCCAAGCTAGCACAGGCGACAAAGATGGACAGAAAGACCGAATTGCGAAAGGCTATGGCTTCGTTGAAAACCCGGCAGAGGCTTTCAGGCTTGCTGCCGCGTCTCTCGGCTGAAGCCTTGGCCACGCTTGAAAGGCACCCGGCTTTCCGCCAGGCACGCACCGTGCTGCTCTACCACTCGCTGCCCGACGAGCCGGACACGCATGCCTTCGTCCGCCGATGGCAGGGGCGTAAGCGCGTGCTGTTGCCCGTGGTACGCGGCGACGAGCTGGAGTTGCGTGAGTACACCGGCCCGGAACACATGACCACGGGAGCTTTCGGCATAGAAGAACCGGAAGGCGGGGCTTTCACCGATTACGACGACATCGACCTGGCCGTGGTGCCGGGCGTGGCCTTCGACCGCGCAGGCAACCGCCTGGGACGCGGCAAGGGGTACTACGACCGCTTGCTGCCAAAGTTGGGCCGTGCCTGCAAGATAGGCCTCTGTTTCCCCTTTCAAATCGTAGAACACATCCCGGCGGAGCCGCACGACATCCGCATGGACTTAATCATATCATGATGAAAAGTAACTACCACACCCATACCGAGCGCTGCCTGCACGCCACAGGAACCGACGAGGAATACGTGCTGAGCGCCATCAAGGGAGGATACCAAGTGCTGGGATTCTCCGACCACACGCCGTGGAAATACCACACCGACTACGTGGCCGACATGCGCATGTTGCCCGACGAGCTGCCGGGCTACGTGGAAAGCCTGCGTGCCCTGCGCGACAAATATGCCGGACAGATTGACATAAAAATCGGACTGGAATGCGAGTATTTCCCCGAATACATCCATTGGCTGAAGGAGCAAATCAAGGAGTTCCGGTTGGACTACATCCTCTTCGGCAACCACTTTTACCATACGGACGAGAAGTTCCCTTACTTCGGCCACCACACGGACAACCGGGACATGCTCGACTTGTACGAGGAAAGCGCCATAGAGGGCATGGAGAGCGGGCTGTTCTGCTGCCTGGCCCATCCGGACTTGTTCATGCGTTCGTACCCGCAGTTCGACCGCCATTGCGCACTCATCAGCCGGCACATCTGCCGCACGGCGGCACGCCTGCACATACCGCTGGAGTACAACATCGGCTACGTTGCCTACAACGAGGCACACGGCCTCTCCACTTACCCCACACCGGAGTTCTGGAAGATTGCAGCCAACGAGGGCTGCACCGCCATCATAGGGCTTGACGCGCACGACAACCGCGACTTGGAAGACCCGACCTACTACAACCGGGCCGTGCAGGAAGTGAAAGCCTTGAAGATAAATGTGACGGACACGCTCCCCATGAACCGCTACTAAACGGCCGACATATTGCCGCTTTTCTTGCAACGCGTTCCGGGCACGGACGCAACACGTTGCAAGCACGGACGGAACATGTTCGGAGCGCGGACGGAACGCGTTGCGAACACACGTCTGATTAGCAACTATTTAAGTCCGAATAGAATCAACGGAAAACGATATCGGTAATGACTTGCGCACCCACACGGTCGTTCAGGTTGCGCACCAATATTCCACGCCTCATCATCAGCTCCTGCCGCAAGGCGGCCGACGTGAGATACACATACAACACTTGGTTCTTGATGTAAAGTTCGCGCGTGTACGAAGCAATGGCCGGGCCTGTCACCTCCGGCCACGCGGCAACCAAGCGACGCTCGTTCAGGGGCGTTTCCAAGCTCTCCTCACGCAGATACTCGCGGATGAGACGGCCTATCTGTTCGGCATTATTGCGCCTCATGCCTGCTCCTCCTCAAGTTCCGTCACCACGCCCTGCGACACAGCGAACATCTTGTAGTCCCCTCCCACCTCGTGCAGTATGCGGTCCAAATGTCCTCGGTTGGTGTCGGTAATGAAGATTTGGCCAAAGCGGTCGCCCGCTACCAGCTTCACGATCTGTTCCACGCGCGAGGCGTCGAGTTTGTCGAATATGTCATCCAGCAACAACAGGGGCTGTGTGCGCCCCATGCGCTTCAAGAAGTCGAACTGCGCCAGCTTCAACGCCACCAGGTACGTCTTGTTCTGTCCCTGCGACCCCTCCCGCTTGATGGGGAAGTCGCCGAGCAACATCTCCAGCTCGTCCTTATGGATGCCGCGCAGCGAGTAACCCATGATACGGTCGCGCACACGGCTCTCTTCGAGCACTTGCAACAAGGAAGCATCGCGGGCGTGCGACGCATAGTGCAATCCCACCGCCTCCTTGTCCTGCGAAATGTACGAATAGAAATCCTGGAAGATGGGGATAAAGTCATTGATGAATGCCTGCCGCTTGCGATAAACCACTTCGCCGGCCTGCGCCATCATCTCCTCCCACACCAGGAACAGTTCATCCTCCACGGGCTGCTCGCTTTTGAGCAGCGAGTTGCGCTGCGCCAATGCCTTGTTGTAGCGTATCAACGCGTCGAGATACTCCTTGTCATACTGCGAAATCACCACGTCCATAAAACGCCTGCGCCCCTCGCTCCCGCCGGAAATCAGCTCCGCGTCGGCTGGCGACACCATGACCAACGGCAGGAAACCTATGTGGTCCGACAGACGCGTGTATTCCTTCTTGTTCCGTTTGAACTGCTTCTTTTGGCGTCGCTTCATGCCGCAGTATATCTCCTCACGGGTACCGTCGGAATCTTCATAGAAGCCCTGTATCACGAAGAAGTCCGCCGTGTGCAGCATGTTCTGCGAATCTATCGGGTTGCCCGCGCTCTTGCAAAAGGAAAGGTAGTAGATAGCGTCCAGCAGGTTGGTTTTGCCCATTCCGTTCTGCCCCACCAGGCAGTTCAACTTGGGCGAAAACGTAAGGTCGGCCTGCTCCAGATTCTTGTAATTAAGGATGGAAATACGTTTCAGTATCATATCGTCGCAGTATGTATCGTCCGGCAAATATAATACAAAAGAGCGAGATACAGGCAAGATGCGCAATCCGATGAAAATAAATGCTATCTTTGTACGGACAAGACAAAAATTTACATATCTTTGTAAAAAATCGCATCACACGCGTCATTTTCTTAACAAAGCCCCTGCGGCTTATCATACATACCGACATGAAAAAATGCATCGCAACCACTCTGATTGTCCTGGCGGCCTGCCTGGGCGCCTTCGCACAATCCCAACCGAGGTATCTGACCCGAAACTACAAACCGGTGAATTCATATTGCTACAAAGCCGGAAGTGCCATGGAAATTTACGGAGGCCTCAAGTGGAGCAACGGTTTCTCCATAGGCAACACGGTCGGACCTTATAAAGCCGGATACGCCACATTCCGCGTGGGCGGACAATACGACAAGCTGACTTTTGTGCTGGGCTTGAAGAAAGGATCTTACGGCAGCGACCCGCGCATAGTCACCGTATATGCCGATGGCAAGAAGGTGATGGACCAGGTGGTCCGCATGTATGGCATTCACCAACGCATGACGCTCGACATCAAGGGGGCGAACGAACTGAAATTCATGCTCACGAAAGGCGAAGGTACAATCTGCTTTGCCGAAGTGGCGCTTTGGAAGGCCGGGGAAACACCCCGCGAAACCGGCAATCTGCTCTCTGGCAAACCGCAAAAGAAAATGCTGTTCAAGGACATCCTGCCCTACACGATGGAAAACCACTCGGCCTTGGAAGACGGAGGACATTGGTTAATCTCTCCCCAAAGCAAGTACAAGTCCGTCAGCGTGGGTAACAAGAAGTACAACTACGGCTTGGAAATGATAATGACCATGGCCATGATAGGTAATAACGAGGCGCAGACGCACCTCAACCTGCGTGGGCAATATGCCACCCTGAGCTTCATAGCCGGCCCCGTCAATACGGGAAAGGCAAGCAACGGCGTAGGATGGATTACCATAAAGGGAGACGGAAAGATACTGCATGAATACGAGGTGAAGCAGGACGACATAGCCCGGCGCATCACGCTGGATGTCACCGGGGTTCACCAACTCTCATTCTTCAGCCAGCAGGAAAGCATGGGTCTCCACGGAGCCATAGTGGACGCATGGGTGTATCCGGCCGGTGAAGCCCCCGACACGAGCGAGGAAACCACAGTAAGCGAAGTGGATCCGCGCCTGAAACTCCTGCCCGATGTGTGCAAACTCATCTCCAATATCCCTCCCTACTCCACGCGGAGCGATGTGGAATACCAAGTCTATACGGGCACGTCGGACTACATCACCTTCTCCATGGGAGGCGTCAAGTTCAACGAAGGTTTCATCTTGTATGAGAAAGCCAGCTTCTGGGACGATAACCTGATATCGTATGCTGCCTTCGACTTGGGCAACGAGTTCGACTACGTGAGCTTCACGGCAGGCTACGTAGGCAAAAGCTGGGTGATGAACAACGACAAACTGCGCGTCTACGCCGACGACGAACTGATACTCGAAGCCCCGCTCAACGCAACGAGCCCGAATCAAGAATATGTCCTTCCGCTGAACAAGTGCCGCAAGCTGCGCTTCGAAAACGGCGGACAGGGCACCATGAACGTGGGCGCATACGGCGTGGCCGACTTGGTGGTGTACAGGGGCAAGCCCGTGGACAACGACCTCTTCCCCCACCCCGTTCCAGACTGTCCGTACGAAATAGACCTGATTGACCTCGGTAAGCCGTATATACACTATGTAAGCACGGCACGGAGCGGCGTGTTCCATGATGGAAGCACCAAGAAGGAATACTTCACCCTACGCGACGGGACCCGCCTTTACAAGGGCTTCATGCTACAGACCAGTACCCACTTCTCACTTGACCACGGTGTACTGTCCGGCACGGACAATACCATGGCGGCTACGATAGGTGCCACGGCGGTAGGTTCGTCGTTCGTGGTGGCCGGGGCTGTGGGAAACACATTCGTGGGCAGCACGCTCGCCGGGGTGGCAGCCTTCATGATATTGGCCGCAGGCGGCGAAGCGGTGGAAAATTCTTGTGCAGCATTCAACACCTACGGGCAATATAACAGCCTGACCTTTACGGTAGACTGCCTGCGAACAGCCGAAGACTCGCAATTGCTGGGGCCTGACACCTGGCAGGCAGACAAGAGCGAATACAAGGAAACGCTTCTGATTGGAGCCGACCAGGTGGTAGTGGCCGAACTGTCGGTGTACGAGTCCATGAAACCGCAAACCATTACCGTACCCATCAACGGTTGCAAGCAACTGATGTTCTGGTTGGCCAATACCGCTGGAAATTCGGGACAATTCGTGTTCTACGACCTCAAACTGTCGAAAGATGCTTGCGAACTGGACATCCCGGAAGACGCACGCTCTACCCAGGCGGAAATAACATCTCCCATCTGGAGCGGCAAGAGCATCACCACCCCCTGGCCACGGCAAAAAGCTACCGGGGCACAAACCATGGATACTTATTTCCGCGACTTGGCCATCGCCAGCGAAACGATAAATAAATGCCTGAAAGACTACGAGCCGGATTATGACATCTGCACGTATTACCTGGAGACCGAGGCCGGACAAACATGCAAGGCCATAAAGCTGAGGTACAAACCAGAAGAACCGGACGATGAAGGGACACTACTTCCCGGCCCCGGAAACCTCCGGGCACAAGTAGAGGGAGGTTTCCACTCCATCATCGAGAAACACAAAGAGTGCCACGATGCCATGACCCACCTGAACAAACTGAAAGGAGAGCTGACCGGCCTGACTGTGACACAAGCCTCCGCATATGTGGAATTGCCATCGCTGGGCCTCGCCGCCATCAAGTACGGCAAACTAATGAAGCAAAGCGCCAAGACGCTGAAAGAACTGAAAACGGTGTTGGACGCCATGTGCGAAGAAAAGAAGCTGGAATGCCTGTTCCTCGACACCGTAATCGGCACGGCAATAAACATCGACGGGCGCCAATCATCGGAAAAAACCATATTCTGCCCGCTCTTCGACGGTGAAGTTCCACCGGAAGGCGACAAGATGATGGTAAGGAATTTCAGCCTGTAAAAAAGCGGCGGCAAAACAATCGCGGTCTACAGGCAGAAATTGCATCACGCCCGCAAAGAAGCGGTGCCCCTAAAACACGACAAGTAAACGGCAAAAATCACAGACATATTGCGCCCGCGAGCCGGACATGTTCCGAGCGCGGGCGCAACACGTTGCGGGTACGGACGGAACATGTCGCGTCCGCAAGCGCAACGCGTTGCGTCTGCAAGCGCATCCGCGGGAAGCGACAACCGCGTGTATATCAGTATTTTCCAGAATATCACACTAAAAATTCCACCCCATACTCACACCTAAAAGAACAGCCCCCGCCTCAACTCCGGGCAAAAAACACAGATTCAGCCCAAAGGAGAAGAAAACCACGCTTTTGCAGCACGAAAGAAAAAAAGATGCCTGCAAATTTCGCCAGTCGCACCAAAACAACTATTTTTGCCAGTCGAAATGGCGGTAAGGCCGCACATAAAGAAATAATAACAAAAAGAACATATAGAAAATGGCAGAACAAAAGAAGACGAACGAAGCCTTGAACGTGGAAGAAGCGTTGACCAAGTCGGAGGCTTTCCTCATCAAAAACAAAAAAGCAATCATCGGCGTCGTGGTTGCCGTAATCATCGTGATAGCAGGCATGATGTTGTACAAAAACCTCTATTCTGAACCACGTGAAGCCAAAGCACAGGCCGCCTTGTTCAAAGGACAAGAATACTTCGAGGCCGACGACTACGAACAAGCCTTGAACGGCGACAGCATAGGCTATGCCGGCTTCATCAAAGTAGCCGAAGAATACAGCGGTACCGATGCCGCCAATCTGGCCAAAGCCTACATGGGCATCTGCTATGCGAAATTGGGAAAGACGGAAGAAGCCATCCAAGCCCTGGACGGTTTCGACGGTGACGACCAGATGATTTCACCGGCCATCACCGGAGCCATCGGCAACTGCTACGCACAATTAGGCAAGCTGGACCAAGCCGTCTCCACTCTGCTGAAAGCAGCCGACCAGGCCGACAACAACACGCTCAGCCCCATCTTCCTGATGCAAGCAGGCGAACTCCTGATGAACCAAGGCAAGTATGACGATGCCATCGCAGCCTATACCAAGGTAAAGGAGAAATACTTCCGTTCATTCCAAGCCGCCACCATCGACAAATACATCGAGAAGGCCAAGTTCTTGAAGAAATGACATTCCATCTGTCGGCAGTCTGAACGCATGCCGGCATACAAATAGCGGAGCACGAGTTGCACGAAACACCGTCACGGAGGCATGTCCACGTGGAGTTCGCGCAATTCGTGTTTCTTTTATGTAAAACCTCAACTTACACACTATGGCAACAGCTTATCACAACCTGTCCGATTACGACTTCAACTCCGTACCCGATGCAAGCGCCATGAAGTT
The DNA here is from genome assembly GCA_944320295.1 of uncultured Bacteroides sp. Classification (GTDB taxonomy): domain Bacteria; phylum Bacteroidota; class Bacteroidia; order Bacteroidales; family Bacteroidaceae; genus Bacteroides. Next base: position 12,944 of record CALUGY010000056.1, read on the forward strand.
CGGCATCGTGGTCTCCGAATGGAATCACAACATCACCGGTGCCCTGCTGGAGGGCGCGGTCAACACGCTGCAAAAGCACGGCGCAAAGCCGGAAAACATCCTGGTCAAAACCGTTCCGGGCAGCTTCGAACTGACATTCGGTTCAGCCCAACTCATCAAACATACCGACGTGGATGCCGTCATAGCCTTAGGCTGTGTGGTACGCGGTGACACGCCCCATTTCGACTATGTATGTATGGGTGCCACGCAAGGCATCACCTCCCTGAACGAAAAAGGCGACACGCCCGTCATCTACGGCTTAATCACCACAAACTCTATGCAGCAAGCCGAAGACAGGGCCGGCGGAAAACTGGGCAACAAAGGAGACGAATGCGCAGTAACCGCAATAAAAATGATAGATTTTGCTTGGAGTATCAAAAAATAACCGTATCTTTGCACCGCAATTAAGGATTAAGCCACTCGGCGAGATCCGGTTGCGGGAATGGGCAAATACCAGAGTGGCCAAATGGGGCAGACTGTAAATCTGCTGGCTTACGCCTTCGGTGGTTCGAATCCATCTTTGCCCACACAAGATTGCGGAAGTAGCTCAGTTGATAGAGCATTAGCCTTCCAAGCTGAGGGTCGCGGGTTTGAGTCCCGTCTTCCGCTCCATAGGAGAAGAGGAGTATCGGTAGCGATATTCCTCTTCTTGTTTTTTATATGGAACAGGATTACAGTACAATATGCCTGAAGCGACCTTACATGTCCTAATCCATCTTATTTTAAGTGGCCGCAAAATTGCCAAATCCTGCCAAACAAATTATCTTTGCAGGAAGAACCGGGACGCTGGGGCATCCGTTTTCACAGGAAAAGCACAAGCGTCAAAAACCACAGCGTATGAACACGGACATTAAATTCGCAGCGAACGTGATTCTGATAGACACGGAATTCCTGAACAATACGATACACGAAATACGTCAAGTCTTAAGCGAACGGATAGGCAGGCCGTTGCCGCCGCTCGACTTGGTGCAATGGGCAACGTGCCTGCTGCTGGACGGCGGATTGTGCGGCAGCGACAATGAAACACAGATACTGCTGGTACACCCCAACAAACAAGACATGCGCCTGACCGACTGCACACCCGACTCCTTGAACGAATTGGACGGAAAAGCCTGCTCCACCCCATTGGGAGAATTTTCGTTCACATGTGTGACGGACGAGGGACTTGTACCGCACGAACACCTGTACCTTGACCTGGCCACATTGTTGCTCAACGCGGAGGGTACGGAATGCCTGCTGTTTGTCCCCTCCACCCAAATACCCGCCGACGAACTGGTAAAGACCATCAGGCAAGCACAGAAGGAAACCAAGGATGGCGGCACTTCCACCACGCCCGCCCACATCTGTTGGAGCAGCATGATGCCTCCGCAAAGCGACCTTCCCTGCGCATGGATTCCAGCCGCCTACTCGCTGGCACACACCTTCGGCATCAAAGAAAACGAAATGAAATAATACGCCATGAACGACTTCCGCCTGAAAGTATTCCTGTCCGTGGCCAAGAACCTGAGTTTCACAAAGGCTTCGCGCGAACTGTTCATCACTCAGCCGGCCATCACCAAGCACATACGCGAACTGGAAACGACCTACGGCATCCGTCTGTTCGAACGCCAAGGCAACCGCATCACGCTGACCAACGCCGGGCGCGTGATGCAGGAGCATTGCGAGCGCATACTGGACGACTATAAACGCCTGGCCTACGAGATGAACCTTCTACAAAACCACTACGCCGGAGAGCTGCGACTCGGAGCCAGCACCACCATCGCGCAATACGTGCTTCCGCCCATCTTGGGAGCGTTCATCCGTAAGTTCCCGCAAGTGGAGCTGTCGCTGCTGAACGGCAACTCGCGCGAAGTGGAAGAGGCTTTGCGCCAACACCGCATAGACGTGGGACTGGTGGAAGGCATTTACCGGATGCCCAACCTGAAATACACCCCCTTCCTGCAAGACGAACTGGTAGCCGTGGTGCACACGCGCAGCAAGCTCCGCATCCCCGACGAAATCAGCGTGCACGACCTGGCACATATCCCCTTGGTGTTGCGCGAACGCGGTTCGGGCACGCTGGACGTCATAGAGCAGGCGCTTGCCACGCATGACATCAAGCTGTCGTCGCTCCACGTGCTGATGTACCTGGGCAGCACGGAAAGCATCAAGCTGTTCCTGGAACACGCCGACTGTATGGGCATCGTGTCCGTACGCTCCATCTGCCGCGAGCTGCTCGAAGGCACCTTCCGCGTGGTCGAGATAAAAGACATGCCCATGTACCGCGACTTCTGTTTCGTGGGCCTGCAAGGCCCGGAAGAGGGCCTGCCGCAAGCCTTCATGCGGTTCGCCATGCACGAAGAGGAAGTGTAAAACATCCCATCGATATCTTTCTGATATACAAGCCTTAGACGCAACATGTCGCGAGCGCGTACGGAACATGTACGGACCGCGCCCGCAACGCGTTGCGTCCACGGACCGTACACGTTGCGCCCGACGAGGGCATATATCCCAAGAAAAATCAGAACCAATAAATGTAGGCCAGCGTGGCCACGCTGATAACCACCCACAGCAACACGCCTTGCACAAGGGGCTTGATTCCCACGGACTTCAGCACGTCACGCGACAGGGAGGCACCGATAAAGAACAGCGTCACGGTCAGCATCTTACGGGCAAAGTCGTTGATTCCCGCCCCGATGGCTTGCCCCACAGGCGTCGTGCCGAGCACGTAGGTGTTGAACACCATGGCCAGTATGAAGAAGAAGATGAACCAAGGGATGCTGATTCGCTGCCCCTTGCTTTTGAAAATGAACGAGGTGGCAATGGCCATCGGGATAATCCACAGCGCGCGCGTCAGCTTGATGGTGGTGGCCACCTCGAGGGCTTCCTCACCATAGGCTGCCCCCGCGCCCACCACCGAACTGGTGTCGTGTATGGCAATGGCAGCCCACGTACCGAACTCGTGCTGCGACATGCCCAGCGCATGGCCTATGACGGGAAAGACGAACAAGGCCACGGCGTTCAGGATGAAGATGGTGCCCAAGGCCACGGACATTTCGCCGTCGTTGGCCTTGATGACCGGTCCCACGGCCGCAATGGCGCTTCCGCCGCAGATGGCCGTGCCCGAGCTGACGAGATACGACGTGTTGCGGTCCACCTTCAGGAACTTCCGCCCGATGAACCAACCGATTACCAGCGTACCCACTACTGAGATGATGGTAAACTCCATGCCCTCCTTGCCCGAAGCCAGCGAAGCTTGCAGGTTCATGCCGAAGCCCAATCCCACCACGGAGTATTGCAACAGGTATTTCGACATCTTCTTATTGAACTTGGGATGCGCCTGCCCGCACAGCAAGGCGAAAGCCAGCCCGGCAAACAGGGCCACGGGCGGAGTGACCCACGCGCCGCAAGCCTGCATGCCCGGCACATAGTCCAGCATGAGCAAGATGAACAACACGGCCAGCAGGCCGGTATAAATACGCTTTCTTTTTGCCTGCAAGAAAGGCAGGCGTGCCGCGACACTCGTCGTTGTTTGTTGTGAAGTCATACTTTCTTTTCCGTTTACAATTCATACAGGCCGCGTGCGGCCCGCGTTTTCCGGATGCAAAAGTACAGCTTCCACCACACATGTACCAATCGTTTCTTTTTATCACTCATAACCTGCGGTTATAGTACGACGGCACGCCTTAAAGTAGCAGTTCAAAATCCACCACGTCCAGCCACCGCCCGAACTTACGCCCCACCTCGGCATAGCGCGCCACTTGGCGGAATCCCAGCTTGCGGTGCAAGGCACAACTGGCCTCGTTCTCCGCCGTCACGCAGGCTATCAAGGCATGGCAGTCCAAGGCGCGGCACTCCCCGATGAGACGCCGCATCAGCCTGAAGCCCACACCCTTGCCCGTATGGCGGGGCGAAAGGTAGACGGCGACCTCCAGCGTATGCCGGTAAGCGGCACGCACCTGCCACAGGTGGGTATAACAGTATCCCGCCACCTCGCCATCCACCTCGCACACCAGACAGGGGAATGACGCGGCAATGTCCGAGAGGCGTCGGCGCATCTCGTCCTCAGTTACCGGCTCCGTTTCAAACGTAGCCGTACTGTGCCGGATGTAGTGATTATAAATGTCCGTTATCGCCCCGATATCAGCGTCGGACAGGGGGCGTATGGTTCCCAGATCTGTCATGCGGTTTCACTTTTTATAAAAGACACGGGCTGCATGGGGACGACGGAGGGTGTTTCCCTGTACTCCGCATATCCCGTGCAGCCCGTGCCCAGTCATATTGCGCGGCTTTCCGTTCCTTCCGGAAGGCATCGGCCGTTTATTTTTCCTTCTTCAACTCCTCGAAGATGAGCTGTTCCAGCTCTTCCGCCAGTTCGGGATTGTCGCTGATGACTTGCTTGGCGGCATCACGCCCTTGGGCCAGCCTCGTGTCGTTATAGCTGAACCACGAGCCGCTCTTCTTGATGATGCCCAGGTCGGTACCCAAGTCCACGATTTCTCCGGAATGCGAGATACCCTCACCGAACATAATGTCGAATTCCGCCCTGCGGAACGGGGGTGCCACCTTGTTCTTCACCACCTTCACCTTGGTCTGCTTGCCCAGCACCTCGTCGCCGTTCTTGATGGGTTGCCCCGGACGTATGTCGATACGCACGGACGCATAGAACTTCAAGGCGTTGCCGCCTGTGGTCGTTTCCGGATTACCGAACATGATTCCTATCTTTTCGCGCAGCTGGTTGATGAATATGCACGTGGTGCGCGTCTTGCTAATGGCCGAAGTCAGCTTACGCAATGCCTGCGACATGAGCCGTGCTTGCAAGCCCACCTTGTTGTCGCCCATGTCACCGTCTATCTCGGCCTTCGGGGTCAACGCTGCCACCGAGTCGATGACAATAAGGTCTATGGCCGAAGAGTGTATCAGCTGGTCGGCAATCTCAAGCGCCTGCTCGCCGTTGTCCGGTTGCGATATGAACAGGTTGTCCACATCCACCCCCAGCTTGGCGGCATAAAAGCGGTCGAAGGCATGCTCCGCATCGATGAAAGCTGCTATGCCACCCGTTTTCTGCACTTCGGCAATGGCGTGGATGGCCAGCGTTGTCTTACCGGACGATTCGGGACCATAGATCTCGATGATACGTCCACGGGGATAACCTCCCACGCCAAGGGCCGCGTTCAGGCCGATGGAACCGGTGGGAATCACTTCTATAGGCTCTACGTTCTGGTCACCCATCTTCATGATGGCGCCTTTCCCGAAATCCTTCTCTATTTTTGCAATGGCAGCCTGCAAAGCTTTCAGCTTGGCGTTTACTTCCGCCTGGCCGCCTTCCTCAAAGTTCAGTTCGTCTTTCTTTACCACGTTGTATCGATATAAAATTCTTGTTGTTTATATTAGCGCGCTCCCAGCACTTGGGCCGCATGTTCTTTTGTCTTCACCTCCTTAGGAGATATGATGCGCTCTATGATGCCTTCCTCATTGATAATGAAAGTCGTGCGGAAGGTTCCCATGTATTTGCGCCCATACATGCTCTTTTCACCCCACACGCCGAATTGTTCCACCAACTTCTTGTCGGTGTCGGCTATCAGGGTAAACGGCAGGTTGTTCTTCTCAATGAACTTTTGGTGCGACTTTTCCCCGTCCACGCTCACGCCTATTACCTCGTAACCGGCCTTGCGCAAGTCGTCGTAGCCGTCACGCAGGCTGCATGCCTGTGCCGTACATCCCGACGTACTGTCTTTGGGATAAAAGTAGAGCACCACTTTCCTCCCCTTGTAGTCGCTGAGGCGTATCTCCCCGCCTTTCTCATTGGTTCCCAAATAATCGGGAGCCTTGTCTCCTACGTTCATGTCCTAATGCTTTTAAATTTATGAATTGACAAGAGGGCGAGGGGACAGGATTTCAGGAAATAAGGAGGAACGACCCGTGTCCCCCCGCCAACTTGTTCTCTTGTCAATGAAACAAATATCTTTTTAAACCTCCAAGTCTCCGTCGAACACCTCGTGCCAAGGCAGCCCTTGCTTGTTGAGTTGTTCCATGAAGGGGTCGGGGTCAAACTCTTCCACATTCCACACGCCCGGACGTTTCCACAAGCCTTTCAGGTACATCATGGCACCAATCATGGCCGGTACACCCGTGGTGTAACTTACGCCCTGCATACCTGTTTCCTTGTAGGCCGCCTGATGGCTGCAGTTGTTGTACACGTAGTACGTATGTTCTTTCCCGTCCTTCAGGCCACGAATGCGGCAGCCTATCGAAGTCTCGCCCTCATAGTTCTCGCCGAGGTCTTGCGGGTTGGGCAACACGGCCTTCAAGAACTGGAGCGGAACAATCTTCATACCGTTGTAGTCCACCTCGTCTATGCGGGCCATGCCGATGTTTTGTATCACACGCAAGTGAGTCAGATACTCCTGACCGAACGTCATCCAGAAACGGGCGCGCTTGATGGTGGGGTAATTCTTTACCAGCGATTCCAGCTCCTCATGGTACAGCAGATAAGAGTCACGCGGACCTATATTGGGGTAAGTCAACGCCTTGTGTATCTCCAGCGGCTTAGTAGTCACCCACTGCCCGTTTTCGTAGTAACGTCCGTTTTGCGTAATCTCGCGGATGTTTATCTCCGGGTTGAAGTTGGTGGCAAAAGCCTTGTGGTGGTTTCCGGCATTGCAGTCCACAATGTCCAGATACTGTATTTCGTCGAAATGGTGCTTTGCCGCATAGGCCGTATAGACGCCGCTTACGCCCGGGTCGAAGCCGCAACCCAGGATGGCCGTCAGGCCTGCGTCCTCGAAGCGCTTCTTATAGGCCCATTGCCAGCTGTACTCGAAGTGGGCCACGTCTTTCGGTTCGTAGTTGGCCGTATCGAGGTAGCTGACGCCCGACTTAAGGCAAGCCTCCATGATGGTGAGGTCTTGGTATGGCAAGGCCACGTTGATTACGATGTCCGGCTTGAAGCTGTCGAACAACGCCGTCAGTTCGTCCACGTTGTCGGCATCCACGCGCGCCGTCTTGATGGCCGGGTTGCCGATGGCCTTCACTACCGCGTCGCACTTCGACTTGGTGCGGCTGGCAATCATGATTTCTGTAAACACGTCGGGATTCTGCGCCACTTTATGCGCAACGACCGTACCTACGCCTCCGGCGCCGATGATAAGAACTTTCCCCATTGTCTTTGTCTGCAATGTTTTAATTAATAATGAGAAATATCTGTTGGTTATGATTCCCCCTTTGCAAAGGGTTATCGTCAGCAAATATACGGCATAATTCCGTATTTTTTGCTAAAAACATGCTAAATAGTTTGCGCGGATACCGCCTCCGGGTGAACAAAACAGGCCGTTTACCGTTTATTTGTCTACCTTTGCAACGGAATAACTATTTATTAAAAACGACATTAACATGAAAAGAAATTTTGTTTCGCTTTGCATGGCGGCCGCGTTGATAGGGCTGTCGTCGTGCGCTTCGACCAAAAACGCCGCCACCCTGACGGACATAGACGGCGAATGGAACATCATCGAACTGAACGGCACCGCCGTGGTACCCGCCCCCGGACAGGAATTTCCCTTCATAGGGTTCGACACGAAAGCCGGACGCCTCCATGGCAATGCCGGATGTAACCGCATGATGGGGTCGTTCGACACAAGCCTCAAACCCGGACTGATTTCGCTGGGGCAAGCCGGCACCACCCGCATGATGTGCCAGGACATGACGCTGGAGAACAATGTGCTGAACACGCTGAAGCAGGTGAAGAAATACGTCAAGCTGGACGATGGCAGCATGGCCCTGTGCGGTAAGTCGGCCAAACGCCCGCTCATGGTGCTGAAAAAGCGTCAAGGGAATGCGGCCATGACGCTGGCCGAACTGGGCGGCAAATGGAAAATAGTCAAAGCCAACGGAATGCCTGTGCCCGACGGCATGGAGAAGCAGCCCTTCATCGAACTGGACATTGCCGCACGGAAGGTGCACGGCTGCGCCGGGTGCAACTTGGTGAATGGCGGGTTCGAGACCGAGGAAGGCAAAGCCTCGTCCATAGCCTTCCCGCAACTCATCAGCACCATGATGATGTGCCCGGACATGAACATCGAAAGCCAGATTCTGAAGGCGCTGAACTCGGCCAAGTCGTTCGGCAAGCTGGATAACGGCAGCGTGGCACTTTACGACGAGAATGAGACCGTCGTGATGGAATTGGTAAAAGAATAACACCGCAATGGCAAGCGCCCGACAGCGCAATGCGTCGCGAGCGCATCCGCAACGCGTTGCGGGCACGGACGGAACATGTTGCGGGTGCGCTCGCGACATGTTCCGCCTAAAGACTGAATATCAAGCACGAAACAATGCAAGAGGGGCCGGTGCGATGCACCAGCCCCTCTTTTTTTCATCCCTTTACCTTGCCTGGATTCTTGGCGGCAAAGTCTTTCCAACTCCGATAAGCCTTCTCCGTTGCAGGACGGCCCATCTGGAGGAAATGGCAATAGGCCGCGGCCAGCCCGTCGGTGGCGTCCATGAAAGTGGGCATGTCCTCCTTGGGGAAGTGCAACAGGCGTTGCAGCATGTCGGCCACCTGCTCCTTCGATGCCTGCCCGTTGCCGGTGATGGCCATTTTTATCTTCAGCGGCGCATATTCCGTAATGGGGATGTCGCGGCTCAAGGCCACCGCCATGGCCACGCCTTGCGCCCGCCCCAGCTTCAGCATGGACTGCACGTTTTTCCCGAAGAAGGGGGCCTCGATGGCCAGCTCGTCGGGCAGGTAGCTCTCGATGATGCTCAACACCCGCTCGTGTATGTGGCGCAACTTCAGGTAGTGGTCCGAAAACTTGCGCAGGTCTATGATGCCCATGGCCACCATGTGCGGTTGCACCCCAGCCACACGCAGTACCCCGTAACCCATGATGGTGGTGCCGGGGTCTATGCCGAGTATGATTTTCTCTTCTACAGGCCGTATCACTCCACCACCTCCATCAATGTGGGAAATCCCACCACCTTGTCCTTGAACAGGCGCATCATCTCGTCGTTCAGCTTCACACCCTGCTCCCTGTGCCAGGCATGCAACTTGGCTGAATCTTCCACCTCGAACTGCACGGAGTAGCACACGCTTCCCTCCTCACGGTGGCTCAGCACGCGTGCCATGCGGGGCGCATGCAACATGCCCGTTTTTTCCACTTCGGGCAGATAATACTCCTGCATCCATATCAGGAAGTACTTCTCTTGCCCGTCTTCCACACTATACGTCGTATTAAATATCAGCATATCCGAATCTCATTTTTGTGCAAACTTAGCAAATATTCGGCAAGCTGCGTTTTTTTGCCCTTCAAGAATTAAAAAATCACCCCAAACACTTGCCATTCCCGAAAAACATCCTAACTTTGCACCGTCAAAAATCACCGGGGCATTAGCTCATCTGGCTAGAGCGCGACACTGGCAGTGTCGAGGTGAGCGGTTCGAGTCCGCTATGCTCCACCATTCAAGCACACAATCCCTTGAGGCACGGGTTCTCAAGGGATTTTCTTTTTTCTCCCCCTCCTCCCCTTCCGCAGTTCCCTCTCCTTTACTGCCCCGTCCGGGCACATTATTTATATAAAGCAGCACATCGGCAAACAATACACATGCATAAACCGGTTGAAACACCATTGTCATGCAAATGTTACCTTGCGTACATCTGCATGTAATGTCGACAGGCTTCCTTTGCAGTGCAAACTTAATTTATGCTATATATACAAAAAAGGAGAATAGCAATGAAACACATCTTTTCCATTCTGTTTGCCGCCGGCATGGCTCTATCGGCACAAGCGCAAGTGCGGCACGAAATTCACGTTCCCGATTTGGACGGTTATAAAACGTTGAAGTGCGACTTCCACATGCATACAGTCTACTCGGACGGCGCAGTATGGCCCACGGTACGCGTGGACGAAGCCTGGCGCGAAGGGTTGGATGCCATCGCCCTGACCGAGCACATTGAATACCGCCCGCACAAAGACCTGACGGGTCACCACGGCCGCTCGTACGAAATTGCCGAAGGCTCGGCCAAAGCCAACGACATCCTGCTGATACGCGGCAGCGAGATTACGCGTTCCATGGCGCCCGGTCACTTCAATGCCATCTTCCTAAAGGATTGTAATCCGCTCGACCAGAAAGACTGGCACGATTCTTTCAAGCAAGCCAAACAGCAAGGGGCTTTCATATTCTGGAACCACCCGGGCTGGGCCAGGCAGCAGCCGGACACCACATTGTGGTGGAACGAGCATACAGAAATCTACGACAACGGATGGATGCAAGGCATAGAGGTGGCTAACGGTACGAGCTACTTCCCCGAAGCGCACCGCTGGTGCCTGGAAAAAAGCCTGACCATGATAGGCAACAGCGACGTGCACAATCCCATCGGCATGGACTTCGACTTCTATAAAGGCGAACACCGCATCATGACCTTCGTACTGGCTAAGGAACGTTCGGTAGAAGGCATACGCGAAGCATTGGACAACCGCCGCACCATCGTGTGGGTCAAAGACCTGCTGGTGGGCGAAGAACAATGGCTGAAGGAACTGTTCGAGAAGTCGGTCAAAGTAGTAAATGTGAAACGCGGCAAAGGCTACTGCAACATCACGTTGCAGAATGAGTCTGACTTGACGTTCCATTTCCAGAAAACAGAGCACGACAAGGCCATCGAATATTTCCGCACCTTCACCGTCAAGCCGCAAAGCCGCTGCAATATTGCCATCTACTTCCCTGAGACATTCAACGGCGAGGGAAAAATCAACTTCCGCGTCACCAACCTGCTTGTGCAGCCAAACCGCGGCATGGACTACAGCTACTCATTCTAAGCAAACGGCATAATGAAACAAACCATCGCATTCTTAACATGCCTCCTGTGCCTCACCGGCCTTACCGCAGCACAGGCACAGGAGAAGACAAGCTTCTGCTTTGCCCAAATCACGGACACCCACCTTACGCGGCGGAATCCGGCCAAGACGGAAGACCTGCTACGCTCCGTGGCGCAAATCAATGCCACGGACGGCATAGACTTCGTATTGGTGACGGGCGACCTCAGCAACGAAGGTGACAGTATCGGCCTGGCCATGACCAAGCAATGCCTCGACTTGCTGAAAGCTCCTTACTATGTGGTGCCCGGTAACCACGAGACCAAGTGGTCGGAATCCGGCTGTACCGATTTCAAGGCTATCTACGGCTACGAGCACTTCAGCTTTCTACATAAAGGCATCCGCTTTATCGGCTTCAACACCGGGGCCAAGCTCCGTATGGCCGACGGACATGTAGACCCACAAGAGCTCCGCTGGCTAAAAGAAGAACTGAAAAAAACAGGTACCGAGACCCCGGTTATACTGGTGACGCACTACCCCGTCCGCGAAAACGACGTGGACAACTGGTCCGAGGTTATCGATGCCATACTGCCCTACAACATCCGCCTGTTTGTCGGTGGACACTACCACCGCAACATGGCCTTGTCATATGACGGTATCCCCGGCATCCTGCTTCGCAGTAACCAAAGGCAGAAAAAGTTGGCGCCCGGATACGGTATCTACCGCATAGGCAACGACAGTATCAAAGCCTATACGCGCGAAATCGGGAAGCCGGAAATGCCGCTGGCCGCCTATTCGCTCAGTCACAACTATCACGACCGTAACGGCCATGCAGGAAGCTACCCGGACAGCTCGGCCAACCAAAAGTACCGCCAAGTGCGTGAAGTGTGGAAGCTCCGCACCGGACAGGCCATCTACGGCTCACCCGCATCCGATGGCGAACGCGTGTTTGTGGGCGATGATAAGGGCTGCCTGACTGCCTATCGCTGGAAAAACGGCAAGCAGCTTTGGTCATACCAATGCCAGGGCCCCATTGTGGGAACACCCGCTGTGTCCGATGGTGTGGTGGTGTTTGGGTCAGCCGACAGGCATATTTACGCCTTGGATAGCGAGGACGGCTCCTTACTATGGAAAATCCGGACGGCACGCCCGGTATTAGGTGCTGTTACCATAGATGGCGGGGTTGTCTACATCGGCAGTAGCGAGCCTGCATTCCGGGCCATCGACCTCCATACGGGTAAAGTGCTTTGGACTTACCGCGACTTGGAGAACTATGTGGAGAGCAAGCCCCTGATAGCAGACGACAAGGTGATATTCACGGCGTGGGACAATACGGTCTATGCCCTCGACAAGGCCGACGGACAGTTAGTGTGGAAATGGAATACGGGCATCAAGCATCCCTTCTACTCCCCTGCGGCCGTATGGCCTACTGCAGCCCAAGGTAAATGCTTCATCGTAGATCCGAGGCGCGTGTTCACCGCCATCGACCTGCAAAACGGCAAGACCGTGTATGAGACCGACGCATCGCAAGTCCGTGAAGCCGCAGGCTTGTCGCCCGACGGACTACGGTTCTACGCCAAGACCATGACCGACAGCGTAGTCTGCTTCAGCACGCGAAGCCATACCCCGCTCCGCTTATGGGCAACCGACTTGGACTATGGCAAGGAGTTCTACCCGGCCATGCCGGTAGAGCACAACCATACCGTTTACATCACCACCAAGAGAGGAATGCTTTACGGGCTGGATGCCGAAACCGGCCGTCTGAAGTGGGCGCACCGCCTTTCGTGCACCGGCATCAATACCCCGGTGCCCATAGACAAACGACACATTTTGTACACCACCATGCAAGGAGAAATCGGCTTGCTGAAAGTTAAGGAATAACTCCTGCTACAGACCACAAGGCATATTCCAAATTGCCGGTTCCGACCCTTTATCCGGACCCGGACAGCCGGAATTATGTCCGGACAGAGCCTGCTGCAAGCCAGAAAACAAGACGTATCAATCAAACATCAAACTTGAATACATCAACAAACAAACTGATTATGAAAACAATTTGTCTAAACAAACTTTATGCGGTAGCCTTCCTACTGCTGTTATTCCCTCTCGGCATAATGGCGCAAGCTACCTATGTGACAGGCAATGTGACCGATGTGACAGGCGAGCCCATCCCGGGAGCCACCATCCGCGTGACAGGCCAACCTACCATCGGAACCGTAACGGACATCGACGGGAACTTTAGCCTGGCGGTGCAAGGCGAGCCCACGCTTGAGATTTCCTTCATCGGCTACAAAACCCAACAGGTAAAAGCCACTCCCGCTTCCCCAATGAAGATTGTGCTCGAAGAGACTGCGCAAAACTTGTCCGAAGTGGTCGTGGTAGGATATGGCACACAAAAGAAAGTAAACCTTACGGGAGCGGTAGAACAGGTTGGCGAAGAAGTGTTCCGTAACCGTTCGGTAGCTTCCGTATCCCAGGCATTACAAGGTGCCGTCCCCAACCTCAACATTACAATGGAAGACGGCAAACCCAGCCGTAGCGCAACCTACAACGTGCGCGGCACCACGTCCATCGGGCAAGGCGGTAGTGCCTTGGTATTGATTGACGGCGTGGAAGGAGACCCCTCCATGCTGAACCCGAATGACATTGCCAGCGTCAGCGTGCTGAAAGACGCGGCATCCGCTGCCATCTACGGGGCGCGCGGTTCGTTCGGCGTGGTACTCATCACCACCAAAGGTGCCACGACGGGCAAACCAACCATCAACTACAAAGGCAACTTCTCCCTGCAATCGCCCACCAACACACCCGATTTCGTGACAGACGGCGTTATCTGGGCCGAACACTTCCGCGATGCGTTCTACAACTACAACAAGACACTCCCCACCAGCATGAACAACGGCAAGCAAGCTTATTCCGAAGAATGGCTGGCCGAATTCAAACGGAGGAAAGAAGCCGGAATCACCGATGAGGTCGACGTGGCCGCAGACGGCAGCTACGTGTACTATGGTAATACCGACTGGTACGACCTGCTCTACAAAGACCAGACCTTTGCGCAAGACCACAACGTGACGATATCCGGAGGAAGCGAGAAGGCAGATTTCTACCTTTCCGGCCGTTTCTATAAATACAACGGTTTGTACAATTACAATCCAGATACCTACCAGTCCATCAACCTGCGCGCCAAGGGTTCTTTGCAACTGTTCAACTGGCTGCGTATCAGCAACAACCTGGAGTTCACCAATACCGACCATCACAACCCTACTGTAGCATCCTACAGTTATACGGTACAACGTTACATAGAGCTTACGTCTTATCCCAGCATGCCCGTATTCAACCCGGACGGCAGCTATACCGAGCCGGCAGCCTACAGCATCGGTGGATTCATGGACGGCAAGAACTACCAGGACCGCAACAACAAACTCTTAAAAAACACCACGGCTTTCTCCGCCAATTTTCTGGGGAACAAGTTGCATGTAAATGGTGACTTCACATTCCGCTATAAGACATACGACAACATGCGAAAGCGCACCCGTGTGCCTTTCAGCAAGGAAGAAGGTGTGTTTTCCACATTCGGCTCGTACGATGACATCCAACGGGGATTTGCCACTACGCTCTACACGGCTACCAACCTTTATGCCGATTATGAACAAACGTTCGGCGGGAACCACTATTTCAAAGCCATGGCAGGATACAACTACGAAACATCCGCCTATAAAGCCATGTCGGCCAACCGCAACGGAGTCCTTCTGGAAGATGCCACCAGTATAGCCCTGGCTCTGGGCGATGCAACCACGCTGAGCGAAAACATCACCAACTGGCGCATACTGGGACTCTTCTTCCGCTTGAACTACGGTTACAAAGACCGCTACCTGTTCGAAGTAAACGGCCGTTACGACGGTTCGTCCAAATTCCCCGAAGACCAGCAATATGCGTTCTTCCCCTCCTTCTCCGCCGGATGGCGCTTGTCCGAAGAACCATTCTGGAAGGAGTGGACTAACAGCTTCTTCGACAACCTGAAGATACGCGCTTCCTACGGCTCGTTGGGTAACGGTAATGTAGACCCCTACAGCTTCATGGAATTGCTTCAAATCAAGACTTCCGGACGTGTGCTGGGAGGCATCAAGCCCAACTACACCAGTAATCCCGCTGTCATCCCCAACAGCCTAACATGGGAAACCGCCACCACCACCGACATAGGCGTGGACATGAGCATGCTGGACGGACGTTTGCAGTTGTCCGGAGACTATTACATCCGTAAGACAACAGACATGTACACCGTAGGCGTCACGTTGCCCGAAGTATTCGGAGCCACTTCACCCAAAGGGAACTATGCGGACATGAGCACACGAGGCTGGGAAATCTCCGTTTCCTACCGCGACCACTTCAACCTGGCCGGTAAACGTTTTAATTGGGAAATTAAAGGAACGCTGCACGATTACAAGTCGACAATCGACAAGTACAACAATTCCACGAAAAACCTGGACGACTATTACGAAGGGCAGACCGTCGGCGAAATGTGGGGTTACCTGACCGACGGGCTGTTCCAAAGCGATGCCGAAACAGAAGGATATGTCAACACCATCGTGCAGTCATCAATAGACAATGTGTGGGAGGCCGGCGACCTGAAGTTTGTTGACCTCAACAACAACGGACGCATCGACTATGGCGACAACACGGCAACCAACCCGGGCGACAAAGTAATCATAGGCAACTCGGAACCGCGCTACATTTACAGCTTCAACCTCAGCGCGGATTGGAACAACATCTTCTTCTCCGCCTTC
This sequence comes from uncultured Bacteroides sp., assembly GCA_944320295.1. Taxonomy (GTDB): domain Bacteria; phylum Bacteroidota; class Bacteroidia; order Bacteroidales; family Bacteroidaceae; genus Bacteroides. Next base: position 28,545 of record CALUGY010000056.1, read on the forward strand.
TTCCAAGGCGTGGGCAAACAAGACTGGTTTCCCGGCAAGGAATCACCATTCTGGGGTCAATACAACCGCCCGTACAACAGTCTTCCGTCCTGGCACCTTGACAACTACTGGACACCGGACAACCCCGATGCCTACCTGCCCCGCTACTCCACCTACAATTCCGCTTTGGGCTGGGGAAGTGTCATGACAGACCGCTACATACAGAACGTGGCCTACCTGCGTCTGAAAAACCTGCAAATCGGCTACAACCTGCCGAAAGCCCTTGTGGCCAAGGCCGGCATGCAAGCCATACAAATCTACCTTACTGGAGAGAACCTGCTGTGCTGGTCACCTCTGTACAAGCGCACCAAGGACTTCGATGTCAGCACGGCCACTTCACATGTGGATAGCGACCTGAGCAGCAACAACATGGGCGACGGCAACAGCTACCCGCTGATGCGCTCTGTTTCGCTCGGACTTTCGATAACTTTCTAACCACACAACGAACTTTACTCATTAAAGGACACTATTATGAAGAAAAAGAATTTCGCAAGACTGAAATACTCCTGCATCTGCGCGGCCCTGTTTGCCATGACCGGCTGCGACCTGTATGAAAGCCCCATCACCACGGTGGGCAAAGATGCCATCTTCAGCTCGGAAGAGGGACTGGAAACCTACGCTTACTCTTTCTACAACGGCCTGCCCACCGGAGACGACCTGCACTACATCGAATCGACCCTGGTGGATTACGGCGCGACCAACTCCATCAACGACTTCGTGCGCAAAGGCGCATACAACGATGCCGTAGCCACCGGATGGAGCTGGACCACGCTGCGCAACATCAACTACTTCATCGTCAATTGCACCAACGAGGCCGTAAGCGAAACGGTGCGCAATAACTACCTGGGCATCGCACGCTTCTTCCGCGCCTATTTCTATTACAACATGGTGAAGCGCTTCGGCGATGTGCCTTGGATAGACCACCCGTTGGACGTGGCCGATGAGGCCTTGTACGCCTCACGCGACTCGCGCGAACTGGTCATGGAGAAGGTGTACGAAGACCTGCAGTTTGCCGGCGAACACATCACGACCACTTCGGAGAGCACCTGCTCCCTGGTCACCAAATGGGTGGCCTACGCCTTTGCCTCGCGCGTGGCTCTTTTCGAAGGCACTTACCGCAAATACCACAACCTGCAACTGGCCACGTCGGCCGAAACGTGGCTGCAACGCGCACGCGACAATGCCAAGATCGTGATGGACAACTCCGGCAAATCCATCTACACGGGAGCCGGTGAAGACCTGTCCTACCGTTCACTCTTCATTCAGGACAATCCCCTGAGCCAGGAAATCCTGATGGCCATATGTTCCAGCGCCGAACTGGCCGTTTACCACGACGCGAACTGGAGATGGACATCGGCCACCTATGGCACACGCATGAACTTCATCCGCCAGTTCATCAACGTCTACCTGCAACTGGACGGCACCCCTTACACCGACAAGGCAGGGTGGGAAACGGACGACTTCTACACAGAATGCCAGAACCGCGACATGCGCCTGCAGCAGACCATGCGGACACCAGGCTACATGCGCGAAGGCCGGCTGGCCTTGCCCGACTACGGCTCTTATGCACGCCTGGGATACCAACCCATCAAATTCTGCGTCGATGGCACCGAAGGCGACACGAAATCGCTCAACACCAACGCGCTCCCCTTGTTCCGCTACGCCGAAGTGCTGCTGAACTACGCGGAGGCCAAGGCCGAACTGGGCGAACTGACCGACGACGACTGGCAACAAACCGTAGGAACCTTGCGTGCCCGTGCCGGCATCACCGGCGGACTGAACGCCAAGCCGACGCGCGTGGACCCGTACCTGCAAAGCACGTACTTCCCCGAAGTCAGCGACCCCGTCATCTTGGAAATCCGCCGCGAGCGCATGACCGAGCTGGTACTCGAAGGGTTCCGTTTCGACGACCTGCGCCGCTGGCATTGCGGCGAGCTGATGCTGATGAGCTGGCGAGGCATCAACATCCCGGCCATCAACAAGGCGCTCGACATGGATAACAACGGTACGCCCGATGTCATTTACTACACCTCGGACGCCGAACTGGAACAGGCCCAAGCCGAAATCGACTGGGATGCCTATTCGGCCACTTGTGCCACCGTGCTGGTTAGCACCGACCCTGAAGCCGACAACCTGCAAGTGAAACCGCAGGAAGACGGTAGCGGCTACTACCTCACCTGGGACACCCAGAACGACGGCAACCGCGTGTGGGGCGAGAAGCAATACCTCTACCCCATCCCCTCGCTCGTCATGGTCAAGAATCCTAAAATCACGCAGAATCCGGGTTGGGAAGACGGTGCCTCCAACGACGGTAACTAACCCCCGCCGCAAGTAACAAGAAACAAGCATGTAACAAGCAAGGGCGCAACATATTCCGTAGCCAAACGGAACGTGTTGCGCCCTTGTCCGCGACATACCGGGAGCATACCGCGCCACTACTTGAGCACAAAGCTGTAATCATTGGTTTGATGGAGGTTTGCCTCCATAATGATTACCTTTATTTATAATACCTTCCTATTTCTGCTGAAGAAGCCTGTTACGGCTTTCCATATCATTGCCTGCATTATAGGTATTGCGCTATCACATGATTGTTACTTATGTACCGTACAAGATAGATTAGCTCTCCGTTTTCTTTGTACTTGTTAAAGAACACATACCATTGGGTATCCCTGTTCTTTCTGAAAGAGGCATATCTCATGCCTTTTCCATAGCTGTTGAAATATGCAGGTGCCTCTTTACTTGCCCTTATCGGCAATGTTTCTTCAATGTCAAAGATTAAGTCCCTTACATATTGCACGGCTGCATCCTCAAAGCCAAAATATTCCTTCTCAAAAAGTGTGTTCTGCAACTCCTTCAGATATTGCCTGACCTCCGGCAAGAACAATACTTTCATAATGTTTCCCCACACTTCTCCCTGTATGCTGTCCTTATATCCTCCTCAACTCCTACCAATAACTCTTTTGCGCTAATGGCCCGCTTCAAATCCGTATCCGGATCCAGATACTCTTCACGTGTCAGTACAAAAGTCTCATTCCTGCCACGCTGTATCAATATCCTCTCATTTAAAGCCAAGTCAAGGTACTTCTTCATGTTATCCCTTAATTCTGATGAACTTATTACCCTCATATGTTCTTGTTTTTAAGTTGTACATCATGATGTACAACAAAGGTACATTTTTTCTACAAAACAGCAAACTGAAGAAAGAAAATTCCCCACCACTCCGCAAGGGTGTGTATTCAGTAAGAGCTTACGATAAACTTAGTCAAGCCCCCTTTTAACAGAAATACTTCTCGTTCTATAGCCGAAAGAAGCCGCTCACGCGCAGCCCCGGTCTTATCGGCAGGCCGTGAAACATCCTCCATACATTTACAACTATCCTATAGGAAAACTGCCGTTGCTTGCAGCATACTCCTTTCCTCTTTTGAATATAGACAATACATTAAGTGCTTGACAAAGGGCAATTGCCGTTCGTCAAGCACTTAGTGTATTTACGCTAAATCACAAAAAGTTCTTCGCCTTCTGACATGCGTCACGCTGGGCGCAGCTCCACCGTCATGCCCATGGCAGCGGCTATCTTGTACAGCGTGGCCACAGTAGGCACTATCAGTCCCCGCTCTATGCGCGATATGTAGCTCTTGTCCGCGCCGATACGGGCGGCCAACTCAGCCTGCGTCAGGTGGGCACTCTTGCGGGCGTCCAGCAATACCTGCGCGTTGTATTCCTCCCATGCCCGCTCACGGTTGCGTTCCCTTTCGGGAGTACCCTCCGCGCCGAGTTCCTCGTCCAACCAAGCATTCACGTCATACAGGTCTTTACCTATCTGCTTCAGTTTTACTTCCATAATATTCCTCCTTCAGTCTTATTGCTTTCCTTATCTCATTGTCCGGCGTTTTCTGCGTCTTCTTCCTGAAGCCGTTGAACAGTACCACTATCGTGTCACCGTCGTAGATGAAGAAGAGGCGCAGCTCGTTGTTCCCGTAGTTTACCCGCAATTCATACACCCCATCGCGCAGATACTTGATATAGTGGTACGGGATGCGTTCACCGCTTGCCAGCATGTCCAGCCCCATCTCCAGTTTCCGCCTTTCGGGAGCAGTCAGCCTTGACACAAAATCAGCGAAATAGTGTTTGTACGCTATGATTCGTTTCATACGACAAAGATACGGAAAGTTGAGATATAATACAACTTTCGGCCGAGAAGAATCCTCGCCGCGCTTTCTCTTATCAAGGACTATGTATCTTGTGCGCTAAGGACAGGGCTTCCAAAAGCATGCAACGCTATGCCACCCGGTTTGCCTTCATCTCCCGAATCTCTTCCCGAAGGATTTTCACCTCATCATGCAAGGCCAGCCGTAATTCATCGTCAGCCAGCTGCCACGCCTGGACTTCACCATCAGCGGCTCCCCCCTGCAGTACTGCGCCATTCCCTCGATATCCTTGCCACGGCTCAGCTTCCAGCGGCAGGCCTACTCCGGGCAGGCACACACCTTGCGGGAGATGCTTCACATTCGTTCAGCATGACAGGAACACACGCAGTCCCTTCCTTTCGGAGGAGGCCGAAAGAAGCCGCTCGCGCGCAGCCCCGGCCTCATCGGCAGGCCGTAAAACGAAGGACAGTCCGAAGGCGTCGAAAAGAACAAGCCTGTCTGAGCGAAGCGAGTTCTTGTTCTTTAGCCTTCGGGGTGCCCGGAGTAGGCCTGCCGGTGCTACCGGCAGACTTTCTTCTTGGTAGCTTCTTCTTTCGGCTGAACGAAAGAAGAAGTACAGTATCATAAACCTCGCACGCAGGCACACACCTTGCGGGAGATGCTTCACATTCGTTCAGCATGACAGGAACACGCGCAACCCCTTCCTTTCGAAGGAGGCCAAAAGAAGCCGCTCACGCGCAGCCCCGGCCTCATCGGCAGGCCGTGAAACGAAGGGCAGCCCGAAGGCGTCGAAAAGAACAAGCCTGTCTGAGCGAAGCGAGTTCTTGTTCTTTAGCCTTCGGGCTGCCCGGAGTAGGCCTGACGGTGCTGCCGGCAGACTTTCTTCTTGGTATCTTCTTCTTTCGGCTGAACGAAAGAAGAAGTACAGTATTACTCAAACACCTCTTTCCCGAACTTATCCAATATACGGTTGTACGCCTCCGATGCCGCGCCGTTGCCCCAGTCGTAGATGGTAAACTCTCCCATCCCCTCGCCTTCGGGCGAGGTGGCACCGCCGTGACCGTAGTTTTCCATGGTGAAGCCGTAATCCTTCTCGTTGAAGAACGGCCAAACCTTTTCCCATTGCTCCTTGGCCTTCGGGTTTTCGGGACAGTACATCATCTCGAACGACGTTTTCAGGGCGCAGAGCCCGCGCTCGGTGTATTCGGGCACTTGCAGTTCCTTGCCGTATTGCAGGATAAGCTCTGCAAACAAGCTCCCGCGCGAGTCATTCCACTCGCCGTCGCAGTTCATCACACCGAAGCCGCCGATGCCGTTCACGTAGATGTAGGGCGGTTGCCACGAAGCCTGCGTCATCAGCATCTCGTCCAGCACGCGCCGTCCCAGTTGCAGGTAAGCCGCCTCGCCCGTCACGCGGTAACACTCCAACAACGCTTCGGCCGTCCAGAACTCCGAGAAGTTACATTGCTTGTACATGTTGTTGCGGGCCACCTTCTTGCCCACAAAGGCAGGCGTGCCCACGCGGCAGCACGACCAGTAGGTCTCGAAGTCCTCCCAGCGTCCCTCGCAGATAATGCTTTCCATGGCCTTCATGGCCTTGAGGGCCGCCGTCTTGTAGGCTTCCTTGTTCGTCAGTTCATAGAGTTTGAGCAGGAAGGTGACGGAGAGCGACGTTTCCGGAGCATTGTTCAGATACTCCATCGGCTCCAACGTCTCCAAGTCCAGCCATCCGGGGAAGCAACCGTTGTCATACTGCACGCCCAACAGGGCCTCGGCATACGTCTCCGCATACTTCAGCAGGCGTTCGTCCTTCTCCAGTTCGTCATACCAGCGCAACATCAGCAGAGCCGTCCAGCTCATGTCGAGCACATGGAAGGGCGACTTCTTGGCATCCCACGTATACGGGTTGCGGTTGGAGTTGCCCCAATAGTAGTGATTCCAGCCCTTGGAGCGGTTATACAGCTTGCCGTCTATCTCCACGTTCTCCATGTCGGTGCCTATCACCGTGTAGAAGAAGCTCTTCTTCATCGGGGCGGCAAGGGCCAGTTCCTTGGTCAGCATGGCCTTCTGCATCAGTTCCTGGTTCGACGTGCGGCGTGCATAACGGAACAAGCCGCTGGCCGAACGAAGGGAGCTGAACCATGCCTGGTTCCAGATGGAGCGGAACTCGCGCTCGTTCACCTCACCGGGATAGTTGGGACTTTGGGTGGTGTTGACAATGAACACCGGAGCACCCACCGTCTTGCCATTCAGCTCAAACTCCTGCCACACATTCTTGACCCACGTGTTGAACGCCCAGTTGTACGTATGCTTCACATACGGCTCCAGGTTCAAAGGAAGCAGGCCGGCATAACGCTCATGTCCCCAGCGTTCCCACATGAATTCCAGCGGTGCGCGGAACGGATTGTCCACATCCTCCTTGTCGTCATACTTCACGATGTAGAAGCCATAGTCCACCTTGCCGGTGTACTCGGCACCGGGGCGGCGTGCATAAAGCACGTGGTCGCATACAGTACTTAGCGACATGCCCAGCGTCAGCACGTTGTCCTCGGCATTCATGTCCATGTACCATTGGTTCTTCCCTGCCTTTGCCAGCACGTCCAAGTCGGGAATCACCGCGAAGCCCTTCGTGCCGTCGGTCACGATGAGCGCGGGCGAACGGAACACGTGTTGCGCCACGATGTTGCTGTCGGCCGGCGTCAGGTGCGGCGCCCAGTTGAACGTCGGGGTGAAGGCCGGCTTTATGCGCACCTGCCAGTCGTCTTGCTGCACGCTCTGGCCTTTCAGGTCGAAGTGCAGGTTCACCTTCACGATGTCTTGAGAAATCTGCTCCACGTTGCACGTGTAGCCATGGCCCCCCAAGCTGTCCGCCGAGATGGAAGCCACGAACTGCGAATAATCCACGGGAAAGTCCTGCGGATTCAGGCTCTTCTGTCCGCCGCACGAGCTAAACAGCAGCCCGGCGCACAGAAGCCCTCCGAATAAAGCATTCAAGCATTTCATACGTTTTGTCTGTTTAGTTAAAGTATAATGAAGAATGAAGAACTAAGAATGAAGAATTAGCGCGTAGCGTCGGAAGAAATTCTACAGAGTCAGCTTCGCTCAAAACTGCTTTTGATTGCTTAATCAGTAGCAAATTCTTCATTTTTAGTTCTTCATTCTTCATTTTCAATTAGTCCCCCACCTCGTAGTGCTCCACGTCAATCGTGCCATACACCACGTTCAGCGTCGGCTTGCCCTGTTTCCATTCCAGCGTGCCGAAGCCTGTGTTCGTGCTGATGAACGTCTTGAAGTCGCCCACCTTGGAGTCGATGTACATCGTTTTGTCCACCGCGTCGTAGCGCACGCCGGTCAATGCCTGCAACATGCCATAGCTGGCCATGGCGCGGGCATACCAGTTGCCGCACTCCAGCTCGTTGAACGGATTGCGTACCGTGCCGTCATAGCGCATGCGGCAGGCACGCACAATGTCCAAGCCCTTCTCCACTTCACCCTTCATCATCAGATGGCCGGCCACTTGGTACTCGATACCCGTCCATACCTCGTTGCTGTACACAAACGGCAACGACAATGCGCCGCCCTTGGGCCATGTGCACAGCAGCAGGCCGCCCTCGTGCCCGCAAGCATAACCCGGACGTTGGGGATTGTAGTGATCGAACAGGTCGGTCTTGAAGTTGTACTTGTAGATGGAGTTCAGGTGGCTGGTGACCTTCTCGTTGTCTATCACCTCCGGCAATCCGCAGGAAGAGGCTATCCACATGCCCAGGATTCCGTCGGACAGGCAACCCGTACCATACTGGTACTTCGGCCCCTCCTTCTGCAACAGCTTCACCGCTTCGTCCGAGTATGCTCCGCCGAAAGACAGAGCCTGTGCCGGATTCGGTGCCTGCAGGTCTTCCCATTTTATCTTCTGGATGAAGTACTCGCCATCATACAGCTCGTTCTCCATATACGCCTTGCACTTCTTCAGCAGCTTCTCGTAGTCCTTGGCCGGTTTGTCCAGCGCCTTGCTCATCTCTACGAAGGCCGTCAGCGCGCCGGCATAGAAGCTGGTGCACATGCCGTCCGGCCCCCAGAACTCGATGTCGTAGGTGTTGTGGTGCGGTTCCTCCAGGCAACCCTGGCGTTTCGGGTCCCACGTGCGGATGCAGTAGTCCAAGCTGGCCTTGACGGCGGGATACAGGTTGCGTATCCACTCCGTGTCGCCGCTGATGCGCCATTCGCGGTACACCTTCATGATGCCGCCCAACTGGCCGTCGGAAGCAGCATGGAAATCGTGGGGAGGCGTAGAGATAGGCATGTTGGCGCGGAACGTCTGGTGTCCCTCCGCATTCTGGCTCACTAAGAACTCCGTCTCGCGCAACGTGCGCTCCATGACCGGGAACAAGTGAGGCAGGGCCTGTGCATAGTTCCATACATGGGTGCACGAACCATGGCAAGAGCCCCACGTGTCACCGGAACCTTCCCAAGCCCAGAAGCGACCATCATACTGGCGGAGCACCGTGGACGACTTCAGGATGGTGAGGTTGGCCGCAATGGCCTCCAGCACCTCGGCCGGCAGTGTGGAGTCATAGAACGCGTCGCGGAACAGTTCGCTGTTCTTCTTCAACTCGTCCTTATGGGCATCCCAGTAAGCTATCACCTCGCCCAGGTTGGCAAAGCGTTCAGAATACCACGGACGGTAGCAACTCTCTTCCATGCTGTCCACATCCGGAAAATACTTCTTCTCCTCTGCCGAAGAGTCGGCCACCTTCCAGTCGCCCCAGTCGTCGCCCTCGAAGTCGGCCAGCAACGTGGCGGAAGCCGACGGGGCCAACAAATTTTCGTCCGCATTGTCGGTCAGCACGAACTGGTCGGCCAGCACATGCCCCCAGCCGGACACGCCCATGTCCACAATGCGTATCTTGGCCGTCTTGCCCTTGTAAGGCTTCAAGTCCCACAGGGCCACGCCCAGGTTCTCGGTCTGTTGCCCGGTAGCTGTCAACACGATTTCACCGTCCACAACCAAGTTGACCGAGGTCAGTTCCTTCAAGTTGCCGCCGCCTACCAGGAACTTCAGGTAACGCTTGTCCACCTTGAATTCCGGCGATTCCAAGATACCCACCAAGCCGTCGCCGCCTTTGTCGAACGAGTTGAGCAGCCGCTGGCCCACATAGCCCGTCACAGCCTGCTGTCCTTCGGCCGTACCCTTGGTAGGAGCGGCAAAAGCGTCGCCCGACTTGCGGAGAATACCGCACGACAGGGTGGATTCCGGCAGATACCAACTCCAGTTTACGCGCACGGTCTTCGTCTCACCCGGTTGCAGTTGCAAGGGCACGTAGATGGAAGCACCCGGAGCCACCACATCCATGGGAGCTTTGGAAACCGTCCTACCCGCACGGATATTTTCCCACAAAATGGTCTGGGCATCGAACCACCCGCCACGGAACCAGCAATGATCCACCACGGCGGCATCGTCGTCCACATAGATGGCCACACCCTCGTTGCCGTCACCCTCGGAAGGCAGCAGGGAAAAGCCGTTCTTCACGCTCTCAATCTTGCCGTTGCCGTCCACGAAGTTACGGGAGTTATAAGAGAACACGGCCTCCAGCGTGTTGCCGGTGGTATTGGTAAAACTGTATTCCAGCGCACCAGTAGGCAGGCCGGTATTGTCCTGGTCGGTAGGAATAAAGGGACTCCAGCCCGTGATGCGCACCTTCAGGGGGACATCGTTGTCCTGCAAGTCGATGGTGGCAAAGGGGAAGCGTGCCTGGAACACGGCGTTCTCGAAACGGGGGAAGCCGTACGTCTTCTCGCCGCTGCCGAAACCGCGTCCCGGCAAGCCGAATATTTTCCAGTCGGGCACCGGGCCTTCCAGCACCTTGGCCCCGTTCTCATAACCCTTCACACTAATAGCGGCAAACACGTATGGCTCATTGCCCAGGTCGGGCCGGTTTTTGAGCGACACGTGCGATATGGCACCCGTGCCCTCCAAACAAAACATGCCTGCCCCCATGCCGCCGATGGGGAAGGCCACATAGTCCAAATTCTTCCCTTGATACGCGCCGTTAAACTCGCGGGTCGGCGTACCGAGGTGCTCTCCTGCATACACTTGGGCAGGCATGGTAAGCCCCACGCCCAAACATGCATACAACAACGTTTTCTTCAACATGATACTTTACTTTTAAGAGGTTAATATTATGTGTATGTGTACAATTTAAAAGCCCCTCCCAACCTCCCCCGGAGGGGAGGAGTTCAGAGCATTCGATTCTTTATAAATGTGTTTAGCTACATGTGTCACAAAGTTAAATAATTTATTGGGAATGGCACACAGGTAACACAGATCTTTTCGTAGTAGAGACGTGGCGTGCCGCGTCTCTTCTCATCGCATGCGCTTCTATCACATAACCAAACATGATAGATAGAGACGCGGCACGCCACGTCTCTACTTCATTCACCATGACAAAAGCCGCCAGCCTACCCCCCTCCCTACGGGGGAGGGGTTGGGGGAGAGGCCTGAGAGACCTGAGGACCTGAGGAACCGTCATCTGTGTGCCAACAACTCAAAAAAAGAGCGGACCTCTATCGCTCGGAATAGAAGATCCGCTCTTAACCAATCAAAATATAACGCTTATTCTATATTCACTACCACACCGTCGGAAGTAACGGTACTGGTACGGCCTTTTTCCTGGAACTCAGGTTTGAACGTACCAGTCAGCTTCACAACGTAACGGTAAGTAACGCCATCCGTCAGGGTAAACGTCTGACTGGTTTCCCCATTGGACAACGTCGTTTTTGCCTTATAAATATTGTTTTCTACAGCCTGGATGCCGACACTCACACTTTGATATTCATCGGGTATCTCAGGATAACTCCATGTCAGGGTCACCTGGTCACCGCTCTGGGTGTATTGCACATTCTCAGGCATCGGCATATAGTAGTTCAGACCTTTGTCGTCCAGCACCGACCGGTCACAGCAGCCGGAAAACAAGACTACAGCCAGCAATACTACAAATATATTCGTTATCTTTTTCATAAGTGCTTACTTAAAAAAACGGTTAAACATTAATATCCGGGATTCTGCGTATAGTTGCCTTTAGAGAATTCCATCTGATTCTGCGAGACTGGGAGGTACTCATCGCGACCGGGAGTAAAACGGGCAGTACCGAGCCACGGGAAGCGGGTGCTTTCTATTCTGAAGTAGTCGTTCAGCACCTCATCCAACATACCCCAGCGTTGCAGGTCGAAGAAACGGTGGCCTTCGCAAGCAAACTCCAGGCGGTTCTCCCAAACCAAGGCATTCCATGCGTAGTCTTTCGTCCACGTACAGTTCACACCCGGTTGGTAAGTACCGATTTTGTAGTTCATGGTCGGCTCATCACCGTTCATCAAGCGGGCACGGCTATTGTCGGCACGTGTACGGAGCTGATTGATCAATGGCAGAGCTTCATCCTGACGGTCGAGTTGGATCAAAATCTCAGCCTTCCACATCAATACATCGGAATAACGTATCATCTTCTTGTTCATGGAGTTGAATTGCCATCCATCGTACATCAAGCAGCCACAATCCGGATCGGGCATGTCCTTGATAGGCTTCAAATAGCTGTACGTAGTAGCATCACGACTGGCCGAAGAATGGAACAGCAACTGGTCATTATACTTCCACGGCTGGCCCGGAGCCACAATGGTATGGCTGAAGCGGGGATCCCAAGTATACTTGTCGAAGTAATCGTGTGCACCGCTATTCACTTTATCCAGATCGTACGAACCATCGGCATTCTTTATATACATACCATAGTCATCATCGTTATAATCCTCAAAGCGCGGCAGACCAGTCACCGGATCCGTCTTGAAGGCGTTGGCCATGGTGTAGCTGGCATGGTTGAAGTCGCAACATTGGAAGCCAGCCCACATCCAAGGATGGTTCAAACCTTCGGCACGATTGATACGGCCGCCAGTAGACATACCGTCGTTGATGGAGAACTGAAGCTCCCAAATGGATTCCTTGGTATTGTTGTCATACTCTACCAGGAAGTTGTTGCCGAAATCTGCTTCCAGGCCCAAACGTCCGCCTTCCTGGGCAGTCAGCTTATCGATATAAGTCAAAGCCTCGCTCAGACGTTCTTTGTTGATATTCACCACTTGGTGACTGTCATCCTGCTCGTAAGCCATGTTCAGCAACGTGCGGGCCACCATGGCCGTAGCGGCATTCTTGCTCACACGACCCTTGTCTTCCTGGTCCAAAGGCAACAGTTCCTCTGCCTTTTTAAAGTCTTCCAAGATTCGTTCCCACAGGTAGAGATCGTTCGGTTGTTCGAGGTCGCGGTTCGGAATTGCCTCAAAAGCATCTGACTGCCCTACCACATTCTCATCGATATAAGGCATATACTTCCACAACTTCTTCAAACGATAGTGGGTAAATGTACGGATAAACAGTACCTCGCCCAAACGACTGTTCTTCTCCGGAAGTTCTTCCTCCGTAAACATATTGATGTGTTGGATAGCTGTATTACAACGCTGGATTACCTGATAACCCACATACCACGTACCATCAATCGCACCGGTATTCGGGGTTACATTGGTAAACATGGAAAGGTTTCCAAAAGAGTCGATGGCATCGGCCACACCGCCGCCGCCTTTAAAACAGTCATCCGAACGCATGGAACCACTCCACCAATACATGTAGGGAGAGGAATCCAAAGAACCGATTTCGCACATGCGGGAATAAGCTGCCGTCACGAAACCGTCTATATCGCTCGCCTTGTTCAGAAGGTTTTCATCCAATACCCCCTTGGGGTTGACCTCCAAGAAATCATCGCAACTGCCCAGACTCAACAAAGAGCAAAGGGCAAGTGAATAGGTGATATATTTTTTCATGTCTTTTTCTCGTTTAAGTAAATAGGTTTAGAATGTGGCATTGATACCGAAGTTCACGGTGATAGGTCTCAGATAACCATAGTCGCGGTCTTCAGGGTCGATGCTAGTAAAGGCGTCCTTGCCCCACGTTTTCTTCATGGTCAGCAGGTTTTCTCCGGAAACATACACGCGCAGGTTGCTCATGTACATCTTTTTGGCAATCTTGTCGGGGAAAGTGTAACCCAACTCCATGTTACGCAGCTTGATGAACGAACCGTTCTCAATGAACTGAGAAGAAAATCTTTGTTCATTGTTGGTTTTATTGTTGGTGATGGCCGGAATGTCGGAACCCGGGTTGTCAGGCATCCAAGCATCCAGCATGGCCGACGGGTGGTTCTTCCAAGCAGGGTTGGTAAAGAGCCATACATCGCGCTCCTGACGCCAGCAGTTGTGCACATCGTTGCCGAACACACCGTCGAAGAAGACGTTCAGGTCGAAGCCCTTGTAAGCGAAGTCGAAGGTGATACCGCCGAAGAAGTCGGGGTCGGAGCAACCAATCCACGTACGGTCGTAGGTCTCGTTGATCACACCATCGCCATCCAAGTCCTTATAGCGGATACGTCCCACAGCCTTGCCCGGTTGGTCGGCATGGGCGTCCACTTCTTCCTGCGTACGGAAAATACCGTCGGCCACCAAGCCATAGAATGCATTGGGTGAACGGCCGAGAATCAAGTCGTGTACACCGTCGCCGGAATATTTGTTAATAACATTATCAGGCAGGTCGATCAAGATAGTCTTATACGTACCGATGTTGGCCGTGATGCTCCATTGGAACTCCTTGACAGGGTCGCTGCGGAAAGCTATCGTGAATTCCACACCGTTGTTCTTCATGCTGGCACCGTTGATCCAAGGCTCACCGCCCTCGCCCATTGCGGCGATGTAAGGAGTCTGCACCAAGATGTCTTTCGTCCGCTTGTTGTAGTAGTCGAAGCTACCGGTCAGGCGTTGGTTCATGAAACCGAAGTCCACACCGACGGTGGTCTGGGTAGTGGTTTCCCACTTCAGGTCGGGGTTACCGAGCCAAGAACGGCGATAGCCGGATTCCAACGAACCATTTTCATTACCTTTGATAGGATAAGCCGTGTCTTCGTATTTAGCGGTAAACGGAGTAGTCGTATAGCCACGGGGCAGACCCTGTACGCTACCGTTGGCACCCCAGCTGACACGCAACTTCAGGTCGGACAGCCAGTCTTCGGTATTTTCCATAAAGGCCTCGTCCTTGATGCGCCAACCGGCAGAGAATGCGGGGAACACACCATAGCGGTTGTTGGCACCGAACAGCGAAGAACCGTCGCGACGTACCGTGGCAGAGAGCAAGTACTTGCCGGCATACGAATAGTTGGCCTTGGCGAAGATGGAGAAGTAAGCATATTCATCGGCACCAGCACCCAAGGTAATTTTCTCGCCAGTAGCCGTACTGATGAACGCATAGTCGGGATCTACCATATACACGTCGTTACGACGGGCATTAAAATTCTCCGAACGGAAACGGGTGAACTCCGTACCGAACACGGCATCAATGTGGTGGTTGCCGAAGCTCTTGTTGTAGGACAACGTATTGGTCCATACATAACTCAAATTGTGGTTCTGGGTCTGGCTAACATAATTGTCCGGCTCGGTGCGGAACCCAGTCTCTACATACGAATCATCAATCCAACGGTTGTACCCATTGCCGTAGTTGATACCGAACTGGCTACGGGCGGAGATACCGTTCCAGATGTCGAGGTCCACAAACACATTACCGATTACCTTCACAAAGTTATTGTAATTGTCCTTGCCCATGCTCAACAAACGTACGGGGTTGGCAATGTCATCGAAACCGGCAGGACCTGCCCAGTTGCCGTTCACGTCATATACCGGCACGATAGGCGGCATCTGCAGGGCAACCCAAGTCTGATACTGGTCTTTGTATTGCAGGTAAGATACAGCCAAGTTCTCACCAACCGTCACACGGTCGTTGAACAGGTTGTACTCCGTATTGACACGGGCAGAATATTGCTTGAAGTAAGAATTGAGCTGCGTACCTTGGTTGTTGGTGTAACCAAAAGAGAACAAGCTCTTCGACTTCTCCGTACCACTCGAAATGGTGAGCTGATGGTTGGTAGAAATGGCCGTACGGAAAATCTCATCGAGCCAGTCGGTATTGGCAGACGGAACCAACTGGTCGGCATCCAAGTACGGTCTTACCGTCATGTTGTCCAGCACATACATGCCGTTGTCGCCACGATGGTATTCGTAATCGTACCCGTTGGGAAGCAACATGGCATCGCCGAACGCCCAGTTGTCATAAGCAGCGGCACGGAAGGCAGCGATACCCCATTCGTTAGTATCCATCATGTCGGGACGCTTAACCACCGATGAAACAGAGACACTACCATTGTAGTCCACCGTGGTCTTACCGGCCTTTCCTTTCTTGGTCTGAATCAAAATAACACCGCCGGATGCACGGGCACCGTAGATAGAAGCGGAAGCGGCATCCTTCAATACCTGGATGGACTCGATATCGCCAGAGTTGATGTCGCGCAGATTCAAGTCTTCCGTCGGCATACCGTCCAATACAATCAACGGGGATACGGCACCTGACAGAGAAGACAAACCACGAATCTGGATGCCTACGCTTTCAGCAGGGTTACCACCGTTTACCGAAATCTTCACACCGGCCATTTTACCTTGCAGGTTCTTCATGACGTTGGCAGAAGTTTTCTTGATATCTTTCGTTGCAGCCATAGATACGGAACCGGTCAAGTCCGCTTTTCTCTGGCTCATGTAACCTGTATAAACGACAACTTCGCCCAACATGGTGGCGTCGCTGCGCATCGATACATTAAAGGAACGACGTCCGTTTACGGGAATCTCCAGCTTCTCGTATCCGATGTAAGAGAATACCAGCACCGCGTCGCCAGGTGCCTGGATAGAATAATAACCATCGATGTCCGTGGCAGTACCGTTTGTAGTACCTTGGACAAGGACGTTCACACCAATCAGAGGCTCCCCGGTGTCAGAATCTACTACTTGTCCCGTGACAATCTGTTGCTGTTGGATACCGCTTACCGAAGAGGTCCGCTCTGAATCAAGCACATCTCCCGGAAGCCCGTCACCAGCATAGGCAGCAATAGACAACATAGAAGCCAATGCTACATAACTGCTTTTTCTTAATAGTCTCATAATACTCGATTAATTGTTAATAATATGATTTTTAGGTAGGTCTTCGCGTATACGATTTAAAAATTTGTACCCACAAAAATAGCAGGCACAAACCTTTTTTTAGTAATTTTGTCTCTTTCCCCCTAAGGCGAAAATAAACTAACGTAACAACTATATACTTTATTGTTCAACACAACAAAATATATAGTCGTAGACCTTAATTATAGCGGATTCGAGATTTCTAGTTCATCCAACGAGGGAAGTTCCGGGAACGTTGCATGAGGTTCCGTCTGATACCAGTAAACCACAGAAGAAATGTTGGATTTCTGATCCAGATAACGGCCATCGTTACGCCATCCCAAATCTTGTATGGTCACCTTCAAATCCTTGTCGAAACGGACAGGGTCTTGAATATGCCAACGGTACATGCCGAAACGCTGGTTGGCGCGGTAAGTGCCGTCGGGACGGATTACCTGGTGCAAACCGGCATAGGGCGTGCAGAACTCGATGTATTGGCCGCCACGGTCGAAGTTGTACGAACCGCAAATGTAATCCTCCGTACCCGTATAGCAGATTGTGGGGAACTTCTTGTCGCCGTCCATGAAGAACTTCAACTCGCCTTCACCCCACCAACCGTTGTTGTTCACTTGCCATGCGAGGTAAGTACCTACATATTGTCCTTTACCTTTCACACCGTCGAGCAACACATGGTCGGATGTCATGTTGGGAGCCGACTGGCGGAACTGGGCATGGAAATAAGCAGCATCTTCGGGCACCTCGGTCAAGGTGTAGTCAATCTGGTAATACAGTCTCATCTCACGGTTGGGGTCGATGTTCTGCATCGTGATCTTGCATTTCTTACGGAAAGGCATTTGCCAGTAGCAATTGAATGCGCTACCCGGATTTACGCATACTGCCAGCGAAGTCAACTGGGCGTAAGTGCCCCATCCGCTGCAGAAGAAGTCGCCAACGGGACATTCCACGGAAGGCTCGGTCTCATCATCCCAATAAATGCGCATGATGGTCTTGCGCCACTCTCCGGTAGGAGTCATCCAAATGTGCTGGATGGCACCCGGCCCTTCGATTTCTGCCAAAGTGAACGTCTCGTTCGGATTGATGATGATGAAGGGGTTCACCTTCCAGCCTTGACCCAATGTACGGGCTGCATGGCGTGCATTGGCCACGTTGCGCTCCTCGCTCTTCGGGTCGGCCATGGCAGCCTTGCCCTTCTCACCGGTATAGTTCTCCGGGCTGATAGAGCGGGTTTTCGCATCGGACAAGCGGAAAAGATTCCCCATGTTCATGTTCAATCCATCAAAAGATTTGTCTTGTGCCGAGACACTTAGTGCCCCCAAGCACAACAAGCTCAAAAATAACGATTTGATCTTCATGATAACATTAATAATGATTAGTTTGTGTTAGTAAAGGCGAGCACTTTCAGCTTATTTCATCTGAAAGGCCAGCCAGTTTCAAGTACTTCTTGTACAGACCGTCGTAGACCTCTACCCTCTTCGGATCGGGTATGTATTCGGCCTCCACGTCTGAACCCATATGACGGATGGCGTCGCTGACATTCGCATAAACGCCGGCGGCCACCGCTGCAAACATGGCTGCACCCAAAGCGCAAGCCTGCTCGGAACGGATGACACGGATAGGCATGTTCATGACATCGGCCAATGTCTGCATCACAAACGGGGCTTTCTTACTGATACCGCCAATGGCATTGACGGAATCGATACGCAACCCTTGTGCCCGCATGTGGTCAGCAATACGGCGGGAACCATAGGCTGTGGCTTCTACCAAAGCACGGTAGATGTCGGGAGCCGTGGTACCCAATGTCAGGCCGGCAATCACGCCTTTCACGTTCTGGTCGGCATCCGGTGTGCGACGTCCGTTCATCCAGTCCAAGGCAACGGGAGAAATCTCCGTCGGCTCGGATTGCAAGGCGGCATCCGTCAGTTTCACCAGCATGTCGTCCAACAGTTTTTGTTTGTCTGCCGTATCGGGCAGGAACTGCAAGGGCCAAGCCAGCACGCGCTTAAACCAAGCATAAATGTCCCCGAAAGCCGACTGCCCGGCCTCGAAGCCTATATAGCCCGGCAAAACGGAGCCGTCAACCTGCCCGCAAATCCCTTGGATACAGCGGTCGCCAATCTCGGCGGCATCAGCCACCATGATGTCGCAAGTGGATGTCCCGATAATACGGGTCAACACACCTGGGGCAATCGAGGCTCCCACGGCACCCATATGGGCATCGATAGCGCCTACCGACACGGCAATACCAGCCGGAATACCCAAACGTCCGGCCCATTCCTCCGTCAACTGGCCAGCATTGACCCCACTTGTATGCGTTTCCTTATACAAATGGGGCAGGAAAGCGGCCAACTGCGGATTCAACTCGGCAAGGAACTCTGCGGAAGGCAATCCCCAACGGGCATGCCACATGGCCTTATGGCCTGCGGCACAACGGCTGCGGTACATCTTTTCAGGTACCGTGTTTCCCGTTACCAGTCCGGTCATCCAATCGCAATGTTCCACCCACGAATAAGCAGCATTCTTTATATTGAGGTTTGTGTTGATTATGTGTAATACTTTGGACCACACCCACTCTGAGGAGTAAGTGCCACCTTCATACATCAGGTAGTCAAGGCCACGCTCTTTAATTAATGAATTGATTTGCTCTGCTTCGTTTACTGCCGTATGATCCTTCCAAAGAACGAACATGGCATCCGGGTCTTCTGCAAATTCGGGGGTCAATGCCAAAGGATTTCCGTTTGCGTCTGTCAAAGCCGGTGTACTGCCGGTCGTGTCAAAACACAGTCCGCAAATAGCCGATACTTCACCCGCAGACATCTGCTTCACGGCCGTATGCACGGCCTCGGTCATCGCCTCGATATAATCCAAAGGATGCTGACGATAGCGGTTTGTCTGAGGGTCACAATACAGGCCTTTTTTCCAACGGGGGTAAAAACATACCCCCGTTGCTTTTTCAGCCCCGGTATGGGCATCTACCACCAAAGCGCGGCAGGAGTCCGTACCGAAGTCAAGGCCTATCACATATTTTTGCTTTGTCTCCATAAATTCGATAAAACGAAAGTATTAAACGTTTTGCTTCCGGGCAACGAAGAAACCGTAATAAGCTACTACGGCAAATGCGATTGCCGGAACAATATAAGCTGTCGAGATGTCGCCCGTGTGGTCGGATACGATACCCTGCACTTGCGTCAAGACTGCTGCGCCGGCAATGGCCATCACCATGCCCGAACCGCCAATCTTGGTGTCATCGCCCAAACCGGTCAAGCCATAACCATAAATTGTGGGGAACATGAGCGACATACAGCCTGAGATGCACGTCAGACAGTATACTCCGAAAGCTCCGTGGCCAAAGATGGTACCTAAGCAGCAAAGTACAGCTATCAAAGCCAAAGCAACCAGCAACTTCCATGCTTTAATATATTTCATCAGGTATGTACAAACAAAACGCATGATGACAAACAATACCAAAGACATGATGTAATAGGTGGCAGCAGCTTGTTCAGCCGTACGCGGCAGCAAAGCATCCAGGCCTATCCATTCGCACACATTATAGAAACCTGCAGCCAATGGCTCTACATGACGCAAAGCATCGACGACTTGTTCTGAAGAGACATTGTCGCCCAAGGCAGCCAAGATTCCATCGAAATCCAATTGGTGCATGGCATAACGGATGGCAAATGACCAAACGGCAACTTGCGCGCCCATATAGAAGAACTGTGCCAGCACAGCCCATACATATCTCTTGTTCTTGAACAAGCGACGGAATGTGGCGGCAAATTCCAACTTACCGCTCGCCTCACGCAAATTCGGCATCTTAGTCAGACGGATTGCAATAAGCAACACGAGCATCACAATACCCAACACCACGTAAGCTTCTGTTACCGCACTCAATTCCTGGCCCTGGATGGAAGCCAGCTCCTCCGGAGGCAATTGCGCCCGTTCGGAAGCCGTCAACAAATTCAATTGGGACAAGATGAATACTTGGCTGATAACGGCTCCTGCAATGGCTCCAAACGGATTGAAGGATTGCGAGAAGTTCAAGCGACGTGTAGCCGTGCTTTCAGAGCCGAAAGACAACACATACGAGTTGGTAGATGTTTCGAGTACCGACAATCCGGCAAACAGCACGAAAATAGCCAACAGGTACATGAAGAAGCTGAAGTTGATGTTGACCTCAGAAGCCAACATGGCGGGATAGAACAATATAGCCCCCAAGGCATACATGCCCAAGCCGAGCATAACACCTGCCTTGTAAGTATACTTCTTGATAAACAATGCGCCCGGTATGGCAAAGCATCCATATCCCAACAAGTAGCACACGATTTGTATCCATGCCGTCTTCGAGTCGCTGATACTCATGATGCGCTTAAAGGCAGCCAGCATGGTATCAGTCAAATTGTTAGGAATGGCCCACGCAAAGAACAGCGTTGTTATCAAGATAAACGGGAACAGGACGTTCCTCGGCACAATTCGATTTGATTCTGGTGTAGCCATGGCGAGTTATTGAAATTTGCTCTTAATAACATCCAAATCTGCTCCAAAAATCTTCTCCACGATAGGCTTCAAATCAGCCTCGCTACCCTGAATGTGGACAACCTTCTGGCTATGCAACAGAGAAGCACCCGGAGCGAGCTCTGCACCCGGAGACGAAGTCTCTATTTCATAGAACGGTCCCATGATAGAGCCGTCTTCCAGAGGACCGTCGTTGTAGGCGTTGATGACATCGCCGTCAAACGGGTTCTCTTGGGGTCCCCATTGGCCGTTTACATAAGTAGCAGGCCCTTCAGGCAATTTGCAGCTCAGGATGGTCAGTACGCCTTTCGAAGAATCATAGCTACCGCAAATGCCTTTGGCACGTCCGGCGGGCATACCCAACTTGGAACGCCATTTGCCATCTATCTTGAAATAAAGCATCCCGTTGTCTGCCACCAAACGATCGGCCGGAATCTTTCCAAAATACTCGTCGTTCACAATACGGCCTTCTGCTTCTTGGTTATAAGGAATGAACACCGTAGTCGTCGGAGTCGGATTAAAGTGGCTCAGCATCCAGATGGAAACCAAACCGGTTTCTTTTGTCCATGCTTCCGAACCGGTATTCGTGATTTCGTTGTCGCTCTTGTAAGCCACCACCTTCATGTTCTCACCCAACTGAATTCCGAATTCCGCAGCGACTTCGGCATTATCCATCATCGCCACAGTACGATCAATATGGATATTGAACTTCGTGCCAGAAGCATTCGTCACTTCCGTGTCTTTTTGGAAGCGGATGCTGGTTTGGCTTTCCGACTTCACTTCATAAGCCTCCGTATCGATAACAGGAGGAACTATCCAGTTGGCATATACCTGCTCTGCACCTTCCTTGAAATACAAGGAGAACGGGCCGCCTTCCGGTCCCAGCCAGAAACGTTCCTCACCGCCTACCGGCTGGAATTGCGGGCTGGGTTTCCCTTCGTTGATAAAACGGTAGTTTATCCATCCATAGCTGTCGCCTTCGTCGCCGGCAGCCGTAGTTGTCATCACACGGCCCTGCCATGCGGGAATCACCATCACTTTGGCATTTCCATCGGCAGAAACCAACTCTTTATATTCCACGCCATGTTCTTTCAAGAACTGGGCATCATAAGCATAAGTTCCCATTTTTACTTCTTTTTCGCTGCTGCAGGATGCGGCGACAGCAGCCACCGCACCTATCAGCAACGTGTTCTTCAGGTTATGTAATTTCATATCCGTTCTCCTTTATTTATATAAGGGTCCGTAATTCTTGCAAGCCCTGTAGTCGCTTCCTTCCAGGTTTTCGCCGAATGCAGACCATGCGCTCGGACGGAACACTTTCTCCTCAGGCACATTGTGCATACTTACAGGGATACGCAACATAGAAGCCAGCGTAATCAGGTCGGCACCGATATGGCCGTAAGAGATTGCGCCATGGTTGGCCCCCCAGTTGTTCATTACAGAATATACATCGCGGAAATAGCCCTTACCTGTTACGCGCGGAGCAAAGAACGTAGAAGGCCAAGTTCTGTCAGTACGTTCATTGATAGTCTTGAACACTTCCGGATCGAGGTCAACCGTCCAGCCTTCTGCAATTTGCAGCACAGGACCTTGTCCCTTCACGAGATTCAAGCGGCACATGGTGACAGGCATGTTGCCCACCGTAAGGAACTGAGAAGAATAACCGCCTCCACGCATATATTCACGCGAAGCAGGATACCAAGTTGTAGCTTTCAAAGTCTCTTCTACATCCTTTTCCGTGATTTCCCAGAAGGGCTTCATGGCCGGTTGTCCGTCTTTCTGCATACGGCCCGCACCGTCCAGCGTACAAGAACCGGAGTTGATGAGGTGGATGAAGCCGCCTGCGGCATTGCCTTCCAATGTCTTGCCGGTTACACGTTTTACAGCCTCAGGGCTCCAATAAGAACGCACATCGGCAAAGATCTGTGCCCGGTTGGTCAGCAAGTGGTTGAACAACATGGAAGCTGCGTTCAACGTATCATTTTCCGTGGCAAAAGTAAATGCCTCGCGAATGCCGTTCCAGTCAAAAGAAGTATTCAGGATTGCTTCAGAGAAATCACCATCAGGCATGTAGTCTGTCCATTGTCTTTGTCCTTGGAAACCACCGGCAATAGCGTTGTGCCCCATAGCCTCTTCCTTGAATCCCATTTCTGCCAGTTTCGGATTGCCGATCATCAAGTCACGGAATATCAAAGTCATCTTCACTACGTACTCCCAACGTTTGTCCTTCTCCTCACGCGAATAAATAAGGTGTTCCGGATTGAAGTCCTTGCCTTCGTTAGTCTTGCAATATTTTTCCGTCCAAGCCATGGCACGTTCAAACTCTTCATGGTCGTAAATGCCCAACTGCACGCGACGCTCTATTTCACAAGCATCTACATACTCATTACGCATACCCAAGTATTCTTCGAAGAAGCTCGGATCGGGAATTGAACCAGCAATACCCATAGCTACGCTACCTATGGTCAAATAAGACTTGCCCTTCATAGTGGCAACGGCCAAACCTGCACGTGCAAAACGCAGCAATTTTTCTTTTACATCTTCAGGAATTGTGTTGACATCTGCCACATCCTGAACGTCGTGGCCGTAAATGCCAAACGTAGGCAACCCCTTTTGCGTATGGCCAGCCAAAGCAGAAGCCAAATAAACAGCACCCGGTCTTTCTGTTCCGTTAAAGCCCCAAATAGCCTTAGGCATATCAGTACTCATATCAATGGTCTCAAAACCATAGCACCAGCACGGAGTAACAGAGAGCACAACGCCCACACCGTTGTTGCGGAACTTCTCAGCACACATGGCAGCTTCTGCCACACCACCTATCGTAGTGTCAGCAATCACACACTCTACAGGCGAGCCATCGCTGTGACGCAAATTAGAAGAATAAAGTTCTGCCACACGATGAGCCATTGCCATAGTCATATCTTCCAATGACTCACGAATACCCTGACGACGACCGTCAATAATGGGACGGATCCCAATTTTCGGCATACCACCGATCAACCTTGACTTACTCATAATTTCGTTATTTAATTAAAACGTTTCAGCAGTTAAATACTGTATTATATCATGATATTTTCCCAACCAACTTCCCCGACCCCATACAGTTAAAGCCAAAAGACAAGAATACACGCTACAAATCAGCCAAATAAGGTGTTATGCAACGAAAATTCATATCAGCTAAAAACCGTCATTCCGCCTTAAAAGGGATTAATCGCAGCAAATATAATGACTAAGAAATAAAATCGCAAATATTTTTGCTAATTCGTTATAACATTTTTATCTTTGAGCCATATAAGACAGGCGAAGACAATGACTGTAACGTACCGACAATCCAAACAAACAATATGTTATAACATAAAAAGGCCGAAGGGATATCCTTTCGTATAAAACAGCAAATGCCACCATTACTAATATATAATAAGGTATATAGACAGAGAACTATGCAAACGATATTTATCTTACATTATTAATTACCAAACAAAAACTACGAACAATGAAAAGCAAACTGTTTACCACCATCATGCTATTAGTGGCTGCGACGCTACAAAGCTTCGCAGGAAATACACCGAAAGACAATCCCAGGGAATGGGCCGCACCTGTAAAAAACGGCATTTGGCTACAACCAGCCTCCAACACGCAAGCACAACCCATGTGGGGATTCGCAGACGGAATCCGCATCAGTATTGCCCCGTTGGCCGGACCACGCGGGCTCATACAAATCTACACTCCCTACTTGGGACATCGCCCTTTCGAAATCATGAACTATATAGCTTTCGAGCCTGTAGTTGATGGCCAGAGAGGATTATCCGAATTGGAATTCAGTAAGTTAGACAACACACATGGCAAGCGTTTCTGGAGCAGCAACACAGCAGAAAAACCGCTTGTCTACAAACCAGACTACCCGGCACAAGGAGTCATTGGCAAAGAAAATGGCAAAGAGACCTTGACCGTCTACATCTTCTGCGAGACTTTCGACAACGGTGCCGACGTATATGTACGCGTGAAATTCACAGAAGGGAAACCTTACGAATTTGAGGTAAGCGGATATGCCACCGAAA
Source organism: uncultured Bacteroides sp. (assembly GCA_944320295.1). Lineage (GTDB taxonomy): Bacteria > Bacteroidota > Bacteroidia > Bacteroidales > Bacteroidaceae > Bacteroides. The sequence continues at coordinate 53,377 of CALUGY010000056.1, forward strand.
AGAGCAAGAAGCTAAACCGTTTTATTCTTACAGCCACCATGGGCAACAAGGCACGCCTACGCACGTTGTATCTGGCAGACGGAAAAACCAAAGTGTCTACCGAACTTTGGCCGGAATACAAGGATTCCAATTTTACACCGCACGACCACACTCCCCTTTCGCAACTGATTCGCGACAAGAAGGGCGGAGCATGGTACATAGCCACCCCCAATGAGGCCGACCCGTCGAAAGCCGAACATCACCCCTCTACCGCACCGCATTGGAAATACGTGGGCAAGAAGGCTACACAATACTGGTACTGCCCCAAACCAAGCAACAGCCTGGAAGGCATAGTAAACGGACGCTTCACCTATTGGGCCAGCAAGTCACCGATACCCGGCGGTATCGCTTATGAGAACTTTGAATACACAGAGCTGTTCCGGAACGGGCAAAGCTACGTGTTCGGCATCACACCCGAAACGCCAGAAGAGTTTATAAAACGCGTCATGAAATAAAACATATAATAGGCATGAAATCCCTATTTATTCCTCTGTTATTCCAACTTCTGTTTTCAGCAACTAACCTGCAATGCACGGACGAGACCAAGCCGTTCGAAGGAGGAGGAGAATCAGACGACACACAACAAACGACCACAGTAGAAGGGCTCAAAGTAACGAAAGCCACCCGAATAGCCCGCATTACGGGCCGTCCGGTTGCCGGCGAGACAATTCTTTCACCCAACAATACGGCAGACGACTACAACATAGGCGGTACTGACTTAGGCATTTACTGGCGCTTGGGCGGAGACAAAGTCGGCATATTGTTCGGCGACACATATGGCCGCGATTGGAAACCGGGCTATACTCCCGATTGGCGCTCAAACGTATTAGCATTCAGCAGCGATACCAATCTGGAAGACGGGTTGACCATAGACGACATGATATGTGACGACAACGGGAATGCCAGCCAAATCATATTTAGCGCCCACAACACGGCAGGCAACGGCGACTGGAGTTCCATCCCCACCGCTGCCATCCGTATAAACGGTACCGACTATGTGCACTACATGAACGTGAAAGCCTGGAACCCGGTGTGGTTGACCAATTGGTCGGGCTACGCCGTCTCTGACGACGACGGAAAGACATGGGAACTGCACAAAGAAGTTTATGCATCCGACAGCAAGTTCGCCCAACAGGCCTTATGGGAAAAAGACGGCTACGTGTATTGCATCGGCTCCATCATCGGGCGCAGGGGATTGCCCTACCTGGCCAAATTCCGTCCTGAAGACATTTTGGATCCATCAAAATATGAATACTGGAACGAATGGTCCGGTTGGGTAAAAGGAGACGAAAGTGCCGTGACACCCCTGTTCGGCAACACGTGGGACGAGATGTATGCCGAGCCGACACTTGTCTACCACGATTACTTCAAGAAATGGATAACCGTGTACTACAACGAGATAAAAGACCAGATGGTGCTGCGCTGTGCCGACGACCTCACCGGGCCTTGGAGTCGGGAAACCGTCATTTTGAAGGGCAGCCAATACAAGGAACCTTACGGAGGATTCATATACCCCCTGCGGTTGGACAAACCGCTCTTGTACTTCTCCCTTTCGCAATGGGACCCGCTCTACAACGTATTTCTCGTGAAAGTGGAACTGGAAGAAATGAAGAGTGAAGAATGAAGAACTTCCTGCATGCCTGCTACGGCATATAGAGATTTTTCAGACGCAGATTACGCGGATTACACAGATTTTAATTTGCCCTTATTCTCAAGCGGCATAACAAAAGAATCCGTGTAATCCGCATAATCTGCGTCTGAAGAATTTCCTGCACGCTCTGCAATGTCCTTTGAGAGATGCTTCACGTGCGTTCAGCATGACAATGCCAATAACTTCGCGTACTCCGTCATTTGAGGCTCAAGTCCGCGCTCATCAGGAACGTGTTATACGGTCCCCACATCGACATGATGAACCACAACTTGTCGTCATTGTCCTTCAGCGGATGCATAAAGGCGCAATAGAGTGCCGGATACTGCGAAGCCTCCAGCAGCACCTTCGGCTCGCCCCACTTGGTGATGTCCTCCGTATCGCAATAAAGGATGGAATGGCGTTTGGTGCGGCGCACCGAGTCGTGGTTGGGATCGTAATTGTATGTCAGAATCCAACGTTTGAACTTCTTGTGCCACATCAGCGAAGCCTCTCCCACAGGCCCGCGCAAAACAGGCGTGGCCTTGCTCTCGTCGCCTTTTATCCACTTCTCGGCACGGGCGTTCCAATACTCATACGCGTCTTTCTTCTGCAAGTCCTCCTCGCGGAAGCGGGCCAAGTAGCCATCGTCGCCACGGCCGGCCTGCGTGCCTATCATGTACACCCAACCGTCACGCTTGGCATAAGCCACCTGCGAGAAGTGGCTGTCCTTGTCGAAGGTCACGTCGGCGCAACGCTGCCACGTGCGGCCGTCGTCGTTCGACGTGTACAGGGATGAGAAATTGGTCAGCCAACGCCCGTGCGGCGCGCCCCAATCATAAATGTTCATGAAGTGCACGCAATCCACCCCGGCGGCACGGATGGCCGACGTGGGAATCGATGTCTGGTAGACGGAAGGATTGGCCTTGCCGCCCGCACACACTTCACGGGCCTTCCCATCCTCGTCCACAAGCATCTCGTCTATCGTCAAGCCGTCCTCCAGGTTCGTGTCCGTGGTAAAGGCCAGCACATTGGAGCGCCAGTTCTCGCCGTTGCCACCGTTCTTGTTTATCACAAAGCCTTTGCCGTTGGTGTCACCGAAGAACATGCCCACGCGGTTTCCTTCCAGTTGCCACATGATGCCCAGGTCGGTGCCATACACGTCGTAGTCAGGACCCGTATTGTTGGGATTGGGCATGGAATCGGTTGGAAGCGACTCGCCCGTGACGCGCGCCACCATCCTTACATTGTCGCAATATATCTCTTTTTCGCCATCGTTTTGTTGGGCAGCACCGGCACACCCGGCCAGGGTCATGCCCAAGACGGCCACGAAGCATAGTTTCATGTTGTTCATATTTGTTTGCCGTTTGTTTTATGTGAATAAAGCACACAGATGACATAGACAGGACAGATGACCACGGATTTATTAATGTAGCGATTTGCGCTGTCATGCCGAGCAAAACGAAGGATCTCTTGAACATCTGGGAGATGCTTCACATTCGTTCAGCATGACAAATGAAATCTGTGCTCATCTGTCCTGTCTGTGTCATCTGTGTGCCATCTTCGTTCATTTAGTCGTCTATGCGCTCCAGCGTAATCAGGCTCAGCTCGAACTCGTCCGCATCACCATTCTTGCGCAAGTGGATGGTGAGCGAGTTGGTCTGCTCGGTCAACTCGATGTCGCCCACATAAACATTCTCCCGGAAGCCTTCTTTGGGTGCTTTGGTCGATATCCAGTCGGAAAGTTGCTTTTGGCGTTGCCATATCTGGATGTCGGCTCCCTCGGGCTTGTCGTGGAAGTTGAGCAGCACTCTGTACTTGCCTTCGGGCACGTCGTCGAGCATGATGCGCACTTCGCCCCAACCTTGCGACACCATGCGGATGCCACGGTCGTGACGCACGGTGACGCCGCCGCCCAGGGTAAGTTTCATCAGCTGCGGGAAGTAGGTGTGTTTCGTGGGCAGGTACACGGTGCGCAGTTCATCGGTCGGCTCCATGCGGCTTTGCAAGGGTGTGTCGGCGTAAAGGAAGGCCACGCTGGTGTAGTCCACCGGGAAGTTATTCCTTACCTCGCCGTGCTCGATGCCGTGGTAAATCTCCTCCTCGAACGACATCTTGTCGGCCAGGAACACGCGGTATCCGCCCGTGCGTCCCATGGGCAACGAGTAGTCCAGACAGCCGTGCAGCGGCAGGCTGTTACCACGATCCCAACGGTCGAGCAAGGCATACCAGCCGCCGTTGTAGTAGTCCTCGGAGCCTGTGCCGTGCAAGCGGGCCTTCTTGTCTACATACGTCGAGTCGTCGCCCTCGAAGAAGAGCGTCATGCCTGGACGCAACGACTGTGCCTGGTGGATGGTGCCCACATAATGGCCCTTGCCCTCGATGGCGGCAAACTTGTGGAACTGCCCGAGGGGTGTCTTCTCACGACGCCATACGGAGTAGAACTTGCCCTCTTTCTTGGCCTCGCGCTTCTCGGTGGTATAGTACACCTTGGTACGTACCGAAACGGGCGACTGCTGCACGCCGTTGCGCACCTTGTACACCAGCTTCACGCTGGCCGAGCGGTCGTAAGGCATGGGGAAGTAGCAGTAGTTCGACGTGCCCTGCTTGCCCAGAATCAGGCTGCGCATGGCACCCTTGCCGTAAGCGTAGCCGAAGAAGTCGGCCAAGGGGGCGTAGATGGCTTCCACCTTCTCACCATCCCACGTGGCGGAGAGCACCACATCCTTATTCAGTCCTTCAAAAGACGTGCCGCCGTCAATCTCCATGCCGGCAATGCGTCCGCCTTGCGTGGCCGAGAAGATTTCCACTTCCTCACCCGGCTTGATGGTAAACTCCTTTTCCTCCATTTGGGCATTGGCCGATTTTCCGGCCAGATAGCTCTTCATTTCCGGCGTGATGTCGGCCCAGAGTTCGTTCACCTCGGCCAGCAGCTTCTTATCCGCCTCGGTAAACTGGCCGTTGTAGGTCTCCACCTTCTTGCCCGGCAGGTTGCGGTATTGTATCTGGATGAACTCCAGCTTCGGCCCGTCGTACACTATCTTGCACGACTTCTTGTAAGTGATGGGGATGTAGCAGTAGAACCCGCCGATCTCGTTGCCGCAAACGGGCTTGATGAAGGGGTATACCTTGCCGGAGAACAGGTCGGAAAACTTGATGCTCAAGCCCGGTTCCTTGGCGCCGTCAAAATAGAAATGAAGCATATTGTCGTTCGGGGTCGGCGTCCAGATGCGGTTTATCACACCGGGACCTTCCATTTCGGCAATCACAAGCTTGCCGTCTTCCTTGTACAAATAAGAATAGGTACCATTGAAACCGTCGTCGTTGCCCCATGTGCGGTCGTAACTCGAAAACTGCTCCACGTGCGAGCCGGTGCGGTACTCCGGAAGTTTGTCCACTCTCTTTAGCAAATCCAGTTCGTCCGCCCAGCGGTAGTTTTGCGCAAAGGCCGGAGTCAACATCATTAAAGAACACAGCAATAGCAACCAACGTGTTTTGTTCTGTCTGTCAATCATGTCTCTTGTTTTTAGTTATAGATTAGAAATAATAAATAGTTTTGTCTCATACTAACATGGAAGCCGCCGGGCATGGCTCCGGAAGCCGGGCGCACAGGACGCCGATAGCGTGGGACAAATATAGCGAAATATCCCAAGCCGCCCGCACGTTTAACATATTATATGATACAGCAACCTGTCATGCTGAACGTTAGTGAAGCATCTCCCAGAGGACATGCGTAAGCGTCCGGGAGATTCTTCGACTTCGCTGCGCTTCGCTCAGGATGACAAGGCGGAATGGACAAAGTTCCCACGCGCAGCCCCGGCATCAACGGCGGGGCGTGAAACGCAGGGCTGTTTGAAGGCGTTAAAAAGAACAAGCTTGTCTGAGCGAAGCGAGTTCTTGTTCTTTAGCCTTCGGACTGCCCGGAGTAGCCACAACGATGCAGCCGGTGCCCTTTCTTTTTGGTAGCTTTTTCTTTCGGGCAAACGAAAGAAAAAGTACATGAGCTTCCCTCGCGACACATTGCAATCGCAAGCGCAACACGTTGCGGGCGCGGACGCAACACGTTCGGAGCACGGGCGCAACGCGTTGCGAGGAAACACGAAAAAAGCGGTGCCCGCCGGCCGTGACCGGGAACACCGCTTTCCTCTCAATCGTTATTTTACAGGCTTGCCTGTCTCAGTTAAGTGTCAGAAGGGCAACGGATAACCTTCGGGCAGTATCATCATGGTATTGACACCAATGAACTTTGCAAACTGTACATTGTCCGGACCGATAGACAACTTGATGTCTATGCATGAATTATCGTTAGGCTCAATGTCCTGTATGATAACCACACGGTCGGGATTGTTGTCATTAACCAGCAAGCCGGTGCCTTCGTTCTTTCCGGTCACAGTATAGCGTGTCTGTGTGCCGGAGTCGTTGATATTGCCATAGAATATGAAACTATACTTCTGCTGCTTGTTCAGGTTCTGCAACTGCAAAGTACCCTCCGGAATCTTAACTCCATCACAGAAGAACATATCGACAGAAGCCGATTCCGGAAGCCCAAGGGTATTCGGCACCGTCCATCCCGAACGATCCAGCACTCCACTAAACGCAGAAGTAGCTGCCAAATCAAAGGCCGTGCCGGTACCATCCTCATCCTTCAAGTTGCCAAGTGGCGGATCAGTAGGCGACAAGAAGTTGTTGAACGGAGCAGGAGAAGCCACCGGACCGAAGTCGATATAGATGGGTTTCTCCAGTACGAACCAGTTGAGCTTTTCTTCGTATCCTGCCATTGCCGTTACCGCTGCTGGTGTCTCTACGGCTGTATGGGATGCCATATGAGCCAAGCTACAGTCAAACTCTCCGAAGTCGCCGGACTCGTAAGTCACCTGCTCTCCGAATAATGTTTCATACCATGTACAGGCAGCTATGAACTTGCCAAGCTGCGCAAGGCTCAACTGCCCGTCGCTCACGACAGTCTCTCCCAAGTAGCTGGTACGGGCATTCTGGATGGCCGTGCCTGTGGGGATAACCCCGACGCCCATGCCTTCCACCTGAGTCATGACATTGTTAATGGCTTGATACATGGTCTCTTGGTTCCACTCATAATTCTCGAAACCAAGCTCGGTAGCCGTATTGGCATATGCCCACGGTTGGTTCACCAAGAACTTCACGTTGGGGTTGGTGGCAATCTCCGTGGCCATGTCTATCAGCGGTTGCAGGCTGGTGGTGTAACCGTCGGCCACACCGGACAGGGCCTCGCTCTCCTCGAAGACGATGTAATCCCACGTATCACGCATCATGATGGAACGTAAAGTCTGCCCCGTTTGCGTGATGGTACTACCCGTAACGTCCGTAAAATTGTAGTTGTATACGGCGTTGCTGGCCGTGCCGTTATCCAAGTGGTTGGCCAAGCCGGTATTGCCATCTACATAGGCTACGCCGACCTCTACGGTCTTACCCTGCCCCATGGCAATGTTATACAAATAAGGCGAAACGGACTCATTACCGCTCGTCCCGTTGCTAACGGACAGGATTTTAATGGCAGGCGTGCCGCTGGAAACAAGAACATCGGCATAATAAGAGAAGCTACCGTCGGTAGTCTCCACCTTCAAGAGGGTGCTACCGGCAGACACGGCAGTCACCACAGCAGCCGTGCCTTCCCCAGCCTGTACTGTAGCGATTTCGGTATTCTGGATGCTCCAGCGCAAGGAGGGATTCTCCACTCCATTTACAGAAGCACGTACCTGGTACACTTCGCCGGTAATCAAGTTGATGGTCGTATTGTCTATACGGACATAAGCATAATCGCCCAAGTGTACATTGTTGTCATCGTTGCAGGCCACGAACGCCAAGGCCATGACGACAACGCTGCAAATGTATTTCACGAATTTCATAAGTATTCTCTATATGTTATATTAAACGATAATGTGTGGCGCACGAGGATGTGCCCCAAACGGGGCCATGCTGTCTTCTGTAGCGTCATTCTGAGCAATGCGAAGAATCTCCATCCTGCATTTGCCATCGGGAGATGCTTCACAAGCGTTCAGCATGACAGGAGGATTGCCTTTTCCAGTTCAGGCATATCCTCGTACAACCTTTCTCATCAATAGCCCGGAGCCTGCTTCAGGTTGGGGTTGATATCTATCTGTCCCTG
>CALUGY010000057.1 GCA_944320295.1 uncultured Bacteroides sp.
GAATCTTTAAATGGTCTGTTTTTTCCTTTCATCGCAATTGCGACATGCAAATGAAGCGACTTTTTTTGAACTGGCAAAGAAAAACAGAAAATATTTATCGTTTTTCGATAAAAAAGATATGAAATTCAATAAAAACAGGTCCTAACAAAAAGGAAAAGATGTTGGAGGCGCGGGCGCAACGCGTTGCGGGCGCGCCCCGTGCATGTTGCGGACGCGGACGGAACATGTCGCGCGGCCTGCCAAGACAGCCACGGGAGCCCATGCGCCCATCGCGCATACATTGCCGATGAAAAATCCCTAAAAATAGGTATTGGCCAACAACCTCAAGGCCTGTACCTTTGCAAAGGAAAAATCATTTGTCGATGCAAGTGCTGAAAGAGGACATACGGGGGCGCATATTGACGGCTGCCAGGCAGCAATTCGAGCGGAAGGGATATTCCAAGACCTCCATGCGCGAGATAGCGGAGGCGGCGGGCGTGGGCGTCGGGAATATCTACAACTACTTCACGAACAAGGAAGAGCTATTCCATGAGGTGGTCCGCCCGGTGTTGTGCGCCCTGGAAGCCATGCTGCAAGAGCACCACGGCATACGGGGCGAGGACATCATGATGATGCGCTCGGACGAATACCTGAGGTCCTGCATAGACGAATATGTCTCGCTGATGGACAAGCACCGCGCGCTGATGGGTATCCTGTTGTTCCGCGCGCAAGGCTCTTCGCTGGAACGCTTCCGCGAGAGTTATACCGACCGCTCCACGGAACTGGTCAAGGCGTGGTTCGCGTCCATGCAGCAGAAGCACCCCGAAATCAACACGGCGGTGTCCGACTTCATCATCCACCTGCACACGGTATGGATGTTCACCATGTTCGAAGAACTGCTGATGCACGCCGTGCCCCGGCAGGAAATGGAGGCCATCCTGCACGACTACATCCTGTTTGAAATCCAAGGTTGGAGGGCCATCATCAAGATATGAGACACAGACAACGTGCATACAAGCCATCGGCCGCATCGCGACGGCTGGCAAGGAGGAAATCTTCACGGAGGTTTCCTCCTTTTTTTATGAACGAATCTGAATATCGTTCGCTATTGCGCACCTTTCTCACGCCCGGCAAAGCAAGTAAACCCGCTTTGCCCTCACTCAATCAGAACGTTCACTATTAAAACAGTATATACAATGAAACAGAAACACGAGTTTAAGAGCATCGTGGCGGAAACGCTGCTCATCCCTCTCTATATGAGGGCAAAGGAAAGCCGCCGGGACAACCCCATCCTCAACGACAAGGCTGCGGAACGGCTGGCGGACAGTCTGGAATACGATTACTCCCGGTTCGACGGGGCAAAGCTGAGCGAAGTGGGCTGCGTGGTGCGCGGATGGTATTTCGACCGTGCCGTGCGGCGGTTTATCGAAACGCATCCCCGTCCGGTCGTCGTCAATGTGGGATGCGGGTTGGACACCCGTTTCCAGCGTATCGGAGGTGGGAAAGCGGTTTTTTATGACCTTGACTTGCCGGAGGTCATCGCGCTGCGCCGGGAGTTGATACCCGAACAGCCGGGCAACGCCTACATCGCGGCGTCCTTGCTGGAAACCGGCTGGATGGACGACCTGCGCCGCAAGCATCCCGACGCGGCATTCATCTTCGTGGTGGAGGGCGTGCTGATGTATTTCTACGAGAAGCAGGTGAAGAGCTTCCTGCACGCCGTGGCCAGCCGTTTCGGGGGAGGCGAGCTGTGGTTCGACGTGTGCGGCACGATGATGAGCCGACACGGTGTGAAGCCCGATTCGCTCCGCAAGCACGAGGCGCAAATCCGTTCCGGGCTGAGCGACGGGCACGTGGTGGAGCAATGGGAACCGGCTTTACGCCTCATCGAGCAGGCCAACTACATGAAATTCTTCCGCCCGCGCTGGGGCTTCTTCTTCGGGCAGATACTGGGGCGGATGACGCGGCTGTGCTACAAGTTCAGTTCGCTGCTGGGGTATAGAATCATATCAAAATAACAGGACACCATGAAGAAGTCAAAGAAGAAAGAAGGTTTGTCCCGCCTGTTCGAGATAGCGGGAGAAAGGAAAGGCCTGCTTGCATTGGCAGGCTTGCTGTCCGCCGGTAGCGCGGTGTGTATGCTTGTGCCCTATTGGGCGGTTTATGAGATTTTGAAAGAACTGCTGTCGCATGGGGTGAATCCTGCCGCTTCGGACGGAGCATATATGATGCGCTGGGGATGGATAGCCTTCGGAGGACTTGTGGGCGGATTGATACTGCTCTATGCCGCCCTGATGTCCTCGCATGTGGCAGCGTTCCGCATCCTGTATGGGTTGCGCGTCCGTTTGTCCGAGCATATCGGCAAACTGCCTTTGGGGTATTTGAACAACACTTCCACAGGAGCTATCAAGAAAACGATGGACCAGAACATCGAGAAGATAGAAGGCTTCATCGCCCACACCATTCCGGACTTGGTCAATGTCGTGGCCACGGTGGCGGTGATGCTGGCCATCTTCTTCACGTTGGATGCGTGGCTGACGGTGGTCTGCTTAGTGGTCGTGGCGCTTAGCCTCTTCCTGCAATTCTCCAACTTCATGGGGAAACGGGCAAGGGAGTTCATGGCCATCTACTACGATGCGCAGGAAAAGATGAGCGCGTCCGCCGTGCAATATGTACGGGGAATGCCCGTGGTCAAGATTTTCGGGCAGAGCGTCCGCTCGTTCCGACAGTTCAACGCCGAGATTCAGGCATACAAGACGTTCGCCTTGAAGTGTTGCGATACGTATCAGAACGGGATGATTGCGTTTACCGTCCTCCTCAATTCGATGGTGACGTTCATACTTCCTATGGGCATCCTGCTCGTGCAAGCCAGTCCGCAGTCGCTATCATTGGCTGTGGTGTGGCTGTTCTTCATCATCATGGGGCCGGGCATGGCTTCACCCGTTTACAAACTGACTTTCTTGGGAGGGAATACGCGCGACATCAACGAAGGAGTGAGCCGCATCGACCGCATACTGGGAAAGCAGCCTGTGCCCGAACCGGAACATCCGAAAGTGCCTGCCTCATCCGATGTGGAATTCCGCCACGTGTCTTTCTCCTACGAAAACACGGAACAAGGGACACGGACGGAAGCCCTGCGTGATGTCAGCTTCGTGGCGCCGCAGGGAAAGATAACCGCCCTCGTCGGGCCGTCGGGAAGCGGCAAGTCAACGGTTGCCAACCTGATACCCCGGTTTTGGGATGTGGAGCAGGGGGAAATATGCATAGGCGGTGTGGACATTCGCCGGATAGCCACGGCAACGCTGATGGACAGGATTTCATTCGTCTTTCAAGACACCTTCCTTTTCTACGACACGCTGTATGAGAACATCGCCGTCGGCTCCCCGTCTGCCACAAAAGAAAAGGTGATAGCCGCTGCCAAAGCCGCTCAATGCCACGACTTCATCACGCGCCTGCCGCAAGGCTACGAGACAAGGATAGGCGACAAAGGGGTATTCCTGTCCGGCGGCGAAGCGCAACGGATATGTGTGGCGCGTGCCATCTTGAAGAATGCGCCGATACTGGTATTAGACGAAGCTACTGCCTTCGCCGACCCGGAAAACGAGCATAAAATGCAGCTGGCCTTGCAGTCGTTGATAAAGGACAAGACGGTCATCGTGATTGCCCATCGCCTTTCTTCCATTATCTCCGCGCATCAGATTGTCGTGATGAAGGAGGGGCGCATCGTGCAATGCGGAAGGCATGAACAACTGTCCGCGACGGAAGGCGTATATAAAAATATGTGGGATGCCTACACGAGCGCGTACCATTGGACGTCGAACAAAAACTGAATAGAAGGACAACTGTATATGAACGCAATCAAAAACATTACAATAGGACACACGGAACGGCTTTACAAGCCTGTCGGTTACACCATGCTTGCCAACTTGGTGAATATCGTGCCGTTTTGCCTTTCCATAGAGGCGATACGCATCATCTTCCATGCGTTCGACGGAAACGGGCAACCGCTTGACACCGTCCGCCTGTGGTGGATATTCGGCATTATGGCTGTGTATATGTCGGTCATGGCTTTGGCGGAAAGGGCATCTTACCGAGCCAATTTCCGTGGAGCCTACGAGATGGGTGCTTCGGGACGTTTGGCACTGGCGGAACACCTGCGGAAACTTTCGTTGGGCTTTCTGTCGAGGCGCGACCCCGGCGATTTGTCTTCCATGCTCATCACAGATTTCATGATGACGGAAACCGGCATCTCGCACCACCTGCCCCAACTGATGGGCGCAGTGGTCATGCCCGTACTGGCTTTTGCCTCACTGATATGGATAGACTGGCGGATGGCAGTCAGCATGTTTGCCGCCCTGCCGCTTGCCTTGCTCGTGTTGTGGGCAAGCACAAAGGCGCAGCGGAGTCTGAGCGGCAGGCAAATTCAAGCAAAAATAAATGCTGGAAATCGGTTGGAAGAATACTTACAGGGTATTCGTGTAATGAAAGCGTACAATCTGATAGGTGACCGCTTTGTCAGGTTACGCGATGCTTTTG
>CALUGY010000058.1 GCA_944320295.1 uncultured Bacteroides sp.
CCAACAAAGCTTTGCGTTATAAGAACTTTGGCATAAAGCAATATCTTGGAAAAGACCCGGTAACAGGGGAAGACTCGTATATCACGCATCGGGAAGACGAGGCAATGGGTTATAGCATACAGCAGAATTCGAACAGGGCCATCTACATGGACTTGTCGCTCAACTACCAACGCACTTTCGGACAGCATTCTGTCGGCGGCATGGTGTTGTTCAACCGTCGGCAGTACGATGATTTGTCAGCCGGGACATCCATCATGAACTTGCCTTACAGAAGTCAGGGAATAGCCATGCGTGCAACGTATGACTATGCGCAACGCTACTTCATCGAATTCAATGCAGGTTATAATGGCTCCGAGAACTTCCCGAAAGGTAAGCGAATGGGCTTCTTCCCTGCCGTATCAGTAGGTTGGTTGGTGTCTGGCGAGCCTTTCTGGGAGGATAATTTTGTAAGTAATCTGAAGCTACGCTTCTCCCATGGAGAGGTCGGGAACGACCAGATTGGTGGAGACCGCTTCTTGTATTTGACCAAAATGGGCCCTAACGCTGAACAGCGTGCTTACTTTGGCGAGGACCAGATAATATGGGAGGGTATTACTGAAAGCAAAATAGGTTATAGCGATGTGACTTGGGAAACTGCCATTAAAACGAACTTGGGATTTGACTTGGGGCTATGGAGAGACCGCATTACCTTACAAGCCGACTTCTTCTACGAGAAAAGAAAGGGTATTTTGATGCAACGTCAATCTGTACCTACTTCTGCGGGATTCTTACCGGAAAGTGTATTATGGGGTAACTTGGGCATGGCCGAAAACAAAGGTTTCGATGCTCTATTGGAGTTCAAGGATCGTACGGCTTCAGGACTGTTTTATTCTTTAAGGGCCAATGTGACATTTGCCCGCAGTAACGTGCTTGAAAACGACAAGCCTACCCCGCTTTATCCTAATTTGTCGGAAATAGGGCATCCTATCGGCCAGCCTTTCGGCCTGGTGGCTGTCGGTTTCTTTGAGTCAGAAGAAGATATAGACAACTGGTATGATCAGACGTTACTGGGTGGCCGTCCCATCCCCGGCGATGTGAAGTATGCAGATATAAACGGGGACAAGATTATCGATACCAACGACCAATGCGCCATAGGTTATACTCGTGAACCGGAATTGATGTTCGGCTTCGGCGGCACGTTGGAGTACAAAGGCTTTGACTTGAGTGCGTATTTCACCGGAGCGGCCCGTACAAGCACGTGGTTCGAAGACCGCACATTCTGGCCGTTCTCGAGTGGTATGGGCTTCTTCAACGTGTTCAAAGAGATATATGACAACCGTTGGACGCCGGAAACCGCTTCGACGGCGAAATACCCGGTAGTGACAGACGGTTTCAACACGCAGAGCATGCGCCGTTCTACCGTTTGGTTAAAGGATGCCAGCTACCTGAGATTAAAGAACCTGGAATTGGGATATACATTGCCGAAGGAGGTAGTGAGCAAGATAAGGATTGCCAATATAAGAGTCTTTGTGAACGGTACCAACCTTTATACATGGGATAAGGTAAACCATACGATCGACCCTGAGTCGGACAACTGGTATCCGATACAGCGGGCTGTGAACTTTGGATTGCAAGTGGATTTTTAATAACGATAAAACAATATGAAGATGAAATATAGAAGCATTGTATGCACAGTTTTGACGACGTTGTTGCTGGGCGTTAATACGTCGTGTGTGGATTATCTGGAGAAAGCTCCGGACGAGGACTTGACACTTGAGGACGTCTTTGCACGGGAGAACTATGCGGAGCGCTTCCTGTCGTCCATTTATTGGAACACTCCGTGGGAGCTGAACTTCACCAATGACTGGGGGCATAACCCGTTTGTCGGAGCGGCTGACGAACTGGATTACCCGTATACCAACTGTTTTGCCTACTTCATGAACAACGGCTCTTGGACACCGGACAATGTGCTGAAAGACATATCGAACATGGCATACCAAGGTATCCGGAAGACGAACATCTTCCTTGAGAATGTGGGCAATGTACCGATGGACGAGAGCAAGCGCACGGGCTGGATAGGCGAGGCTATCTTCTTAAGGGCGTTCTTCCACTTCCAGCTGTTGCGCATCTACGGGCCGGTGCATATCACCGAGAATGTGATAGACCCGAACGCGGACTTCGCCGAGTTGTATAAGCGCAACACGCTGGACGAGTGTGTGGACTTTATAGCAACCGAGTGCGACCGTGCCGGCGAGATGCTCAAAATGAAAGAAGGCTCCGACCGCTACGGCCGTGTGACAAAGGCGGCTTGCATGGCCCTGAAGTGCCGGTTGCTGCTCTACAGGGCAAGCCCCTTGTGGAACGGAAATCCCGACTATGCCGACTTTGTGGACAAGGAGGGCGTGCATTTGTTTCCCACCACGAAGGACGAAGGCCGCTGGAAAATAGCAGCCGACTATGCCAAGCAATGCATCGACGAGATGAGGGCGGCCGGATACGACTTGTATTATGCCCCGTCGGGAGACCCAATGGAGAACTACCGCGACCTGTTTGTAGAGAACTGGAACCAGGAGGTCATTTGGGCCAAGAACGTGGCCATTTACGACCAGATGGAGCGTGCGGCCGCGCCGCTCAGCCTGGGCGGCTGGTCGGGCCTGTGTCCCACGCAGGAACTGATAGACGCGTATGAGATGGAGGACGGGAGTACCCCCATCGAGGGATACAATGCCGATGGAAGCCCCATCATCAATCCCGCTTCCGGTTATTCCGAGGAAGGCTTTACGGATGTGGCGGACGACGACGGCTACTACGAGGCAGGTACGTTCAACATGTTTGTCGACAGGGAGCCGCGCTTCTATGCTACCATAAACTATTGCGGGGCCACTTGGAGAGGGCGCAAGCTCGACTTCCGCATGGGGGCGCCCGATGGTCGCACCGGCGGTCCGGACTATACGACGACGGGCTACCTGATGCGCAAGTTCCTGGACGAGGACGGTGTGGACATCCTGAACGGCAAGTTCGTAAACAAGACGTGGAACTACTTCCGTCTGGGCGAAATCTATTTGAATTATGCCGAGGCCTTGAACGAGGCATCCGGCCCGGTGGACGACGTTTATACGTATGTGGATCTTATCCGCAAGCGTTCAGGCCTGCCCGGCTTGCCGAAGGGCCTGTCGAAGGACGAGATGAGGCAGAGGATACGCCATGAACGCCAGGTGGAGCTGGCCTTGGAGACGCACCGCTACTTCGACTGCAACCGCTGGAAGATTAGTGACCAGGTGAAGGCCGTGCACGGCATGGACATCAACGCCCGCGACGACACGTTCTTCAAACGTACTTGGGTGGAAGACCGTGTGTTCGAGGCACCGAAGCACTACCTGTGGCCTTTCCATCAGGAAGAAGTGAACAAGGCGCCTGACATCTTCGTGCAAAATCCCGGGTGGGGAGGCAACTAACGTGCTGCGGAAAAGGCGGATATTATGTGGGTATGGGCGCAACACGTTCGGACCGCAAGCGCAACGCGTTGCGCCCTTGCTCGCTGTGTGTTGCGTCCTCGCTCGCGACATGTTGCGTCTGGACGTTGAAAATGACAGAGTTAACTATGCAATAGGTTTCCGCCTTTAAAAAAACGGTAATCCTGTGCAATCAAAAGAGGTATAATAATTAAATTTGCAGTATATGAAACATCAGTTTGTTTGGTTATTGGGCATTTTGTTGTCTGTCCCGGCCTTTTCGCATGGAGCGGCAGGCGGTCGTTCGGACAAGGGTAATGTAGTTTTCGCACAAAATAAAGCAAATCTTTCAATAGGGGCGCAAGTCACGGCTTCGTCCTCCAGGGGAGGGCATGCCGCTGTCAAGGCGATAGACGGAAGCCTCGACTCTTATTGGCAGAGTAAGGAGGCGGACGGGTGGATTATGGTCGACTTGAAGGCTCCCCGCGCCTTGAAAAGCATCTGTCAGGTGTTCCGCCAGTCGTCCGTGTGGAAGTTCAAGTTGGAAGGCTCGTTGGACGGGGAAAACTGGCTTTTGCTGGTAGACAATTCGAAGGGCATGTCGGGCGATGTCTTTGCAGAGAGCGTGAAGGGTACTTACCGCTTTGTGAGGCTGACGGTGTTGGAGTCGGCGGACGGCCTGAAGCCCGCTGTGCAGGAATTCATTATCAACGGGACGGACGCGGGAAAAAACTTGTCGTTGGGCAAGTTGAGCACGAACGTGCTTTCTCCTGGGAAACATGCGCCAGAAGATGCCCTGGACGGGAACATCTCGACCTTCTGGGTGGCGGAAGACGGCACCTACCCCCAGTCCTTCGTGGTCGATTTGGAGCGTTCTTGCCGTTTGTCCGGCATCCAGCAGATATTCAAGGACCACGACGTGTGGAAATACGTGGTGGAAGGCTCCAACGACAAGCTGGATTGGCAGATGCTGGTCGATAACGCACAGGGAGTGGAAGGCTTCGACTTCAAGTCGCCCGTCGAGGGAGACTTCCGCTATGTCCGTTTGACTGTTTTGGGTTCGTCGCAAGGATTCTGGGCAAACAGTTGCGAGTTCCGTGTCTTGGGCACCGACGACGCGGCAAACGTGGCGGAAGAGGGCACGGAGCTGTCGTTCAAGGCCCTTGCCACGACCTCCTCATACCACGACAGGGCACACATGCAGAAAATGGCGTTCGATGGCGACGATGGCACCTTCTGGTACGCGGACAGTCCCGACTACCCGCAATGGCTGTGCGTGGACCTGGGCTTGCCGTGCCAGGTAAGCTCCATCAAGCAAGTCTTTGCGGAAGAAGATGTCTGGTCGTTCACCATCGAAGGTTCTTGCAACAATGCCGATTGGACCTTGCTGGCCGATTGCCGCGACGGCGTTGCCGGTTCGGAGTATGTAAAGGATGTTGCCGGCACTTACCGCTATCTCCGTCTGACGGTGCTGGATGCCAAGAACAAGAGCAAGGCCAGTAGCCGCACGTTCCTTGTCAAGGGGGCTGGCTCGCCCACTAATGCCACGTGGTGGGAGAACTCCTCGGGCATGACGCGGTATTACCCCAAATACTACAGGCAGTCATTGAAGTCCATTACGGACAGCCTCGACATATTGGTGGCCCAAGGTTACAGGAACATCGAGCTTTCCTCCATCTACGAGGGCGACCCCTCCGTGTGGGGCGGGCTGGGCGCCACGAACAACTACGCCATCGACCCGTCCATCGGTACGCTGGCCGATTTTGAGGAGTTGATACGCGAAGCCCATGCCCGCGACATGCGCCTGACGTTCTTTGGCAACGTGGGCTATTGCTGGTACGAGGCCCCCTTCTTCCAAAAGGCGTGCGACGACCAGCGCAACGGAGTCTACAGCAAAGAGCGCAACTGGTTCCACTTCAGCGACAAGAAGCATGACGACAAATGGTTCTGGAGCGACAGGGCACAAGCCTATTACTATTCTTTCTGGGGCAACTCCGACGGGGCCGAAGGGCGCATCCCCAGCTACAACTTCCATAACAAGGAGTGGCAGGACGAATGCCGCCGTTACCTGGACTTCTGGGCGGACAAAGGCGTGGACGGTGTCCTCCTCGATGCGCCCGAGGCGTACGACGGCATCACCGATGAGATAATAAACGAGTCCATAGCCAAGGTGCTTACCCGCAGGGGCATCTTGACCAACGCGGAAGGCAGCGGCAACATAGACCGGTGGATGGGCAAGTTCGGCTTCCACCTTATCCAGGGTTTCGACATATACGGTTGGGGCGGAGGCAAGCGGAGCGAGGCCTTGCAAGCCTTGCGGACGCACAATCCTTCCAAGCTGAACGGCCTGTTGAAGGGATACCGTGACCTTGCCGTAGCCATGGATGCCGTGACCATCACCCCGCCCATGTGGGAGATTCCGGCAACGAACGAGGAGCGCCTTTTCGAACTGGCATATCTGGTTTCCGCCGGCACGATGGTGATAAACCATTACGGTAACCATCACAGGGAGTATATAGCCCAGTTTATATTGGACACGTGGCCGAAGGAAGACCAAGAAAAGTTCTACCGCCTTATACGTCTGCAGAGCAGTTACACGGGCTTGGCTCCGATGGGGCAGCGCACCTGCATCCCTTCGAACGACGACAGCAAGTATTCGGTGTTCAAGCGCAGCAACAAAGACGGCAAAGTGACTGCGCTGGTTATTATGAACTTCCAGGATAGCACGGCGACTATCAAGATGAATCTTAAGAACACAGGCATCTTGTTGGGCCAGACTCCCATAAACCTGCTGGAGAAAGGGAAGGCAATGCCGGTCCTGACGGAGAACTATCAAGTGACGTTGCCTCCCCGCGGATTTGTGATGTTGGGCGTACAGAACGACCTGTAAAGGAGTATTTATAATTAAGATAGCGAAGAATATGAAAGCAGATTTGTTTGCGTTTGTTTGCGGGCTGTTTGCCCCTTTTATGCTGAATGCTTCTGCCTTGCCACAAGACGAAGTGCCTTTGGCAGACCCTTTCATCATGTTGTATGAGGATACGTATTATGCTTACGGGACGCATTCGGACAACGGTATAGAGGTTTATGTCTCCGACGATTTGGAGACGTGGGAATATAAAGGTTTGGCGCTGGATAAAAAGGACTCTTGGGGGGAGCGCTGGTTCTGGGCTCCCGAAGTCTACAAAGTGGGTGACAAGTTCTATATGTATTACTCCGCGAACGAACATATTTGTGTCGCAACCTCCGCTTCGCCTTCCGGGCCTTTTGTGCAGGTAGGGGACGAGCCTATGCTGCCCGACGAGAAGTGCATAGACCATTCTCTGTTCATAGACGATGACGGTACGCCTTATCTGTCCTTCGTCCGGTTTAACGATGGAAACAACATTTGGATTGCAGAATTGACGGAAGACCTTTGCGCTATCAAGAAGGAGACGATGCACCATTGCCTGCATGTCTCACAGCAATGGGAAGAGGTTTGGCCGCGCGTCAATGAAGCTCCTTTTATTATCAAGCATAAAGGCTTGTACTATATGACCTATTCTGCGAATAGTTATGAAAGCCCTTTCTATGGCATCGGTTGTGCTGTTGCCGAGGATTTGCTTGGAGACTGGGAGAAATATGAGGAAAACCCTTTGCTGCAAAGTCCCGGCTCTTTGGTGGGAGTAGGGCACAATACCATCTTCAAGGATAAAGAAGGCCGTTTGCGCATCGTTTTCCACTCACATAAGAGCAAAGGAACCATCCATCCCCGTGTGATGCACATCGGGGAAGTGTACTTTGAAGCGGTAGATGGTACAGACCGTATGAGAATAGAACAGGAATATGTAACTCCAAGGTTAAAGAAATGAAGCGAGGTACTTTCTGGTTTGCTGTTTGTGCATTGTCAGTAACATCCATGCGCTTGTCTGCGCAGGACATGACAGCTGATGTATATCGCAATCCTGTCATTGATTATAGCCTTCCAGACCCCTCTGTTGTCAGAGGGGACGATGGCTTCTTTTATTTGTATGCTACTGAGGACATCAGGAATTTACCCATCCACCGTTCCAAGAACTTGACCGATTGGGAATATGTCGGTACAGCGTTTACCGATCAAACACGTCCGGATTTTGAAGAAAAGGGCGGAATCTGGGCGCCCGACATAAATAAGATAGGGGGCAAATACGTGCTCTACTATTCCATGTCCGCATGGGGTGGGGAATGGACGTGCGGTATAGGGTGCGCTACTGCCGATAATCCGGTCGGCCCCTTTACCGATCATGGTAAGATGTTCCGCAGTAACGAAATCGGCGTCAAGAACTCCATCGATCCTTTCTACATAGAAGATAGTGGGCGAAAATACCTCTTTTGGGGTAGTTTCCGTGGTATCTATGCGGTGGAGTTGTCCGATGACGGTTTGTCTGTAAAGGAAGGGGAGGTTCCGAGAAAGATTGCCGGCACGGCATACGAAGGCACTTACATTCACAAGAAGGGCGGTTATTACTATTTATTTGCCTCTATAGGGAGTTGCTGCGAGGGGTTGAGAAGTACTTATACAACGGTAGTCGGGCGTTCTAAAGACCTTTTGGGCCCTTATGTGGATAAAGAAGGTAACCGCATGTTGGACAACTGCCATGAAATTCTCATCCACAAAAGCGATTCTTTTGTAGGTACCGGGCATAACTCGGAGATTGTGTCTGATAAAGACGGGAATGACTGGGTGTTGTATCATGCAGTAAGTGTGGAGAACCCTGACGGGCGTGTATTGATGCTCGACCGTGTGGATTGGCAGGGCGGATGGCCCGTGGTTGCAGGCGATGTGCCTTCTGCAGAAAGTCGGAAGCCTTGCTTTTGAGTCCTAAACTGCTACAGCCAAAGTCAGAATGCTGAAGCGTATGCCCAGCACTCCTGTAAGGGCATCGGCGCAGGCGGTGATGGTAGAACCTGTAGTGAGCACATCGTCTACGATGAGGATGTGCTTGCCGATGAGGCTGTGCGCATCATGCACGGCAAA
This sequence comes from uncultured Bacteroides sp., assembly GCA_944320295.1. Lineage (GTDB taxonomy): Bacteria > Bacteroidota > Bacteroidia > Bacteroidales > Bacteroidaceae > Bacteroides. The sequence goes on from CALUGY010000058.1 coordinate 8,428, forward strand.
AATGCCGTCCACGTTCTCCCAACGCTCATAGGCAGTCTTGCGTGTTTGGGTGGAGTTGTTTACTGTGCGTATCACAGAGGTGGTGTCTATGGGTATTCCGGTTATGGCGGAAATTCCTCGGGCCAGCCATTCGCTTTGGTTATATCCACGGGCTTTGAGCTTTTTGGGATGGAGGGGAACCGGCAAGATGATGTCGATGCCTTGGAAGAAGCCCGAAGTCTGCAAGTCGGCGGCCATGGCGCGTCCCATTATTTCACCCACATCTTTCCTGCCATGGTATTTTAACGCATACAGTATGTGTGTGTAGTCGCTTCCTTTATGGTAATAAAAGTAGGAGGTGGCGTGCACCAAAGGCATCTTCCCTAAGAAAGAGCACTCAACGGGATTGTCTTGCCAACGGTGGTAGTTGGTGCACGGCAATTTTGCGCTACACTCCAAGCAGAGCGCTTCTTCGTATTCATCCAAGCTTTTGCCGCAAACAACGCATTGCCTGGGGATGAACAGACGGATAAGCGAGACTATCCATTGTTTCGCGCAAGTTATCAGGCTCATTTTTTGTCCGCTTCGTCGGCTTGGCGATAGATGGGTTTCCCGCGTTGGCTTACAATCCACGCGCCTTGTTCGCAGCGGACATTCTTCGTGTCATCGTCCTCTACGTTCCAAACGTATCCGCCTGAGGGCAAAGCCCGGCGTTGCAGCATCTCGTTGGGCATATCCTCTTCCGAGAAAAACAGCTCCACCTGTGCAGAATCCGGACTGAACACGAGGAACAACGTTTCAGTACCACCTGTTGTCGAGTGCATGCGTATTCCCGCTTCCCACAGGCGGATACAATCTTTGCGTGCTTCGCTCCATGTGTAACCTGCGGAAGATATGCAGCCATGCTCGTCTTTATCGTTGCCCACCCGTGTGGTTTGCCCGTTTTGGTTTTGTTCTGCGTTTTGGGTCTGTGCCGGATTGCCACATCCCGTGCAGAGGGCTGCTGTTGCGCCCAAACAACATAAAGCGTGTTTAAGATTCATGGCTTTCTCCTTTGTCTTTGTCCGGTATTGGATGGTTCTTTTTACTTTTTTACTTCGCTTTTCGCCGTTTTTGCCTTGGTGCTTTTGGTGGTTTTGGAAGTGCGTTTTTTGCGCCCGGCACCTTTTTCGGCTTGCAGTTTCACCAGTTCCAGACACGATGCCAGACTCAGGTCTTCAGGTACGATGCCTTCCGGAATCTTGTAATTGCTACCTTTGTAGGCTATGTAGGGGCCGTATTTGCCGTTCATTATCTCCAGCTCCGGTTCCTCGTCAAACTTTTTGAGATGCTTGCGTGCGTTTTCCTGCTTTTTTGCTTCGAGCAAGGCTACACCCTCTTCCAGCGTGACAGTCAATGGATTCGTGCCGGCGGGCAGGGCGGCGTAGATGTTGTCGCAATGTACGTAGGGCCCGAAGCGGCCTGAACCAACGGTCACCGTCTGCCCCTCGTGTTCACCGAGCGTGCGGGGCAACTTGAACAGGTCCAAGGCCTCCTCAAGCGTGATGGTTTCTATGGACATGCCTTTTTTCAGCTGTGCGAACCGGGGCTTTTCGCTGTCTCCGGCGATGCCTATTTGCACCATGGGGCCGAAGCGGCCTATCTTGACCGACACCTGCCTTTGGCTGGCGGGGTCGGTGCCCAATATGCGTTCGCCTGCCTTGTGGGCGTTCTTGGTGGCAAGGGTGTTTTCCACCGAGGGATGGAACTTGTCGTAGAAAGTCCTCAGCACGCTTGTCCATTGCTTTTCGCCTTCTGCTATCTCGTCAAACTGCTTCTCTACCGTGGCGGTGAAGTTGTAGTCGAGTATGTCGGGGAAGTATTCTGTCAGGAAGTCGTTCACAACGGTGCCGGTATCGGTGGGCAGCAACTTCGCTTTCTCGGCACCTGTTACCTCTTCAAAGGTATCGTCTGTCATGTCGCCGTTCGCTTGTAGGGCTAGCACGTTGTAGCTGCGCTTTTCGCCCGGCTTTTCGCCTTTCACCACGTACTCGCGCTGCTGTATGGTAGATATGGTGGGCGCGTAGGTGGACGGGCGGCCTATTCCCAGTTCCTCCAGCTTACGCACAAGGCTGGCCTCCGTGTAGCGGGGCGGGTGTTGGCTGAAGTATTCGGTGGCGGTGATGTTTTCGTAGCGCAACGGTTGCCCGGCCCTGAGCGGGGGGAGCAACGTGCTGTCGGCTTCGCTGCCTTCGGCCTCGTCGTCGCGCGACTCATGGTACACGCGCAGGAATCCGTCGAACTTCACCACCTCGCCCGTAGTGACAAACAGGTCTTCCGAGCCGCTTATCGTGATGTTCACGGTGGTTTTTTCCATCTCCGCGTCCGCCATTTGCGAGGCGATGGTACGCTTCCAAATCAAGTCGTACAGGCGTTTCTCCTGCATGGTGCCCTCAATCTTCCGTGCGCCCATGTTCGTGGGGCGGATGGCTTCGTGCGCCTCCTGCGCGCCTTTGGTCTTGGTGGCGAAGTGGCGCGGGTGCACGTAGCGGTCGCCCATGAGCTTGGCTATGGTTTCGCGGCATCCGGCTATGGCATATTCGGAGAGGTTCACCGAGTCGGTTCGCATGTATGTGATGCGTCCGGCCTCATAGAGCCGCTGGGCCAGCATCATGGTCTGCGCCACGGTGAAGCCCAGTTTGCGGGCGGCTTCCTGTTGCAGGGTGGATGTGGTGAAAGGTGCCGAAGGCCCCTTTTTGAGCGGCTTCGTGCTGATGTCGCTCACCGTGAACAAGGCTTTGCGGCATAGCTCCAATATGTGTTGTGCCTCCTCCTTGGTCTTGATGCGCCTTGCCAGTTCGGCGCGTATCTTCACGTCGTCGCCGTCGGCATCGGCCGGGAAGAACACGGCCACCACCTTGTAGGCGGCTTCGCTCTTGAATGCGTTGATCTCGCGCTCGCGTTCCACAATGAGGCGCACGGCTACCGACTGCACGCGCCCGGCAGACAGCGAGGGCCTGACCTTACGCCACAGCACGGGCGACAGCTCGAAGCCCACGATGCGGTCTAGCACACGGCGTGCCTGCTGCGCGTCCACCAGGTTGATGTCTATGTTGCGTGGGTGTTCTATGGCGTTTAGTATGGCGGTTTTCGTGATTTCGTGGAAGACGATGCGCCGCGTGTGTTCCGGTTCCAGCTTCAGCACCTCGGACAGGTGCCATGCTATGGCTTCTCCCTCGCGGTCCTCATCGGAGGCCAGCCATACGGTTTCTGCTTGCCGGGCTTCTTCCTTGAGCTGGTTCACCACCGCCCGTTTGTCGGCCGGTATCTCGTATATCGGTGCGAAGTCGTTGTTGATGTCTATGCTGAACGACTTTTCCTTCAGGTCGCGGATGTGCCCGTAGCTGGAGAGCACCTTGTAGTCTTTCCCTAAGAACTTTTCTATGGTTTTTGCTTTTGCCGGAGACTCGACAATGACGAGGTTTTTCTGCATACGTTTCTTCTTTATGACGGCTCTTGCCGACAATTCGCGGCAAAAGTAGGAAAAAAGATTTAGTTACCGCCTCATGTTGAGTGGCTTTTCTGAAAAAAGAGCATGAAAGCCGGATGTCGGGCGGGCTTCCGACCCGTTGTAGGAGCATGTAAATCAGGTCTTCACTCCGTACATGTTCCGTCCGTGCTCCGAACGTGTTGCGAGCAAACGCGCAACGCGTTGCGGCCGCGCTCCGTACATGTCGCGTCCGGAGGCCTGATATATGGGCTGGGAGAGGGGGTGATTCCTGCCCTGTAAAGGCCACATAAAGAGAAGAAAAAGGGCCGCGCCCTGCGGCACGGCCCCTGTATGTCTTGGAAGATGTCCCCGTATGCGGTCAGAAGCGGAAGCTTACGCCGCCCACAAGGTTGAAGCCTTCGGCGGGGATGTACGGGTAGTATTGGTAATGCTTGTTCAGCAGGTTGTCCAGGCGGGCGTAGACGGCGATGCCCTTGAACAGGTTGTAGTCGGCACCGGCATAGAGGTTGTCTACCGGGTCCATGCGGAGGCCATTCGTTTCGGTGCGGGTGGTCTTGAGGAAGCCAATGTGTACGCGCAACGGGCTGACGGGGCGCACTTCCAGCTTGATGTCGGCCTCTACTTCGGGCTTGAAGTAGAGCACGCCGATGTCGTCGCCTTCCCCGTCGGCCGACCATTTGCGGTAGACGGTGTGTGCCGTCAGGGCCACAAGGTCTTTGTACTCATAGCTCACCTCGGCTCCTGCGTACAGGTTGTCCGTGTTCCACGTGTCCATTAGCGAGATGGCCGGAGCGGTCTGGAGGTAGAGCGTGAAGAGGTCGTTCTTCAGGTTCTGGTAGCCTCCGTAGAGGTTTACGCGTATGCCGTTCAGCGTGCCGATACGCACTCCCAGCGCGGCGTTCACCTGCTCGTAGGTGGCATCGAGCTGCCAGGGGAGCAGGCCGTAGGGGTTGAAGGCTTCCAGCCGGCGGAAGTCGTTCTGCCGTTTCCCGCCCTTGGCTTGGGCATAGATGGAGTATCGGTCGGCAAAGGTGTACTGTGCCTCCACGTCGGGCGATATGCGGAACGTCTTGCCGAAGCCGAAGGCCAGGTCCACGTTCACGCCTGCCCTGAATGCCCAATGTTCGTTGCGCAGGTCGTAGTGGGGGGTCAGGGTGAGGGACGTGTAGTCGTCAAACAGGTTGTTCTTGTAGAACACGTTGTCCATTCCGAGGGCCACGCCGATGGACTGCTGCCCGTCCAACGTGCCCCACACGTCTGCCTTGGTGCGGGCCATGGTCTCTCCGGCATCCGCGCCTGCCAGGTCGTTCTGCCGTTGGTAGAAGAGCATGTTGGTCTCCACGGCGAACTGTAGGGGCATGTCTGCCGAGGTGGATGCCGCGCCGATGTGCACGCCGCCCGACGTGAACTTCTGCTTGCCTGTCACGGCCAGCGGCATGAAGTTGAAGTTGCTGAGGCCGAAGTTCCCGCCCACGTTCAGTTCCGCCCGGCTGAAGGAGTGCTTGTAGCCCAAAGCCGCCGTCGTATGGTAGTAGTACGAATCCCACTCGCCGCTGCCGCCGGGCAGGTCCAGCGTGCCGTCCATGCCGTCCATGGCGAAGGTGGCTTGCAGCTGGTCGCGCGGCGAGAGTGTGAAACGGTAGTCGGCGCGGGTGTCCAGATTGCCGTAGTTGCCATATCCCAGGCGCACGTATCCGGGCGTGGCCTTGGCCTGCTTCTCCTGTCCGGCAAAGGGCTGCATGGCCTCGGCGGGGATTTGCCGAGCCGGTGCGGGCGTTTCGGCATATTCTATGTCCTTCTTGGTTACGGTCAGCGGCTCCACTTGCGGCAGCGCGCTGACTTTCGTGGCATCCATGATGTGCGGGGTGTACTCTTGTTCCACGACGACTGTGCGTGTCAAGGCGGTGTCGTTGGCTTGCGTTTGCGCCAGGGCTGCCATGGGCAGGGCCGCGAGGGCCATCAAGGCGTATTGTAATTTCTTCATGATTGCGGTTCTGATTGTTGTCCTTTTAAGTGTTGTTCTTTTGCCGGTGCGGGCGCGGTCTTATTTCAGTTTCTCCAGGCGTTCGTCAATCATCGGCTGGATGTCGTCTTGTTCCTGGTAGTTCTGTTGCAGGCTCAGCAGGTATTGGCGTGCATCGAGCGTCTTGCCTTGGGCTGCATATACGTCCGACAGCAAGACGAAGCTGCGTGCCAGCCAGTAAGCGTGCGGGGTGCTTTGCTCTATGAACTCCAGTACCTCCTTCTCTGCTGCCGTGTAGTCGCCGGCATCATACAGTTGCTGTGCCAGCAGGTATTTGGCTTCCGCACCGTATGCCGTGCGGGTGTCCTTGGCCAGTTCCGTAAGGTCGGCCTTGGCGTTTTGCACGGCTTTCTGGGACAGATAAGCCTTGGCGCGATGGTACAGGGCCTCGTTTTGCAGTTCGGGAGCCAGCTTGCTTTCCTCCAGCAAGGCGGTTGCCGCGTGTATGGTCTCTATGTCGTCGTGCAGCAATACGGCGCAGCGCAACACACCCGTGGTGCCCAGTTGCCTCCGGCTTGCCGTGGCGGCCTTGGCTTGCAGGCATTTGTAGTCGGCCATTGCCTCGGCATACTGCTGGCGGTTGAACAGTACCTCGCCGTGCATCAGCAGGGCCTCTTCAGAGTACGGGTTGTCGGGATACTCCAGCAACTTTCCGGAGTGCGCGAGTACACGTTCCGCGTCGCCTTGCTGCTGGGCCATCACACCGAGGTAGTAATGGGCGTTCAGGGTGAATGCCCCTTCAGGATAACTTTGCAGGTAGCGTTCGAGGCTGCGGGCTGCTGCGGCCGTGTCTCCACGCATGTACAGCTTTTCTGCGGCCATGTAGGTCAGGGAATCTTGTTCGCTCGGCTCGAAGCGCATGCCGCCCGGCAAGTCTTCCACCAGCGCGGCAAACTCGTCCACGCGGTTTGCATCCACGTAGATGGACTTGAGGTCGCGCAACGCCAGGCGTGCTTCCTCGCTGCCGGGATATTTCGTGGCCACCAGCTTGTAAGCCTGTATGGCCTGTTCATAGTCATTGTTCTGGTAGTAAAGCAAGCCTATTTCGGTCGCGGCCTTGCGGCTCACGGGACTTTCCGGGTACTTGGCCAGCAGTTCGCGGAAGGTGGCTATGGCTTGTGTGCTTTGCCCGTCCTGTACATACGAGCGACCCTTTTCGTACAGCGCGTCGATATTATAGGGGGACGACGGGTATTTCTGCGCCAGTTCGTCCAATAGGCGCACCTTGCCGGCGTAGTCCTTTTGCAGGCCTGCCACCAAGGCCAACTGGTAGAACGAGTAGTCTCCTCCGGGCGTGTTCATGGCCTCTGCCTTGGTATAATGCTCACGTGCCTCGTCGAAACGGCGCACACGCAGGCTACAATCGCCCAAGCGGTTGTAGGCATCGGCCAAGGCTTCGCGGTTCTCGCCCTTCTCCAGCTGCACGTAGCGGGCAAAGCGGCTTTGGGCGGCGGTGTAGTTCTTCTGGTGGAAGGCTATGTAGCCCAGGTTGTAATAGGCCAACGCGTACATTTCCGTGTTCTTGTCTGCCATATTGAGGAAGCTGTCGAAGCAGGCGGCGGCTTCTTGCAACCTGCCCAGACGGTAGAGGGACTCTCCCTCCCAGTAACGTGACTCGTTCAGGATTTTGCTCCCGCGTGTGCCGAACGTGGCGGCTTGCCGTACGGCCTGATGGAAGTATGCGGCGGCCTGTTCGAAGTCGGTGTTTGCGAACGACTGCGTGCCGAGTTGGAACAAGATACGCGCCTTGGCGAACAGGATGGGCGGAGCGGGTTGCTTGATGCGCTCGATGGATTTCAAGGCGGCCTCGTAGCTACGCGTACTCATGTACACGTCCACTAAGTAGCCGCTTATCTGGGGTGCGTAGGCCGATTGCGGGAAGTCGTTCAGAAAGTTCTCGAACACGTTGACCGATTCGCCGAAGGCCGAGAACGACGTGTCGTGTATGCAAAGCGCATAGTTGTAGGCCGCTTGCTCTTTGACGGCAGGGTCCGCGTCGGAAGCGGCCGCCTGCTCGAAAGCCATGCGCGCCTTTGTCTTGTCCACCATCTGAAGGTACGAGAGACCCATGTGCAAGTAGGCGTTCTGTCCCAGCGCGTCGTTTTCGATGGCTGCTTCGCCCAGCGCGGAGACGGCCTTGGAATATACGCCGCATTGGTAACATGACATGCCCAGCATGTAGCTGGCATCGCGCCGCATCTCCCCGCCGTTGGCCTCCGCGTATTGCTCGAACGAGCTCATGGCTTCGTGGAACTTGCCGTAACGGTACTGCACGGTGCCCAGAATGCGGAGCATCTCCGCGCTATGTTCGTTGCCGGAGTAGGCGGAAAGGTAGTTTTGCGCTACGATCTCGGCTTTGTCGGGTTGGCCTTTGGCCAGATAGATTTCGGCTATGTAGTAAGGAGCCAATGCCTTGTACTTCGGCTCGCCCTGCACGGCAAGGAACCCTTTCAGCGCCTCGTCGTAACGGTGTTGGGTGTAGCGGATGTAAGCTATATAATAGGTACAGTCGGCCTCGTAGCGGTCGCTGGTGGCACGCAGGGTTTCCAGCCAGATGGCGGCTTCCTTGGAGTGTCCGGTCTTGAGGTACGACACGGCCATGCGGTAGGTCATGTCGTCGCGTTCGCTGTTGGCCAGCAGTTCGGGGTGTACCTCGGCAAAGGCCTCCAGCGCGCTGTCATAATCTTCCTCGAAGAACAGCGTGGAGGCTATGAGGGCCTGTATGCGGTTGCCGTGCGGCGTGTCGGGATGTTCCTTCAGGAAGGCGCGGAGCAACTCGCCGCTTCGCGGGGAACGCAGCTCGTAGGCCGCGCAGGCCAGCATGTATTCGGCTTCGAGTCGTTGCCCGGCCTCCACGGTGGTGCGGCCGTCGGCTTCGGTCTGCTTCAGGTAGTCCTTCAGGGGAGGGATGGCCGCCGAGTAGGCTTTTTGCGTGAATAGCGTTTGCCCCTCCTGGTAGAGCCGTTGGGGGGACACGGACTTTTCGCTTGTCTGCGCGGCGGCAAGCAGCGGAATGCAGCACAGGGCGGCACAG